>JAABTK010000068.1 GCA_011389885.1 Gammaproteobacteria bacterium | reverse complement strand
TTTCTACAATGGGTACGACTACAACTACGGCCGGAACAACAACTACGCCCTCCGGTTGGTGCGCGGCGGACAGTGATTTTGCCTTTTGGTTTTCACCGTCTGTGCGGGGTGGGGGAGGGTGGTCGCGAAGCGCCCCGCGAGGTTGGTTGATGGTACAAGTACGCCTGCGGGTAAATAACGGAAACAACGCCATCTAGGAACGCAGAGGGTACCGCGGACCGCAGAGGGCGCAGAGGGGGGTGGTTAAAAGCCGGGGCGCCCATGGGCGGTTGGTTGCATGAAGGGTTCCCTCCCCGGCCCGGGGCGGCCCGGGACCGCCGCATAGGATGTGCCGAGCGCAGCGAGGCGCATCATAGGGTCTAGTACGCTGCGCACCAATAACGGAAACAACGCCATCTAGGAACGCAGAGGGTACCGCGGACCGCAGAGGGTGCAGAGGGGGGTGGTTAAAAGCCGGGGCGCCCATGGGCGGTTGGTTGCACGAAGGGTTCCCTCCCCGGTGCAAGTCACGCCCCCCAAGGCGTGTTAGGTTCCGCCTGCAGCGAACTGGGTATTCGCGTCCATTCGTGTCCATTCGCGGTCAATGGCCCCATTTCGCCACGGCCCCGCACGCGTCCAAGCGATGCGCCGCGTTCCTCGGCACAGCCTATTCCTGGCACGAGTCGATCGGGCGCCGAAGGCCCGCTCTCGCCAAGACGCGAAGGGCGCCAAGAAAAAACCTTTTCCTCTCTGCGCCCTCTGCGGTTCTCCGCGTGCTCTGCGTTCCGATGGCGTCTGGGTTGTTTCCGATACTCAGGCGCACCTTGATTAGCTAATTTCCAAGGAAAACGCAAGGACAAAAGCCGTTCCCTTGGCGGCGGAAATTTGCGAGTATAGCCGCGCTTGGGCGGCCGGGCGTGCCGGTTCGCCGATTTCATTCGATTTTCTATGAGGAGCGATCAGTCATGCAATTCAGTCCTTGCCGCGGCGGCGACAACTGCACCCAAGACGGAACCCATTGCCAGGGCTGCGGCCGCGGTCATGAAGAAATCGCCGATACCCGCGAGATTATCGGGGCGTTGGTGCAACAGGCGGAGAAGATGGGGTATGAGAATTTCGAGGAATTCGTCAACTTCGTGGGCATGAAGGCCAAGGGTAAGATCATGATGGCCCGGGCCTAGGGTGAGCGCGAGGATGGGGATCGAAGGCCTGGTCGCCGTTGCGGCCAGGTGCCGCCTAGGCGGTCGAAATCGGTCCGTTATTCGCGCCAAGGGCGCCCCGGTTGTTGGCTTTTCTTTGCGCGCTCTGCGTCTTGGCGAGAGGGGCGTCGTTGGCAGTCTCCTCGCGTCTGGCATAGGATGTGCCGAGGAACGAGGCGCATCGCTTCGGTTTCGTGATGCGCCTCGCGGCACTCGGCGCATCCTATTCGACTAGCAGATCTCGCTGCGCTCTTTGCGGTTCTCTGCGCCCGCTGCGTTGCTAAGCGCCTGTCCTTCGAGTGCGGGCCGGGGCGGCGCGCAAGCTCAATCCCCCCGTCGAAACGGCAGGTGTTCCCGAATCGTTTCGATGTAGTCGGCGACGGCCGCCCGCTCCTGTTCCAGGTGGCGGCCGATCAGGCGATGAAAGCCGGGGTCGGATAGCCAGTGGGCGGACCAGGTCATGACTGGCTCGAAGCCCCGCCAGACCTTGTGCTCGCCCTGGGCCCCGGGCTCGAAACGCTGGAGGCCGTGGCGGATGCAGTAGTCGATGCCCTGGTAGTAACAGGCCTCGAAGTGCAGGCTGTGGAAGTCTGCGTCGCAGCCCCAGTGACGGCCGTATAGGGTGTCGTCGCTGCGCATGCAGAAGGCCCCGGCCACCTCGCGGCCTTGCTGCCGGGCCAGGATCAATAGCACCCGATCCCCCAGGCGTTGCCCGATGTCGCGAAAGAAATCCAGGGTCAGGGTGGCGTGTCCGCCCCTTTTATCGAAGGTGGATTCGTAAAAGCGATAAAAGGTGCGCCATTGTTCGTCGCTCACCGCGGCGCCGGGCAGGGCCTCGATCTCCACCCCGGCCTCTTGCACCCGCCGCCGCTCCCGCTTCACCTGCTTGCGGCGGCGCGCGGTGAAGCGGTCGAGAAAGTCCTGAAAATCGCGATAGTCGCGGTTGCGCCAGTGGAATTGGCAATCGTTGCGGGCCAGAAAAGGCCCCTCGGCCGGGGCCAAAAAGGCCGTCTCTTCGGCTTCGGGGAACAGCCAATGCAACGACGATGCGCCGGAACTCCGCGCATACTCTAACGCCTCTTCGCTCAGTTGTCGGCGCACCGCGGTCCGGTCCGCCTCCGGGGCGCTCAGCAGTCGCGGGCCGGTCACCGGGCTGTAGGGTGCGGCCGCCACCAGTTTGGGGTAATAGCGGCCGCCGGCGCGTTGCCAGGCATCCGCCCAGGCCCAGTCGAACACCAGCTCGCCGTAGGAGTTGTACTTGCGGTACAAGGGCGTTGCGCCCAGCAGCCGGCCGCCCTGGTCCCACAGGGTCAGGTGCTCGGGCATCCAGCCCCATTTGGCGCTGGCGCAGCCGTGGCGTTCCAGGGCGGCGAGGAATTCATGGCTCAGGAAGGGGTTGGAATCCGCGCCGCGCAGGCGGTTCCACTGTTCCGCGGGGATGTCTTCGAGGCGGTCGATGAATCGGGTCTGCATGGGGCTCCCGGGGGTGATTGGCTGTGCGGCGGTTGCCGGGCCGGGTTGGCGAACCCGAATCCGGCGCAAGCTGGGTCTAAGCCTTGCCGCCAATGATGCAAAAATACGGACGATCCCCGTGCGCTGCAAGCGGCTTGGGCGCGCGGTCTACCTTGGGCGCGGCGCATCCTGTATTCTTGGCGGGTCTGTTGGGGCGCTGAAATCGAATGGCGAAGCGCTGCAATCCCGGGGTCAGGTGATGCGAAAGTTTCCGAAAACACAGCCGGCAGAGCTGGAGGCGGCGCGCGCGCGCGCCGCGGCGGCGGCCGAGGAAGACTCCCGGCGGATCGAGCGCCGCGTCCTGGGGCCTTGGCGGCTGTGGGTGGTGCGCCACGATCATAGCCTTTGGTTCGGCGGCCTGTATATCGGTTTAACCTTGGTTTTGAGTATTCTCATCGGCTACTTTTGGCTGCTGCTGATCGTCGGCGTGCATCTGGTGCTGGAGTATCTGAAAAAGACCTATTTGGGTTATCCGGCGGGGCGCCATCGGCTGGCCTGGACCCTATGGGACCTGAAGTACGACCTGGCCCTGGTCTGCTTGGCGTTGACCATCGCCGGCTACACTGGGGCCACCCTGGGGGCGGCGGGGGCGCAGAGCGTGACCCGCGCCGGTTTCTTCGGGATCCGGCTGGGCAAGCTGGGGGCCTTCGTGCGCGGGCTGGGCAAGCCCTTTGTGGATACCCTGTTTTCGGCGCGGGTGGTGTTGTTTCGGCGGGCGGATATGCAGCGGGCGCGGCGCCAGGGGCTGCCGCTGGTGGTGGCGGCGGAGAACCGGCGCCACGAATTGCGCCACGCGGCGCTGCCTGCGGACCTGCCGTGGCGGCAGAAACTGACCCTGGGCGATTGGTTGGCGTTGGCGGTGATTGCGGGCAATCTTATGGCGCTGTTGTCGGCCCCGTTGTGGACCGATCACAGCTATTTGACCCTGGTCGAGAGCCTGGCGGCCAAACTGCATCCTTGGCCCTGAGAGGCTGTCTGAGAGGCGGTCTGAGCCTGATTTTCGCGCAGCGGCCAAGCCGCTTTTGGAGGCGTTATGCAACAGCTTTTGGAGATTATGGCGGCCCTGCGGGATCCGCAGCACGGCTGCCCCTGGGATCGGCGGCAGACCTTCGAGAGCATCGTCCCCTACACCATTGAAGAGGCCTATGAGGTGGCCGATAGCATCCAGCGGGGTGACATGGACGAGCTGCGCGACGAGTTGGGGGATCTGTTGTTTCAGGTGGTGTTCTATGCCCAAATGGCCAGGGAGCAGGGGCGGTTCGGGTTCGAGGATGTGGTGCAGGCGATTTGCGCCAAGATGCTGCGTCGGCACCCGCATGTGTTTGGCGGTGCGCAGGTGGCGGATGCCGCGGAGCAGCGCCGGGCCTGGGAGCGGCACAAGGCCGCCGAGCGTGCGGCCAAGGCGCAGTCGATGAGTCGCCTCGACGGCGTGGCCCAGGCGCTGCCGGCGCTGTTGCGGGCGCACAAGCTGCAACGGCGGGCGGCGGATGTCGGTTTCGATTGGGCGGACGTTGCGGGGGTGTTGGCGAAGGTGCGCGAACAACTCGCCGCGGCGGAGGCGGGGTCGGCCCGGGGTGCGGCCAAGGCGGAGCTGGAGGCGGAGATCGGCGACCTGCTGTTCTCCTGTGTAAACTTAGCACGGCATGCCGGGGTGGATAGCGAATCCGCCCTGCGGCAGGCCAGCGGCCGGTTCGAACAGCGGTTTCGGGCGCTGGAGGCGGCGCTGGCGGACACGGGGTCGGGTCCGCAGCAGGCCGGCCGGGCGGAAATGGACGCGCTTTGGGGGCGGGTCAAAACGGCGGAGAAAGAGCCATGAGAAAGACCATTCATCTGCGCACCGACGCCCGCGAGACCCTGCTGGACATCACCCCGCAGGTGATCGCCTGTGTCAACGAGAGCGGGGTGAGCGACGGCCTGGTGGCGGTGTATGCCCAGGGGGCCACCGCGGGGATCATGATTCAGGAAAACTTCGACGATAGCGTGCAAACGGACGTGGTGGAGTTGTTGCGCAAGCTGATTCCCCGCGGCGTGTGGCGCCACGACGCGCAGGACGGCAACGGCGATAGCCATTTGAAGTCCGGTTTGGTGGGGCCTTCCGAAACCATCCCGATAATCAATGGCCTGCTCGGGCTGTCTACCTGGCAGAATATCTTTTTTTGTGAATTCGACGGCCCGCGCAGGCAACGCTCGGTGATTTGCACCATTTTGCCGGACCTCGCGCCCGGGGAGGAGCGGCCGTGAGCGGCTTCCTGCGGCATATTCGGGCCTGCAATAATCACGATCCCGCGGGCTTCGTGCCGTTTTTCGTCGCCGACCAAGCGGTGGGCCGGCTGCGCCTGGCGTTCGCCCAGGGGCTGCGGGCCTGGCCGCACTGGTTCCAACACGACGCGGACGGGGTGCGCCTGCAAGCCCCGGCGGCGGGGTTCGAGGCGCTTTCGGCTCGGTTTCGCGAAATCACCGCGGCCTTGCTGGAGGCGGGGCTGATCAGCCGCCTGCACGGCGAGCCCTATCCGGTCACGCCCGGCGCGCGCGACCAGGCCGTGGCGCTGATTGATCGCGCCGCCGCGCCCTATTTCGGGCTGCGCGCCTTCGGCCAGCACCTGAACGGCTGGGTGCGCGACGGCGACGGGTTGCGGCTTTGGATCGGCCGGCGCGCGGCGGATCGGGTGAACTTCCCCGGGCGGCTGGACAATCTGGCCGCCGGCGGGCTGCCCTGGGGGCTGAGCCTGCGCCAAAACCTGCTCAAGGAATGCGCGGAGGAGGCCGGCCTCGGCCCCGAGCTGGCCGCGCGGGCGCGTCCGGTGGGCGCTATCACCTATAATGCCGAAAACGAAAAGGGTTATAAGCCCGATACGCTGTATTGCTACGACCTGGAGCTGCCGGCGGATTTCCGCCCCCGCTGCGCCGACGGCGAAATGCAGGAATACGCCCTGTTGCCAGTGGCGGAGGTGGCGGCCGTGGTGCGCGACAGCGACGACTTCAAGCCCAACTGCAACCTGGTGGTGATCGATTTCCTGATCCGGCACGGGTTCCTTGATCCGGAGTCGCCCGAGTACCTGGCGTTGAGCGTCGGATTGCGCCCGCCGGTGGCGCCCGGCTGGCGGGCGGAGTAGAATTTGCCCGGTAGGTGCAGGCTAGCGCTTGTAAATCGAGGGAGCGGCCACGACCGTTGGAGCGAACCCCAGGCCTAAGTCCGGGGTCGAAATCACAAATGTTCGATCGAGGAAGTCAGATGTCTATTCGCCTGTGGTTCGTTTTTCTGCTGGGTCTGCTGGTCAGCGCCGGGGCGCCGGCCAAGCCGTCGGAGGTGCCGCTGGAAGAACTCCAGCCCTCCCGCGACCATCGGCAGGCGGCGCTGATCATCACCAAGGTGGTGAACAAGTATCATTACCAGGCCGCGCCGCTCGATGATGCGCTGTCCGCGGCCATGTTCAAGCGCTACCTGGAGTCCCTCGATCCCAATCGCAGCTACTTCACCCAGCAGGACCTCGAGGGTTTCGAGCACTACCGCACCGAACTCGACGACGCCCTGCGAGAGGCCGACCTCGAGCCCGGCTTCCGCATCTTCCGCATCTTCCGCCTGCGGGTGGAGCGCATGGTGGCCTATGCGGAAAAGATGTTGGAGCAGGAGTTCGACTTCACCCGCGACGAGGCCTATCGCTTCGACCGCAGCGACACCCCCTGGGCCGAGGACACTAAGGCCCTGGAGGAGCTGTGGCGCAAACGGGTGAAGAACGATGTCCTCAGCCTGCGCCTAGCCGACAAGCCCGAGGACGAAATCAAGGAGACCCTGCACGAGCGCTACCAAGGCATTCTGCGGCGCACCGCCCAGCTTAACGCGGACGACGTGTTCCGCACCTTCATTAACGCCTACACCCTGGCGCTGGAGCCCCACACCTCTTATATGTCGCCGCGCGTGGCGGAGAACTTCGACATCAACATGCGGCTGTCGCTGGAGGGCATCGGCGCGGTGTTGAGCATAGACAACGAATATACCGAGGTGGAGCGGGTGCTGCCCGGCGGCCCGGCGGGCGTTAGCGGGCAACTGCACGAGGGCGATCGCATCGCGGGCGTGGCCCAGGGGCATGACGGGGCGATGGAGGACGTAGTGGGCTGGCGGCTGCAAGACGTAGTGGACCTAATCCGCGGACCCAAGGGCTCGGTGGTGCGCCTGCGCATCCTGCCCAAGTCGTCCGGCTCGGACGGCCCGTCCAAGGAAATCGAGCTGGTGCGCAACGAGATCAAGCTGGAGGACCAGGCCGCTCAGAGCTACACCCTCGAAGGCCTTGAGGGCATGCAGGACGTGCGCATCGGGGTGATCGAGGTGCCCACCTTCTATCGCGACTTCGAGGGCTATTCCGAGGGCAACGAAGACTTCCGCAGCACCACCAAGGACGTGCGCCGGCTGCTCGGCGAGTTCAAGGACCAGCGCGTGGACGGGGTGGTGATCGACCTGCGCGGCAACGGCGGCGGGGCCCTCACCGAGGCCACCGAACTCACCGGGCTGTTCATCCCCGAGGGGCCGGTGGTGCAGGTCAAGCGCTCCGACGGCAGCCTCGACATCGAACAAGACCCGGACCCGGCGCTGTTCTACGACGGCCCGCTGGCGTTGATGGTGGACCGGTATAGCGCCTCCGCTTCGGAGATCTTCGCCGGCGCCATTCAGGACTACGGTCGCGGCATCATCATCGGCGAGCCCACCTTCGGCAAGGGCACGGTGCAGACCCTAATCGACCTCAACCGCTTCGTGTTCCGCAACAGCGAAGACCTCGGGCGCCTGCGCCTGACCATGGCCCAGTTCTTTCGCGTCAACGGCGGCAGCACCCAATTCAAGGGCGTGGTGCCGGATATCGTATTGCCCACCTCCACCGCCTCCGAGGACCATGGCGAGCGCTCGCTGGAAAACGCCTTGCCCTGGGGCAAGATCGATGCCGCCGACTACCGTAAGGTCAAGCTCGGCCCGCTCGACAGCCTGCGGGTGCGCCATGGTCGCCGCATCGTCGGTGACGCGGCCTTTCAACTCCTGGTGGCCGAGGAGGGCCTGGTCCAGGAGGCCAAAGAGAAAAAGGCGGTGAGCCTCAACGAGCGCGAACGGCGCAAGGAGTGGGATCGGCGAGAGGCGGAGCGCAAGCGCCTCAACAATGAGTTACGCGCCGCGGTAGGGCTGGCGCCCGAGCCGGAGGACGGCGCCGAGGAGCCGGACAAGAGCAGCGCCGAGCGTGAAGACGAGCGCAAGCGGGTGGAGCGCATCGCGGCCAAAGAGGCGGCCCGCATCCTGGCGGACTATGTGACGGACCAACGCCCGCGCTCGGCGATGGTGGACTGAGGCCATTTCGGTCCAATAATCGACCATCGCACAGGGCCTTGCGTCCGCCGAGGGCGTTGCGGCAAGCGTTACCTAGCCCGCTAGGGGCCGGTGGCCGCGCCCCCTCGGCCAGCCAAAACCCAGCGTAATCCGATGTCTTTTTCCCGGCAATCGTCTGCGGCGAGCCTGTCCTGCCGGCGGCCGCCGCCGCCGTGGCGGCCGTCCCCCCGATCATAAAGGCGGCTCTGTTGTATTCCTTGTTCGAACAACGCCTGCGGCGCATTCAAAACGCCGCCGAGGCGGGCGTATTCCGTGGCCTGATCGGCCTGGAAAAAGAAGGCCTTCGGGTCTCCCGCGAGGGCGTGATCTCCAGGCAGGACCATCCGCGCAGCCTCGGCGCCCCCTTGACCAACGCCTTCATCACCACTGACTACTCCGAGGCGCTGCTGGAGTTCGTCACCCCCGCCTTCGGCGAAATCGAGGCCGCGCTGGCCTTCCTGTGCGATGCGCATCGGTTCGTCTATGGCGCGCTGGAGGAGGAAATCCTCTGGAGCGCCTCCATGCCCTGCGTCCTGGAGGGCGAGCGCAGCATCCGCATCGCCCGCTACGGCGACTCCAACCCCGGACGCATGAAAACCGTCTATCGGCGAGGCCTCGGGCACCGCTACGGGCGGGTGATGCAGGTAATCGCCGGGGTGCATTTCAATTACTCCTTCAGTGACGCCTTTTGGGACGCCTATCGGCGCATCGAAGACCCCCGGGCGGAGCCCCGCGCCTTCAGCGACCGCGCCTATATGGCCCTGGTGCGCAACCTGCAACGCTACGGCTGGCTGATCCCCTATCTGTTCGGCGCCTCGCCGGCGGTGTGCAAATCCTTCGTCGGCGGTCGTCCCACCTCGCTCGAACCGTTCGACCGCGGCACCCTATACGAACCCTATGCCACCTCTTTGCGCATGGGGGATATCGGCTACACCAACCGCAAGGAAAAGGGCGTGGGCATTCGCGCCTGCTACGACGACCTGCCGGCCTATTTGCATAGCCTGCGTGCGGCCATCGAAACCCCCTGCCCGCAATGGCAACGCCTTGGGGTCAAGGTCGATGGGCGCTATGAGCAATTGAACGCCAACATCCTGCAAATCGAGAATGAATATTACTCCACGGTGCGCCCCAAACAGATACTCCAGGGGCTGGAAAAACCCACCACAGCGCTGCACAAGCGAGGCATTCGCTATGTCGAGCTGCGCTCCCTCGACCTGAACAGCTACCAGCCGCTGGGCATCAGCGCCGAGCAAGGGCGCTTCATCGAGGCCTTTATGCTGTTCTGCCTATTGCAGGACAGCCCGCCCATCAGCGACCTGGAGCGGGAGGAAATCGACCGCAATCTGACCGATGCGGCGCATCGCGGACGCGACCCCCGGCTGCTGCTCAAGCGCCAGGGCCGCAGCCTCGGGTTGCGCGAATGGGGCGGCGAGATTTGCGACGCCCTGGCCCCCGTGTGCCGTCTACTCGACGGCGGCGCCGAAGACGGCCCCTATGCCGGCGCCCTGCGCCAGCAGCGCGGGGCGGTCGAAGACCCGGACTTGACCCCGTCGGCGCGCATGCTCGCGACAATGGCCGACAACCAAGAAGGCTTTTTCCAATTCGCCTGGCGGATGTCGCACAAACACAAGACCTACTTCGACAACCTGCCCCCCGACCCCGAGCGCAGCCGCCTGTTCGAACAAGAAGCGCAGCGCTCCGTCGCAGAACTAGCGGCGATCGCGGCCCGCGAGGAATCTCCCTTCGACCAATTCCTGGCCGACTACTTCGCCGCGGGTTAAAAGTTTGAAGTTAGAAGTTAGGAGCTAGGAGCTAGGAGCTAGGAGCTAGGAGCTAAGCGCCAAGCACGCCGCACCAAGCACTAACGGCCACATAGGCAGACCGACACCCCGGATGATGGAGTTACTTTGGGCCAACGCATCTATTGATGGACGCCGGTACTCGCCCACATCCGGAGGCCCCTTAGCCTGCGCCGCGCTCAGGCTTCATCACCGAAAATGTCCTCTAAGGCATGGGCGTCCACAAAGGCCTCGCCCCGGCCTCCAGTTGTTCGATGCTCGCCGCCTGGATGCGCGCCCCTACCCAGCCCGGCAACTGCGGACCGAATCGGCGCTTGAGCTGGCGCAGCAGCAGCGCGCTTTCGCCTTCTTGGTGACCTTCTTGGCGGCCTTCCTGTTTCCACTTCTGCGTCCAGTCGGTGTGCGGGTTGGCTAACATCTTGCTAATCTCCTGTGCGTCGTAGAGTTCGCCGATGGTTACGTCCGGAAAATGCCGGCGCAGGCCGATGCGGTTGGCCCAGGCGATGAAAGCCCGCCGCAGGCTGTCTTGCTCGGGCCGTTGCAGCCAGTCGAACAGACGGTCCCACAGCGCACGAAAGTTATCCGGATCGGGGCTGAATTCCAACTGAAACAGCGCGGCGCAGAGGTTGCGCAGTTCCGGGTCCGGGTGTTCGGCAATGCGGCCCTCGTCGAGCAGCAGGTAGCGCAACTGGGGCTGAAAGCGCGCCAGCGACGGCGGCAGGTTCGTCTCAGCCAAGGCTTCAAGGTTGTCCGAGGCGTTCCAGGGCGCATCTCCATTATACAGCACGATGGGCAGCACCGGCGGCAGCGGCGCCCCGGGGTCGAGACGGCCGGTGCGCTTGAGGTCCTGATACAGCAGGCCGACGTAGGTGAGCATCCGCACGGCCATGAGATCGTCTACCTTGGATTGAAACTCGATCAGCAGGTATAGATACAGCCAGCGTTTGCCCCAGCGAACCCGCCAGATGATGTCGTCCGCGCGGTCGCGCAGGCTGTCGCTGACGAAGCTGTCGGGCATGCGCTCTAGGGTGGCGAAGTCCACCTCCGCCACCCAGTCTTCATGCACATAACCACGCAGCAGGTCCTCCACCATCTGCGGATGGGCGTAGAGCTGGACGTAGGCCGGGTCGTGGGTGTTCGCCATGGCGACAGTTTAGCGCAGGACGCGGTCAGGTTTCATCATCGAAAACGTCTCCCAGGAAGCTGCACTGGGGTGAACTCGTGGCCTTGCGTTTTACCGCCTGGGCTTGGCTCGGCAGCGGCGCTGGAGCGCCGGGCATGCGTCCCCGCGCTGGGGCGTGAGGGCGAGGAGGCCTCGGAATTCGGCCTTCGAGCTGTTTAGGGCTGGCGCGCACACGCCCAGGCGTGTACTCCATGGCGAGTTTGCAACCGCTTAGGGACCGGTGTTTTGCCCGGCATACGTCTCCACGCTGGGGCTTGGGGGCGAGCAGACTCCCCTAGCCCCTAGCACTCAGCACTCAGCCCCTATGATTCTGCGCCTGGGCTAGTTCAAAAAGTGGCGGTGGATTTTTTGCACCCGCTCGGGGATGCTGTCGGTTAGGGCTTGAAAGGTGTTGGGGTCTTGTAGGGCTTGGTCGACTTCGGGGGCGCGCTCGCCGATGCCGGCGAGGAGTGCGATGGCGGAGGTTTGCTCTGCGAGGGTTTCTAGGGCGCCGGACCAGTGTTCGGCGTTGAGGCCGATGCCGCGCACGAAGCCTTCGCACCACTTTTGGGGCGAGGTGAATGCCACCCCGGCGGCGTCTACCGCGCGGGATAGCAGCGGCCGAAAGGCCTCGTCCTTTAGTTGCACGGCGATGTTGTTGTGCATGCGCATCATCAGGGCCAGCATGGCCTCTAGCCGGTCCAGGTCCTCGAATCCGGGCTCTTGGCTGCCGCCCCAGACCACCGGCATCCAGACCGAGGGGAGGGTGCGCTCGGGCAGGCAGACCAGGGCGGTGAGGAAGCCGTGCAGTTCATCCACCGTCAGGGTTTCGGGCGGTGACTGATCCGAACGCAGGAACAGGTCGAGGGTGTCGAGTTCGTCCTGGGACAAGGGGGTTTCGAGGTCGGTCATAAGACTCCTTGGGTTTGGGCTATTTCTGGAAATTCTTATACCCTATTGCGGGTCTTTTGGTCCGTCTTCGGCGGCGGCGCCTGTCCTTACATAGGCCCGCTATGCGCGGGTGGCGCGCCTTGAATACGAATCAAAAATCCGCCGGCAGCGGATTTTCGCGCAAGCCCCGCAGGGGTGAGGCGCATGGATGCGTCGAACAATAATCCGCCGGCAGCGGATTTTCGCGCAACCCCCCAGGGGTGAGGCGCATGGATGCGTCGAACAACATCCGCCGCGGTCTTGGTCTAAGTATTCCCGCCACTAGCCTTAGGAGCCGCCAAAGTCCAAGCCCGGCGGCTCGGGGATGCCGAAGGCCGCATCATACCCCACCCGCATCAGGTAGAGGCCTTGCGGCGGGGCGGTGACGCCGCCGCGGGTGCGGTCGCGGTGGTCTAACACCTCGCGGCTCCAGTCGGTGGCGCGTTCGCCTTGGCCGATGGCCATCAGCACCCCCGCCAGATTGCGCACCATGTGGTGCAGGAAGCCGTCGGCGCTCACGTCGAGCGCCACCAGGTCGCCCCGGCGGGTCACCTCCAACCGGGTCAGGGTGCGCACCGGGTTCTTGGCCTGGCAGGCCACCGCGCGGTAGGAGGAGAAATCATGCCGGCCGATCAGGTGCCGCGCCGCCGCCTGCATGCGCGCCGCGTCCAGCGGCGGATGATGCCAAACGGCGCGGTCGCGCCACAGCGCCGAGCGGGTCAGCCGATTGAGGATCAGATAACGGTAGCTGCGACTGCGGGCCGAGAAGCGGGCGTGAAAGCCTTCGTCCACCGCCTGCGCCCAGTTGATGCTCACCTCGCACGGCAGGTTGGCGTTGCAGCCGAGCACCCAGCCGCGCATGGGGCGTTGGGCCCGGGTGTCGAAATGCACCACCTGGCCGGCCCCATGCACGCCGGTGTCGGTGCGCCCGGCGGCCTGCACCTGCACTGGGTGGTCGGCCACCTTGGACAACGCCCGCTCCAAGGTCGCCTGCACCGTCCGCACCCCCGGCTGCTGGGTCTGCCAGCCATGGAAGCAGGCGCCGTCGTACTCCACGCCCAGGGCGATGCGGCTCATCGGCAACCCCTTGGGTTGGGCTCGGGCGCGCCCGACGCGCCAATCAAAGCTGATCCAGCAGCTTCTGCGCCTGGGCCTTTTGGGCGCCGTCGCCGCTCGCCAATACCTCGTTGAGGATGTCCTTGGCCCCATCGGCGTCGCCCATGTCTACATAGGCGCGGGCGAGATCGAGCATGGTGTCGGCCTCGCCGGCCTCGCCGTCGCCGCCCTCGTCCATGCCGTCCAAAGAGAAGCCCATGTCATCGTCGTCGTCCTCCGCGGGCTTGTTCAGGCCGGTGACTTCCAGCCCCTCTTGCTCGCCCGGCGAGGAATCGATCTCGTTGTCGAGGTCCGGGATCGAATCCAGCGCGTCGTCGGTGTCGCCCAAATCGAGGTCGAAGCTCTGTTCCTCGCTGGCGTCATCGTCCACATCGAGGCCGCCCAGGAAGTCTTCGGCGTCCTGCCCCGCCTCGTCCTCGTTGACCGGACCGGTGTTGGTGAAGTCCTCTGAACCGCCGCCGAGTTCCATGTCCAGCCCCAGGTCGCCGAGGTCAAAGTCGTCGTCGTCACCGCCGCCGGCGGCCGCGGCCTCTGCGCTGTCGTCTTTTTCCTCGTCGTCGCCGAGATCGCCCATTAGGTCGCCGAGGTCGAAATCGCCTTCGTCTTCGTCGTCGGCGCCCGCCGCGGCCGCGGCCCCTGCACTGTCGTCTTCGTCGTCGCCGTCGAGATCGCCCATCAGGTCCCCGAGGTCGAAATCGTCTGCGTCCTCCGCCGGGGCTTGGGCCGCTGCACTCGGCTGCTCGTCGTCGTCGTCGCCGCCGAGATCGCCCATGAGGTCGCCGAGGTCGAGGTCATCGTCGTCGGAGCCGGAATCCTTGGCGGCACTCGGGGCCGCGGCCTCCTCTTCGTCGTCCTCGCCGCCGAGATCCCCCATCAGGTCGCCGAGATCCAGGTCGCCCAGGTCTTCGTCCGCCGCCGCGGATTCACCCTCGTCCGCGGTATCGAGGTCGCCGAGGTCGAGGTCGCCGAGGTCGTCCTCGCCGCCCTCCGCCTGTTCCTCCTCGGACCCGGTATCGATGTCGCCGAGGTCGAGGTCCAGCCCCAGGTCGCCGAAATCATCGTCGTCGCTCGCCGCCTGCTCTGCGGCCGGGGCGTCCTTATCCTCTTCCTCCACTTCGTCGAAGCCGAGGGCGCCCAGATCGAGGTCTTCCTCTGCGGACTCCTCGGCCGCCGGGGCCGCCCCGCCTGCGCCGCCGGCCTCGGCCAGCCCCAGGTCCGCCTGCATGTCTTGGACCTTTTCCCAGGCCTGCGGCTCCTTGCTCGGGAAGCCCGCCTGTTCGGACTCCGCCACCAGGGCGTGAAAACCCGCAGTGTTCTGCCCGGCGTGCAACACCTCGAACAGCTTAATGCGCAGTTCGTCGTTGTCCGGGGTCTTGTCCAGGGCCTGGCGGATCAGGTCCTCGGCCTGTTTGTAACGGCCATAGGCGATGTACACATCCGCCTCGGCCATCGGATCGACCTCGCCGGTGTCCTCTTGCAGGGCCTCCACGTCGCTGGGGACGAAATCGCTCAGGAAGGAGGTTTCGTCGGCGTCCAAATCGTCGGATTCGGACATCGGCTGGGAGAACCCGCCGGTGGTGGACAGGTTGTCGAGGAACGAGGTCTCCTCGGTGGTCAGCCCCGACATCGGGTTGTCGCTATCCTCGGACAGGGCCGACGAGTCGTCGGTGTCGGTCAGGATGCTCTCTTGCTGCTCGTCATCGCCCTGCTTGCGCCGGCGCAGGCCAAAAATCAGCAACGCGAGCGCCACCGGGATGCCCGCCGCCGCGGCGAGCCACAGCGGGTTGTCCTTAAGGGTTTCGACGGTGTCGTCCACCATCCCCATCAGGCCCGGCTCTTCCTTGACCACGACCGTGCGCGGCTTGGGTTCGGGCTTCGGCTCGGCCTCGGGTTTCGGCTCGGCCTCGGGTTTCGGTTCGACCTCGGGCTTGGGTTCCGGCTCGGCCTCGGGTTTCGGTTCGACCTCGGCCTCGGGTTTCGGTTCGACCTCGGGCTTGGGTTTCGGTTCGGCCTCGGGTTTCGGTTCGACCTCGGGCTTGGGTTCCGGCTCGGCCTCGGGTTTCGGCTCGGGCTTCGGCTCCGGCCGCGCCTCGGCCGGGGTCTCGTCCGCCTGCGCCTGCTCGGCCTCCGCCAGGGTCGCCTGCAGCTTGGCCATTTGCGCGTCCTTGAGTTCCATCAGGCGCTGCATGTCGCTAATGGTTTCTTCCAGCGCGGCCAGCCGGGATTGGAATTCCTCGCTCTCCCGACGGGCGCTTTCCGCGGCCTCTTGGGCCACGGTCAGTTCCTGTTCCAGACGCTCGATACGCTGCTGGGCCTTGGCGTCCACCCCGCTCCCGGGCTGGGCCGCGCCGGGCTGGGCCGCGGCGATCTTGAGTTCGCCGTCATCCTTCGGCCGCGCCTGATCCGCGGGCTGGGCCGTCCCTGCGGGTCCAGGCTGGGCGGGTTGGTCGGCGGCGCGTTCGCCTTGCGGCGCAACCGGGGCGCTGTATTCACGCCCGGCGGCGCTGCGCCGATCCCAGGCCGCGGGGTCCCAATTGCGCAGTTGCGAGCGGTACTCGCGGGCCGCCCAGTCCGGGTCTACGCTGGCCACTTCCGACGCGGGCGGAATCCGCAATACCTCGCCCTTGCGCAGGTTGTTTACGTTGCCGCCGCCGAAGGCCCCCGGATTGGCCTGCTGCAGGGCCATGACCATTTGGCTCATGTCCGCGCCCGGGTGTTTCAGGCGGGCGGCGATACTCCATAGGGTATCCGCCGGCTGCACCGGCCCGTATTGATCGCCCTCCACCTTGCCGCGGGCATTGCCGCGCGAGATCACGCCCGAGGCATTGGTCACCAGCGGGCCGCGCGGGGCCGCCCGGCGCTTGGGCGGCGGGGCCTGTTGCGCCCGGTGCGCCGCCACCACCTCAGGGTAGGCCACCGGCGGATCGAGCAGCAGGTTGTACTCGCGCACCAACCGGCCCTTGGGCCAATTGATTTCCAGCAGGAAGTTGAGGTAGGGCTCGCGCACCGACTCCCGGCTGGTGACTCGAATCACGGCCCGGCCGTCGGGCAGGCGCTCGGGCTCGAAGCGCAGCTTGGACAGCTCGAAGGGGCGGTTCAGGCCGGCGCGGGCAAAGGCCTCGGGCGATGCCAAGCTGACTTTGATGCCATTCAGGGCGCCTTTCTCCACCGAGTGGAGATCGATTTCCGCCTGAAGGCGCTGGTTTAGCGTTGAATTGAGGTGGATATCCCCCAATCCCAACGCCCCGGCCCCCATGGGGGCGACACCCATCGCAAGCGCCACAGCAAGGGACAATTTGCGGATCATTTTTCTCCCCTTGAAGTACCGACCCGATGGCGCCCGCAAGGGACTCGCATACTTGGTCGAAACTCTCCGACTAGACCTAGGTTCGTGCCGCCTCTCTCGGGGCCGCAGTGTAGAAATGACTTGATGTATTCGCGCTAACTATAGCTTATAAATAATGTTTTACCAAAATTCCGGCCGTTTGCACACCGTTTATTCACATTTTTTCCACGCGGGCCGCGGTTTCGGCCCCGCCTGCGGCCCGGCGTAGGCCAAAGCGACGCGCAACAAACACCGAAAGTTCAAAGGCTTGTAGCAGATGAAGGGCGACCGGGGACGGCGATCCGCCCCCGTAAGGAATCGGCGCCGCAGATCAGGCGTCTTCGAGCAGGATCCGCAGCATCCGCCGCAACGGCTCGGCCGCCCCCCACAGCAACTGGTCGCCCACGCTAAAGGCGGAGAGGTACTGCGGTCCCATGGCCAACGGCCGCAGGCGCCCCACCGGCACGTCCAGGCCGCCGGTCACTACCGTGGGCGAAAGCTCCTGAATACTGCGCTCGCGGTCGTTGGGGATCACCTTGGCCCACGGGTTGTGGCGGTCGAGCATATCGCTCACCTCGTCCAGCGGCACGTCCCGCGTGAGCTTGATGGTGAAGGCCTGGCTGTGGCAGCGCATGGAGCCGATGCGCACGCAAAGGCCGTCGATGGGCACCGGGTTGGCCTCGCGGCCGAGGATCTTATTGGTCTCCACGCTGCCCTTCCACTCTTCCTTGCTTTGGCCGTTATCCATGGCCTTGTCGATCCAGGGGATCAGGCTGCCCGCCAGCGGCACGCCGAACTCTTCGGTGGGGAAGGCGGCGCTGCGCATGGTCTCGGCCACGACCTTGTCGATCTCCAGGATCGCCGACGACGGGTCTTCGAGCAGCGACTTCACCGAGCCGTGCAGGCCGCCCATCTGGTTCAGCAACTCGCGCATGTTGCGCGCCCCGGCGCCCGAGGCGGCCTGATAGGTCATGGAGGTCATCCACTCCACCAACCCCTTCTCGAACAGCCCGCCCAGCGCGATCAGCATCAGGCTCACGGTGCAGTTGCCGCCGATAAAGTCCTTGGTCCCGTTGGCGATGGCGTCTTCAATCAGCCTATGGTTGACCGGATCCAGCACGATCAGGCTGTCCGGCTCCATGCGCAGGGTGGAGGCGGCATCGACCCAATACCCCCGCCAACCCGCGGCGCGCAGCTTGGGGAACACCTCGGAGGTATAGTCCCCGCCCTGACAGGAGACGATGGCATCCATGGCCTTAAGCTGCTCGATGTCGTTGGCATCTTGCAGCACCGAGGCGCCCTGGCCCACGTCCGGCCCGCCCTGACCGGCTTGGGAGGTGGAAAAAAACACCGGCTCTTGGATCAAATCGAAGTCCTGCTCCTGGCGCATGCGCTGCATCAGCACCGACCCCACCATCCCGCGCCAACCGACGATTCCGACTCTTTTCATCACGACTCTCCAGGGTTGCTCTAAGATTCTTGGTCAATTCTACCGTGAAACGGCCTTGCGCGCAGAAACCCGGCGTCGCCCGGACCCAAATACCGGCACCAACGGCCCTTGGGGGCGCAAGCGCTGTGACGCATAATCAACCGCTTCCGAGCCGCCGCCGGCTTTTCCACACCTCCTGTGGATAACTGTGTGGAGAAACCGTCGAAACACTTTCCCAAGCCGCTGATGCAGGCCCTTCGCGCAAATTGTTCAATTCCTGAACAGTCAGGCTTTATAAAGCCCAATCAATAACTTACAATCTACAAACCGGCCCGCCCCGACGCGTCTTGGGCGCCATCCGCGGGCCGGGCCGACCACTCACCCTGATTGTGGAGAATGCCGCTGCCCGAGCGGCGTCAAGAAACGAGGAGTTTGCACCATGACCCCGATTCGACCGCTGGTTTTGCGCCTGCCGCGCGCACTTTGGCTGACGCCCCTGCTGTGGGGCCTGAGTACGGCCGCCGCCGCCCTCACCGAACTCAATGCGAGCATTGGAGAGGTCGGCCCGGACCGCGCCCTGCTCTGGGTCCAAGGCGACGGCCCGGGCGAACTGCGACTGAAGGCGGCAGGCAAACCGGAACAAGGGTTGCGCCTGGACCCCGCGGCGGATTTCAGCGCCAAGGTCGAACTCGCGGCGCTCACGCCGGACACCGCCTACCGCTACCGCCTGGTCGCGCGCGACAATCCCCGGGTGCGCCTGAGCGGCCGTTTCGTCACCGCACCGGCCGCGGCCGACCCGGCCCCGCTGAGCTTCGCCTGGGGCGGCTGCCTGGGCGGGCAGAACGCCTGTCGCGCCGCCGACCGCGGCTACCCGATCTTCGAGACCATCCGCCAGGCCGAGCCGGACTTTTTCATCGGCCTCGGCGATATGATCTACGCCGATACCGCCTGTCTCGACCAAGGCCTGTTCGGCAATCCGCAAATCCCCGGCCCCGCAACGCCAGCCACCGACCTCGCCGGCTTTCGCGCCCATTGGCGCTACAACCGGGCCGACCTCGGGCAGCGCGCGCTGCTGGGGTCGCGTCCCTACTATGCGGTGTGGGACGATCATGAGGTGGTGAACGACTTCGGCCCGTTGCACGATGCGCCGCCCGCCGAGGCCGCCGCCGAGGCCGAGCACCTGATGCCGGCGGGCCTGGCCGCGTTCCTGGAACAGAACCCGCTGCGTCCGGCGGCGAATACGCCGCTGCGACTGTATCGCAAACACCGCTGGGGCCGACACTTGGAGCTATTCCTGCTGGACACCCGGCAGTATCGGGACAGCAACGCCGAGGCGGACGACCCGCAACACCCCAAGACCCTGCTCGGGCGCGAGCAGCGCACCTGGCTGGAGCAGGGTCTCTCCGCCTCCGATGCGACCTGGAAGCTGGTGGTATCGAGCGTGCCGCTGTCCGTGCCCACCGGGTTTCCGCCCGAGAACGGCCGCGACGGCTGGTCCGGCGTTGATCAAGACACCGGCTTTCAACAGGAGGCCCGGGGCATCCTGCGCTACGCCCGCGATGCCGGGGTGCGCAATATGCTCTGGATTGCCACCGACGCCCATTTTGCCGCCGCCTACCGCTACCGGCCCTTCCCCGAGACCCCGGACTTCAGCTTCCACGAGGTGGTAACCGGCCCGCTGAGCGCCCTGCCCCTGCCGGACCCCGGATTCGATGCCAGCCTGGGAACCGAGCAACTCTTCAGCCATGCGCCGGAGAGCTTGGATCAAGTCTTCGCGGCGCAACCGGCCCAAGCCCTCGAATGGTTCAACTTCGGCCACGCGCGCATCGACGCCCAAGGCCGGCTGCGTATTGAGGTGATCAATGCCAAGGGGGCGCGTGTGGCCGAGTTGGAGCTGACGCCGCAATAGGCCGAGTGCGCCTGCGCGCGAATCGCCAAAGCAACGGCTGTTCGGAACGCAGGGCGCGCGGAGGACCGCAGAGGGCGCAGAGCAGCAAAGGAGTGGCAGTCCTCCAAGGACTGCCACTCCTCGGTGGATTCACAGTAAAGCCTCGATCTCCCAAGCCCCCTCCGCGGCCTCTGCGTTCCCAAGGCCCAAGGGTCGTTGTTTCCTTTATACACGCGCAGGCGGACTAGGGCTTGCAAGATAGGCGTCCGCAAGGGGGCCTGGCCTGGAACGAGCATGGACTCAGCGACGGCGCTGGAGCGGGGGGGCGAGGAACGGTAGGATTACGCCCAGGAATCGGGCGCCGGCGCCCGTAGAACCGCGGGACCCCTTGATCAACTGATGCTGCATCGATTTATAACCCTCCGACCAGGCGAGAAGAACCTGGTGTTGAGCCTGTTCGGCCTCTCGGCGCTGGTGGGCCTTGCGCGCACCTTTACCGCGGCCGCGGCCTTTTCGCTGTTCCTCGGTGATTACGGGGCCGGGCAGTTGCCCTATGTGTACCTGGCCACCTCCTTGGCGGTGATGGGCCTGACCGCTTTTTACCTGCGGCTGCAAAAGGGCCTCAGCTTTTTGCACCTCACCGGGACCGCGTTGGCGTTTCTGGCGGCGATGCTGTTGGCCCAGCGCTTGGCGCTGCACGGCCCCGGCGCAAGCTGGGTGGTGATGGCGCTGCCGGTGTGGTTTGGCATTGAAAACGCCTTGCTCGGTCAGGTCTTTTGGTCGCTGGCCAATCGGCTGACCGATGTGCGTCAGAGCAAGCGCCTGTTCGGGATCATCGGCACGGGCGAGGTGCTGGCGACCGTAATCGGCGGCCTGCTGATTCAGGTGATCGTGACCTATTGGAGCAGCGAGGACCTGCTGTGGCTGTCTCTGGGGGCGGTTTCGCTGTTGTACTTGGGCAGCCGGCCGCTGGCGCGGCAGGCCTCGGCCGGGTCCAGTCTAGGCCCCGGGCCGGCCGCCGGCGGCGGCGAGGCGCCGGAGCCGGCGCGACCGCTGTTCAAAGACCCTTATATCCTGCTGATCGCGGCGGTCTCCATGAGCAGCATGGTGGCCTATTACTTCGTCGACAATCTGTTCTATTTCGGGGCCTCGGAACGCTATCCGGACAGCGAAGCCCTGGCGGGCTTTCTGGGGCTCTTCTCCGCGGCGGTGGCGGTGGCCACCCTGGGCTTTCGCAGCCTCGGTCTGGGCTGGCTGTTGAATCGCTTCGGGGTGCGGACGGCGCTGTTGGCCATCCCCGCGGTGCTGCTGGTCTGCGCCGCCCTGGTGTTCGGGGTCACCTGGGCGGAGGCCCCGGTGGTCGTGGTGTTCGCGGTCACCACCCTGACCAAGCTGTTGGACAAGGTGGGTTATTCCCTCACCAGCACCTCGCAAATGATCCTCTATCAACCCCTGCCCAAGGAGCAGCGCACGCGCGCCCACGCCGCGGTGGACGGTATCGCCCAGCAGTTCGGGGCCGCCGGCGGGGCGCTGTTGCTGCTGCTCATCACCCAGGTGTTTCCGCCGGGCCAACGCGAGATCGCGGGCCTGCTGCTGTTGCTGGTAATGGCGTGGATCGCCGCCGCCTCGGTGCTCGGCAAGCGCTATCAGGAGACCCTGGTGGCCGCGCTGGGCAAGCGGCGCTTTTGCGGCGGCGCCCAGTGGGATTGCGACCGCCAATGCCGCACCCTGTTGCTGCGCTGCCTGCAAAGCCCTAACCCGGCGGAGGTGGTGTATGCGCTGGAGTTGCTGGCGGAGAGCCCGCAGGCGCCCTCGCCGCGGGAGCAGGAGCAAATCTTCGCGTTATTGGATCATCCGGCGGAGGAGGTGCGGCTGGAGGTGCTGAGCCACATCCGCCAACGCGGGCTCGATCTGCCCATGGATCGCATTGAGGGGCACATCGCCCATGAGCGCACCCCGGCCATTCGCGCCCAGGCCCTGCGCCTGTATGCGGAGCTTGCGGGCAGCGACGCGGTGGACCTGGTGCTGCCGTATTTAGATGATGCGAACGAGACCATGCGCCGCGGGGCCATGGTGGGGCTGTTGCGCAGCGGCGGCATGCGCGGCGTGTTGCGCGCCGGCGCGGCCTTGTTGCAGTGCATCGGGGCCGAGTCGGCGGCGCAGCGGCGCTTTGGGGCCGAGGTGATCGGCGAGGTGGGGGTGCGCGAGTTTTACGATCCGCTGGAAGACCTGCTGCGGGATCCCGACACCACGGTGCGCCGCGCCGCGCTGGCCGCCGCCGGGCGCCTGGCCAACCCCCGGCTGTGGCCGCGGGTGTTGGATAACCTGGACCAGCCGGCGGTGCATGCCGCGGCGGTGAGCGCCCTGGCGCACCCCGATCCGGGGCTGACCCCGCTGCTAGAGCGCCGGTTTGCGGATTACCCCTCGCGCGCGGTGCGCCTGGGGGTGATTCAGGCCTATGGGCGGGTTTGCACCGCGCACAGCGCCCGCGCCCTGTTGCGCAAGATCGATCTTGCCGATCGCGAGCTGGTGTTCCATGCGCTGCGGGGCTTGCACCGCTGCCGCCAGCCCGCGGAGGTCGCCAACCTGCCCGCGGCGCAGGCGCAACTGGAGCGCGCCTTGGAACTGGAGCTGGAGGCGGCCCACTGGCTGCGGGGGACCCGCGCCACCATCGCCGCGGCGCCGGCGCTGAGGCCCCTGGCGCCGGCGGCGGAGCACGCCTTTCAGCAGAGCTGCGAGCGGCTGTTTTTGCTGCTGGCCTTGGAATTCGAGCCCAAAACCGTGTTGCGCGCCCGCGATCACCTGCTGGCGGCGGACGCCCGCGACGCCGGCGCGGACCAACGGGCCTATGCCTTGGAGACCCTGGACAACCTGTTGCCGCGGGAACTGAGCCCGCGCCTGCTGCCCCTGCTCGACCCGAGCGCCGAGGCCGCCGCCCCCGCAGAGGCCGCGAGCTGGATCGACGAGGCGCTGCACGCGACCCTGCGCTGGCGCCTGGACTGGCTGTTGGCGGCCTTGCTGCATACCGCCTTTAAGGGCGGCCAACGCCTGCCCGAGCCGCACCTGGAGGCGCTCCTGGATCACCCGGAGCCGTTGGTCCGCGAGCTGGGCGTGGTGCTGTTCTGGCGCGCCGAGCGGGCGGGCTTTCGTCGCCGGGCGGCGCATCTGCGTCAGGACCCGGCGGCGCAGATTCGCGCCCTGGTGCAGACCCTGGAACCCCTGGAGCTGGAGCCGCCGCTGTATCCGCTATTCGATAAGGTGGTGGCGCTCAAGGGGGTGGAAATCTTCTCCGCCCTGGACGCCTCGCTGCTGGCCAAGATCGCGCCCCGGGCCGAGGAGGTGCAGGCCGGCGCCGACGAGTTATTGATCCGCCAGGGGGCGCAAGAGGATTTCCTGTTTATCCTCCTCCACGGCGAGGTGGAGGTGCAAAGGGGGCCGCACGCCATCACCCGCCTGGGGCCGGGCGAGATCGTGGGCGAGTTCGCGCTAATCGATCAGGCCCCGCGCTCGGCCAGCGTACACACCCTGAAGCCGTGCCGGCTGTTGCGCCTGAGCCGCGCCACCTTTAGCGAACTGCTGGCGGAAGAGCCGGCCATCGGGCGCGGCGTGATTCGGGTGCTGTGCCGGCGTTTTCGGCGCCTCATGAGCCACCCCGCAAGCCCGCGCACGCGCCCCCGACTCAGCGCCGACCCCGCCCCGCCGCCGGATCGGCTGCTGGGCATCGACCGCATCCTGCTGCTGAAGGCCGTGGGCCTGTTTCAGCATGCCCCGCTGGGGGTGCTGGGCGAGCTTTCCACGCAAATGCAAGCGGTGCGGGTGGCCGCCGGCGAAACCTTTATCCACAAGGGTGAATGGGGCGACTGCCTGTATTTGGTGGCCGCGGGCGAGGCCGAGGCCTTCGACGGCGATCAGCACCTCGGCCTGCTGCGGGAGAAAGACGTAGTGGGCGAACTCGCAGTGCTCGACGCCGAGCCCCGTAGCGCCTCGGTGCGCGCCGTAAGCGAGCTTATGCTGCTGCGGCTCGATCGCGGCGCCCTCAACGAACTGCTGGCCGAGCACACGGAAATCGTGCAGGGCATCATTCGCGAACTGGCGCGGCGCATCCGCTCCCTATTGGCCTGATTATGCATGCACTCTGCGCTCACCGCCGTTTCCGACTCGCCGCCCGCCTGGGGCTGTTGCTGGGCCTGTTTACGGCCCTCTTCGGCAGTTGGCAGGTGTTTCAGTTGGAACGCGAAAAGCAGGCCCTGCAACGCGACCTGGCCGAAATCTCCCATGTCCGCTACGGCCTGCTGAACATCGAGGCCTGGCAGCAGCGCCTGAGCCGAATCCTGGAAAAAAAGATCCGCGAAACCGAATTATCGCCCGAAAACTGGGCGCGCCTGCGCGAGCGCACCGAGGCCCTGATCGTGCGCATGCTCGACCGCGCGGTGCAAATCATTCGCGAAAACCACGAACAACAAGGCCGGATCTCCGGCTGGTTCAAGCAACGGGCGTTCAAGACCCTGGTGGACCTGGAAGACCTGAAACAGGACGCCCCGCGCCTGGCCGACACCCTGATCGGCTTCGCCGCTCACCCCGAAAACCGCCGGCGGCTCCAGGAATTCATCTTCGAGCAGTTGCGCCAATACGCCGCCGGCAGCATCGGCGAGCTGGACTACGGCCTCTACAACGCCATCCTCGAACGCCACGGCGCGGCCTCCGGGGCGGCCTTGCAGCCGCAGTTGCGGGTCCGCATCCAGGGCCTCGAAGCCGCCTCCGCCCGCTATACGGGCCTGGCCTTCGGCGCCGTGCTCGGCTTCCTGGCCCTGGGGCTCGGCCTACGGCTGTTCGACCGCTGGGGCCTGAGCCTATTGGCCGCGCTCGGCCTCGGGGTGCTGGCGGTGGGTGTGGCCAGCCCGATGATCGATATTCGGGCCGAAATCAGCCTGCTGGAATTCGAGCTGGCCGGCGAACCGGTGCGCTTCGCGGACCAAGTGCTGTTCTTCCAGAGCAAGAGCATCCTAGAGATGGTGCAGGTGCTGATGCAACGCGGCGACCCCAAACTGGCGCTGACGGGCGGGCTGATCCTGCTGTTCTCGGTGCTGTTCCCGCTCACCAAGACCCTGCTCTCGCTGCAATACCTGCACCATGGCGGGGCGCGCTTTCGGGCCAACCCGCTGGTGCGCTTCTTCGTATTCAAGTCCGCGAAATGGTCCATGGCCGACGTCATGGTGGTGGCCGTCTTCATGGCCTACCTGGGCCTCGGCGGCGTAATGGACCACCAGCTCGGCCAAATCCAGGACATGACCTCCAGCTTCGAGGTCCTCACCACCAGCCGCTCGCGTCTCGAACCCGGATTCTACTTCTTCCTCGGCTTCTGCCTGCTCGGGCTGTTGCTCGGGCAGCTGATGGAACCCCTGCGGGCCGAAACCAAGCGCTAGGGCCCCTACGCACCGGACCCTTTTGCGGCGCCCCAACACGTAAGTTATGGATTTTTCGTACAGCCACCCATAATCCGGGATGCGGATCAGCTTATCGATATGATTTTTATAGATTTGCCATTTCGACGGCCTAGCTCCGACTCCTTTTACTGCTCCACGGGCGCTGATCGGCGGCGCCCGCTCCAGGGGTTTGCGGTAAATAGCGGGGTCAGCGCCATTTTGGTTCTTTTCTTCGGTTTTCACTCCTCCCCGAGATCACTTCGGCGATGCAAAATGCGGGGTCTTGAATCTTGAATTCCAGCTTTAGCGGCGTAGGGGGCGTTAGCCCCGCCCGGAAGAAAACGCAAGCGTTGAAATCGCTTCCACGGCCGAGGATGCGTAAAGCCCTGGTCGGATCCTGCGGGGCGTAACGCACCATCCCCGCCCGGATTCCACGGCAAACGGTGCGTTACGCCCGGGTTAAGGAGCCGGCGCCTAATGGGTTAAGTCAGCGCCCTTTTTGTTCGTTTCATCGGCCATCCCTCGCGGTCACTTCGGCGCTGAAAGCCGGGAATTGCAGCGTCGGCTTGCTGAATGCATTTCATCGAAATCAAGCACACACCCGCCCCCGTTGAATGCTAGAATCAACCACCATGGCCCGATCCAAACTCTTTGCGGCCGTTGCGGCATGCCTCCTGTTCGGCTTTTTTCAGGTCGAGCTGCTCGCCAACGTCGCCTCTGTCGCCGGCAACCTCCAAAGCATCACCGACCCCGAACAAAACACCACCGC
>JAABTK010000067.1 GCA_011389885.1 Gammaproteobacteria bacterium | reverse complement strand
ATAATGGTTCGACATCACCGCGTAGGCGCAGATGTCGATGGCGTAGGCCCCGCCCAGCTCGGCCAGGCGGTCCACCACCCATTCCTTGCGATGCTCATAGCTCTTCCCGGTGAGCGAGTCCTCGCCGCACAGGAAGGCGCGCCGCACGCACCGGCTGATGCAGTGGTAGTAAGGCGTTGTTTCCGCATCGATTAGCTGATTTCTGGCTCGGGTCATGGTCTGGATCTCCGCTGCTGATGGGACGGGTCAGTTCAAGTTTAGCAGAAGGGAAGCGGGGGTCAAGTATTTGGGTGTCCTTTTCTTTTGCCCCTGTTTGGGTGTCCTCTTCGTCCTTTTGGAGTCAATTATTTGGGTGTCCCTTCTTCTCTTCTTCTCTGTCTTCTCTAGTATTTGGGTGTCCCTTCTTCTCTCCCTTATTCTTTATTCTCAATTTGGGTGTCCCTTATTCTCTCTTCTCCGCTGGGTCAAGTATTTGGGTGTCCCTTCTTCTCTGTTCTTCTCTCTTGTGAGGGGCAATCGCACAGCCCCAGGGCTGTGCTCCAATCGGAGGGCGCGTCAATACCAGTGGAATGCAGGCGCCGTTGCTTGCGCAATCCCGTAGGGCACGGTGGCCAATAACGGGGCCGGGATCAATCCTTCGAGGGTGGCGATATTTTCCGCCCGAAACGGCATCTGCGGGTCTGTCGCGTTGGCCACCCAGCCGGCCAGTTCACAGCCGGAGTTGGCGATGGCCTGGGCGCTGAGCAGGGCATGGTTCAGGCAGCCTAGGCGCAGCCCTACCACCAGGATCACCGGCAGCTTGAGCGCCGCCGTCAGGTCGGCCAGCATCAGCTCGTCGCCCAGGGGCACGGCCCAGCCGCCCACGCCTTCCACCAACACGCGGTCGGCCGACGCCGCGATTTGGTCAAAGGCCGCAACAATCGGCTTCAGCTCGATGGGACGGCCGGCCTGAGCGGCGGCCAGGTGCGGGGCGATCGGGGGCGCGTAGCAATAGGGGTTGATCTGGTCGTAGGGCAGCGGGTTTGAGCCCTGGGTCCGAATCCTTGACGCATCCTCGTTGCGCAGGCCCGCGGGAGTCGGCGCCCCGCCCGAGGCCACGGGCTTCATGCCCTGCACCCGCAGCCCTTGACGCTGCAACTGCTGCATCATCAGCAGGGTGACCTCGGTCTTGCCGCAGCCGGTGTCGGTGCCGGTGATGAAATAACCGCTCATATCGAATCAGCCCGATAAAAATTTAGCCACAGCGGCACAGAGGTCACAGAGAACCTGTGTCTCGGTGGCAGAATGATCGCACCCGTTAACAATTAGCCACGGAGTCACAGAGAAACCGCTGATCTATACGGGTTCGCCGTTTCATCGCCCATAGAGGCTGGCCTGTTGCCGCGAAAACCCCGTTACACAAGCTCTGTGTCTCTTGGCAGAAAGAACCTAACGCGGCCTCAGCGCCGACAGGGGCACTCGGGTCTCGCCGGCGAGTTGTTTCTGCTCCGGGGCCCAGGCGTGGCCGAAAATCACCTCGTAGGAGGCCGGCAGCAGGCCGTCGCGGCGAAAGGGCTCGTAGGCCTCGCGCATGGCCTGCATGCGGGCCTTGCCGGTGAGGCCCCGGTGGCGGTCGGTGGCGACGTTGTGGGCGCCTAGCACCTTGAGATCCCGCATCAGCCCGTCTACTTCCTGATAGGTCACGGTCAGGCGGTCCACGTCCATCACCGGCTCGGCGAAGCGGGCCTGCATCAGGGCGTCGCCGATGTCGTGCATGTCCATGAAGCCGCTCACATGGGTGTGGCCGTCGGCCTCGGACCAGGCGTGGCGCAGCTCCATTAGGGTGTCGGGTCCGAAGGTGCTGAACATCAAGAGCCCGCCCGGGCGCAGCACCCGCAAGAATTCGCGAAAGCCGGCCTCGATATCCGTACACCACTGCACCGCGGCGTTGGAGAAGATCAGGTCCGCGCTGTCGTCGGCGAAGGGCAGGTGCTCCAGGTCGCCGCAGACGCAACGCGGCCGGCGCAGCCAGGGCCCTCGGGTGCGGGCCTTCAGCAACATCGGGTAGGCGAAGTCCAGGGCCGCCACCCGGGCCTTGGGGTAGCGCCGGGCCAGCTCGCCGGCGAGGGCCCCGGTGCCGGCCCCGAGGTCCAGGATCTGGCCCGGTTGCAGCCGCACATAGGACAGTCGGTCGAGCATGCGCTGGCCGATCTCCCGCTGTAATACCGCGGCCTCGTCGTAGTGCTCGGCGGCGCGGGAGAAGTTGCGTCGGGCGTGGTGTTTGTCCAGGGAATGGGTCATGGATCGAGCTGTTTCCGAATCGCTTGCAGCACCGTTTGCGGATGCGACAGGGCGGGCGCGTGGCCGGCCTTGGGGATCACCTGCACCCGCATCCGCGGATTCAACGCCAACAAGGCGCCCGATAAGGCGGCCGGGGCCAGGGTGTCGCGTTCGCCCAACAGCCAGTACACCGGGCATTGCAGCGCCGCCAGGGCCGGTCGCATATCCAGCCCCTGCAGCAACGCAAGCCCCTGTTGCAGCCCGGCCTGGGCGGGCTGGGGGCGCGCGGCCAGGGCCTGCTTGAGCCGACGCAGGGTCTCGCGCGCCTGATCCGCCCCCCGCACCTGCAAGGCCAGGAAGCGTTCGATGGTCTTTTGCGGGTTCTCGGTCAAGGCGCTGGAGAAGGTCTCGAACACGCCGGGGGCCACCGCGGCGGGCCAGTCCGGGCCTTGCAGGAAACGCGGGGTGGCGGCGATGCCCAACAGCGAGCGCACCCGCTCCGGGGCGCGTTGCGCCAACCCCAGCGCCAGCCGCCCGCCCAGCGACCAGCCCGCCCAATGGGCCGCGGGCGGGGCCGTGCGCAGGATCGCCTCTAACCAGGCGTCCAGGACCGCCTCCACCCTGGCCCCTGCGGGCAATTCCGCCGCGGGGCTGGCGCCGTGACCGGGCAGCTCGATGCAGGTCACCCGCGCCTGTTTGGCCAATTCGGGCAGCAGCGGCTCCCAAACGCCGTTGTTCATGCCCCAGCCGTGCAGCAGCACCAGCTCCGGTCCCTGGCCTCGGGTCTCGGCATGCAGCCTCATGCGCCCTCCCCCGCGGACTCCGGGAGCCGGGCCAAGGCCTCCAGCAGCCGATCCAGTTGCTCGTCGGTATGCTCGGCGGAGAAGGTGATGCGCAGCCGCGATTGGCCCTCGGGCACCGTGGGCGGTCGGATTGCGGTGACCTGGATCCCCGCCTGTTCCAGCGCACGGCTCCAGGCCAGCGCCCGCGTCTCGCTGCCGGCCAGCAGGGGTTGGATGGGCGTCTGCGAGGGCATCAACGGCAGCCCCAAGGCCTGCGCCCGCTCGCGGAACCGCCCCGTCAGCTCCCGCAGCCGCTGCCGCCGCCAGGGTTCGGCCGCCGTCAAGCGCAGCGCCGCGCGCACCGCTTGGCACAGGGCCGGCGGCATGGCGGTGGTGTAGACATAGCTGCGGGCGCGGTGGATCAGGGTCTCGATCAGCTCGTCACCGCCGGCCACGAAGGCCCCGAACACGCCCAAGGCCTTGCCCAGGGTGCCCATCAGCACTGGCACGGCCTTGGCGTCGAGCCCGAAGTGCTCCAGGCTGCCGCGGCCAGTGGCGCCCAGCACCCCGAGGCCGTGGGCATCGTCCACCATCAGCCAGGCATCGCCTTGGGTGCAGATGCGGGCCAATTGCGGCAGCGGCGCGAGGTCGCCATCCATGCTGAACACCCCGTCGGTGGCCAGCAGCCGGCGGCCGGCGGGGGCCTGTCCCAAGGCCGCTTCGGCGGCCTGCGGGTCGGCATGGGCAAAGCGCCGCACCTTGGCCCGGGAGAGGATCCCCGCATCGGCCAAAGAGGCATGGTTCAGGCGGTCCTGCACCAGGGTGTCGCCGCGCCCGAGCAGGGCGCTGATCAGCCCGAGGTTGGCCATATATCCGGTGGAGAACAGCAGGGCCCGGGGGCGGCCGGTGAACGCGGCCAGTTCCTGCTCCAGGGCCTGATGGGCCTCGGTATGGCCGGAGACCAGGTGCGCCGCGCCGGCCCCCACGCCGTATTCCTGCACGCCGGCGGTCAAGGCCTCGGCCAGGGCCGGGTGGCCCGCCAGGCCCAGGTAGTCGTTGCTGCAAAACGACAGCAGCGGGCGGCCATCCACCGGCCGCTCCACGCCATGGCGACCGGCGGCCACCCGCAGGGTGCGCCGACGATGGGCCGCATCCAGCGCCTTCAGCCCGGGGGAGAGATCGAACATGGGGCGGCGATCAGGCCGAGGCGCGGCGCTTGCAGGCGGCGGTGGCCTGCCACTCAGCGTTTTCCTCGAAGCTCAGGCCCAGCCGCTCGAACAGGGCCCGGTCGCGGTCCTCGTCCGCGTTGTCCGAGGTGAGCAGGCGCTCGCCGTAGAAGATGGAATTGGCCCCGGCGAGAAAACACAGGGCCTGGAGTTCGTCGCTCATGGCCTCGCGCCCGGCGGATAGGCGCACATAGGAGGCCGGCATCAGGATGCGCGCCACCGCCACGGTGCGCACGAATTCAAGGGGGTCCAACGCCTCCGCCCCGTACAGCGGCGTACCCTCCACCTGCACCAGCAGGTTGATGGGAACGGACTCGGGGTGGCGCGGCAGATTGGCCAGCTCGCGCAGCATGGAGGCGCGGTCGCGGCGCGACTCGCCCATGCCCAGGATGCCGCCGCTGCAGACGCTGATCCCCGCATCGCGCACCGCGGCCAGGGTCTCCAGCCGGTCTTGGAAGGTACGGGTGGAGATCACCTTGCCGTAGTACTCGGGCGAGGTGTCCAGGTTGTGGTTGTAGTAGTCGAGCCCGGCCTCCCGCAACCGTTCGGCCTGGGCCTCGGTGAGCATGCCCAGGGTCAGGCAGGTCTCCATCCCCAGCTCATGCACCGCCTGCACCATCTCGATCACCCGCTCCAGGTTGGTATCCGTGGGGTTGCGCCAGGCCGCACCCATGCAGAAGCGGGTGGCCCCCTTGTCGCGCGCGGCGTTGGCGGCCTGCACCACGTCGTCCACCGACAGCAGCTTCTCCTTCTCCAGCCCGGTATCGTGCTTGGCGCTCTGGGAACAGTAGCCGCAATCCTCGGAGCAGGCCCCGGTCTTGATGCTCAGCAAGGTGCTGACCTGGATCCGATTGGGATCAAAGCCGGCCCGATGCACCTGCTGGGCGCGAAACAGCAGGTCATTGAAGGGCCGATCCAACAGGGCCTCGATCTCATCTACGGACCAGTCGTGGCGGGTTTCGGTTTGCATGCTTATGGGGACTCCGCTTGGTATGATGCCGGGGCGCAATCCTAACGCTTTCCGTCCCGCTGTCAACCAAGAACAGGCTTCATGGTTAACCATTGGTCAAATTTTATCCTCCGGCAGCTCTACCCGCCGAAATGCGCCCTGTGCGGCGAGCCATTGCGCGAAGAAGGGCTCTGCGCCGGCTGTTTCGAGGATTTGCCCCACAACCGCAACCCCTGCGCCCGCTGCGCCCACCCGCTGCCGGAACACCTGCCGCCGGCCAGCCTGTGCGGCGACTGTCTGAAGAAGCCGCCGCCTTATGCGCGCTGCCTCGCCCCCTTCAGCTATGGCTTTCCGCTTAGCCCGCTGATCACCGGCCTCAAGTTTCATCGCCAACTGCGGCTCGGGCCTATCCTCGGCTGGCTGCTGGCGGATTACCTGGAATCGCAGCTCGGCGAACAGCCCGACGTTCTGCTGCCGGTGCCGCTGCACCTGCGCCGTTTGCAGGAGCGGGGCTATAACCAGGCCTTGGAGATCGCACGCATCCCGGCGCGAAGACTCGGCATCCCGCTGGCGTTGGATTGGTGCCGCCGCACCCGCGCCACCGCCGCTCAAAGCGACCTGGACCAACAGGCCAGACGGCGCAATGTGCGGGGGGCCTTTGCCCTGGATGGCGAGGTGGCGGGGCGGCACATCGCCATCTTCGACGACGTGGTCACCACCGGCAGCACGGTGGCCGAACTGACCCGGGTGCTGAAGAACGGGGGGGCAAAACGGGTGGAGGTCTGGACCCTGGCGCGGACGCCTTGAATGCCCCGTCCAATATCTTCAGGAACGCAGAGGACGCGGAGAAGCGCAGAGTGCGCAGCGGTTTTTGGGGTTTGGAGGGCGTCGAACAGGCCCAAGGCGCGGCGCTTGCATTGCGGCATAGAGATCTGTGTCGGATACGAATAACCCTTTCGCAAAAAGCTTGCGTCGCAAGTCGAGGGAAGGGCGTGAAATCCGGTTGGCACATAATCACTCTGCGCCCTCTGCGGTCCTCCGCGTCCTCAGCGTTCCAAAATGGCCTCGGCGCTCAGCTCCAGCCCTGGGAACAAGGCGGATAGGATTTTTTGCTCACCCTGAACCACCTCCGGCTCATAGAAGCCCTCCTCCAGGCGCAGGACCGTGACCCTGTCCTCCAGCGGATCGATGATCCAATACTCCGCCACCTCCGCCGCGGCGTACTCGGAGCGTTTGTAACGATAATCCCGGGTCACCGAATCCGGGCTCACCACCTCCGCCGCCAGCAGCGGCGGGGTTTGGAACACCGCCGGCCGGTGGATCAGGGCCTGGGCCTGTTCCCGCTCCGCCACACAGAGATCCATCAATCGGGACTTGCGGGACCCGGTGCGCAGACCGGCCTCTCGCAGGCAGAGCCAGGGACGATCCAGCCGCCGAATTTCATCCCTAAAAACCTCCTGGAGGAATTCCGCAATCAGCAAATGCAACATCGAAGGGGGCGTCATCGCGGCCAGCTCTCCATCCACGAGTTCGTACCGAACATCCGGATCGCCCGGATAGTCCAGATACTCATCAAAGCTGAGCAGGCGTGGTGCGGTTTGAGCAGACATCATTTTTTCTCACAAGGTCCGACGCTTTTCACTCGTGCAGCCGCACGGAGTCAACCTCAGGCCGTGCGCCGCAGCCCCGGATAGCGTCCGCGCTGATCCCGCGCGCCCAGGTAATACGGCACCACGGCGTCGATATCCGTCGGCTCGATCCCCAGCTCCTGGAGACCGTTCTTGTCGCAAAGGCTATCGATCTTCATGGAGAGATAGTTGTCCATCGAAAAGGGCTTACCGGGGACCAGGCCTAGGGCTAGGGCCTGCATGCGGGAGGCGAAGTCGGGCAGGCCGATAACCGTCTTTTTCAGGCCCATCTGCGCGGCGGTGTATTGCACCAACTCGCGCAGGCGCAATACCCGCGGGCCGCAGAGGTCGTAGCCCTGGTCGCAAGTGGCCGCGTCGCGCAGGCCGCGGGCGAAGGCCTCGGCCACGTCCCCCACATAGACCGGGGCGAAGCAGGCGTCGGGGCAGGCCAGCGGGAAGGGGCCGGGCAGACTGCCGAGCAGTCCGGCGAAGCGATTGAAGAAGCTGTCGTCGGGGCCGAAGATCACCGACGGGCGGAAAAAGGTCACCGCCACCTCGGGGGCCGCATTTTCGTGCAGGTATTTCTGCGCGCGCCCCTTGGTCTGGAGGTAGCGACTGGGGCCGTTCACCGCCGCGTTCAAGGCGCTCATCTGCAGCAGCCGCGGCACGCCGGCGGCCTTGCAGGCGGCCAGCACCCGCTTGGGCAGCTCGAAGTGCGCCCCTTCGAAGGTGCTGTTGCCGACCTCATTGAGGATGCCCACTAGGTTGATCACCGCATCGCAGCCCGCGAACAACCCCTTCAGGGTCTCCGGGCTCAAATCCGGCGTCTCCGCCACCTCGGTTCGAGGCAGCAGGGCGGCCTCGCGATGGCGCTGCCGGCTGCGGGTGGGGATTAGCGTGTCTACGCCGTCCTGCGCCAAACGCGCGGCGATATGGCCGCCCACGAAACCCGTGCCGCCGAGGATGCAGACCTTGCTCATATTGCGTGCCCCTTGTTTGTGATTGCTGTTGACGCAGGAGCCGGCGTTCGATCATGGCCGGCCCGCTCCTGCGCCCTGAGTCCGCCCAATATATAGCGCTTGCGGATCGCCCTCAAGGGATGAGGCGTGCGAATCATCTTTTTCATTGCAGAAAACCGGGGAAAAGCGGCCGCATAGGTCGCCGCGGATGCGGTATACTTTCGGGTTTGCTGAGCCAAGCGGAACCCCCGGCATGACTTACCCCACCGACGATCTGCGCATCAACGACATTAAAGAGTTGCGGGCGCCCCAGGAGCTGCACCAGGAGCTGCCCATCACCGAGCGGGCGGCGGCCGCCGTGTACCAGGCCCGTCAGTCCATCCACCGCATCCTGCACGGCGAGGACGACCGCCTGTTGGTGATCGCCGGACCCTGCTCGGTGCATGACCCGGAGGCGGCGGTGGACTATGCCCGGCGCCTGAAGAAGCTGCACGACGAGCTGCACCACGACCTGCTGCTGGTGATGCGGGTCTATTTCGAGAAGCCGCGCACCACCGTGGGCTGGAAGGGCCTGATCAACGATCCGAACTTGGACGGCTCCTTCCATATCAATAAAGGCATCCGGCAGGCGCGCAAGCTGCTGCTGGCGATCAACGACCTGGGCCTGCCGGCGGCCACCGAGTTCCTCGACCTGATCAGCCCGCAGTACATCGCGGACCTGATCAGTTGGGGGGCCATCGGCGCCCGCACCACCGAGAGTCAGTCGCACCGCGAGCTGGCCTCGGGCCTGTCCTGCACGGTGGGTTTCAAGAACGGCACCAACGGCACGGTGAGGATCGCGCTGGACGCGATCCGCTCCGCCTCCCAGCCCCATCACTTTCTGTCGGTGACCAAGGAGGGCCATTCTGCAATCTTTTCCACCGCGGGCAACGAGGACTGCCATCTGATCCTGCGCGGCGGGCTTCACCCCAACTACCACACCGAGAGCGTGAACATCGCGGCCCGCGAGATGGAGGCCTGCGGGCAGGCTCCGCGACTGATGATCGACTTCAGCCACGCCAACAGCCAGAAGCGGCCGTTGAAACAGATCGACGTGGGGCGTGACGTAGCCGGCCAGATCACCCGCGGCGACAGTCGCATCATAGGCGCCATGATCGAAAGCAATTTGGTGGCCGGGCGGCAGGACTGGAAGCAGGACGCCGACCTCACCTACGGCCAAAGCATCACCGACGCCTGCCTGGGCTGGGACGACACCGGTCCGCTGCTGCATGAGCTGGCCGAGGCGGTGCGCAAACGCCGCGAAAAGCTCGCTCACGAGCGCCACTGAGCTTGGACGGCCTGCAGATCATCCTGCTGGCCCTGGTGCAGGGGCTCACCGAGTTCCTGCCCATCTCCAGTTCGGCCCACCTGATCCTGGCGCCGCGGCTGTTGGCGATGCCGGATCAGGGGTTGGCCTTCGACGTGGCGGTGCATATCGGCTCCCTGGCCGCGGTGATCGGCTACTTCCGGGTCGAAATCGCGCGCATCCTGCTGGATCTGATCAGCTCGGCCCGAGCGCGCCGCTTGATCAGCGCCGACGCCCGTCTGGGCTGGATGATCGCCCTGGCCACCCTGCCCATCGTATTCATCGGCGCGACCTTCAAGGCCCTGGTGGAGGGGGATCTGCGCTCACCGCTGGTGATCGCGATCACCACCATCGGCTTCGGCCTGATGCTGTGGCACTATGACCGCAAGGGCGAGCGCACTCGTGACGAATTCGCCCTCGGCTGGAAGGACGCCCTGTTCGTGGGCCTGCTGCAAGCGCTGGCCATTGTGCCCGGCGTCTCCCGCTCCGGCATCACCATCACCGCCGGCCTGATGCTGGGCCTGACCCGCGAGGCGGCCTCTCGTTTCTCCTTCCTGCTGGCCATCCCCACCATCCTGATGTCCGGCGCCCTGGTGACCCTGGGCCTGATCCAAAGCCCGCAGCCCGTGGCCTGGGGCGAACTGCTGCTGGGCGCCGGGCTGTCCTTCGGCGCGGCCTATCTCTGCATCCACCTGTTCCTGAGCCTGATCGAGCGCCTGGGCATGCTGCCCTTCGTCATCTATCGCCTGCTGCTGGGCCTGGCCATCCTCTGGTTTCTCGGGGTGCGCTGAAACCGGGTTGCACAATACGGCCGTCTCCGACATGCTGTCAGGCCTTTGCGCCTGAGACCCCGCCATGCGAAACAACCCCATCACCGGCGCCGCCTATCTGTTGCGCGGCTTCGGGCTGATCCTAAAGCCCGGCTTGCGGCAATATGTGTTCATCCCCCTGATGATTAACGTCCTGGTGTTCTCCGGCGTGATCTGGCTCGGCGTCAGCCAATTCGAGGCGCTGCTCGATCACCTGCTGCCGCAGACAGGCTGGATGGACTATCTGCGCTGGCTGTTGTGGCCGCTGTTCGCGCTGATGATTGTGCTGATCTCTTTTTACACCTTCACCGTCGTCGCCAACCTGATCGCCGCGCCCTTTAACGGCCTGCTGGCGCAAAAGGTCGAGCGCCTGCTCACCGGGCAGGACCCCGAGGCCGGGGGCGAGAGCCTGCTGCAGGCGGCCTTGCCGGCCATTCGGTCGGAGCTGCGCAAGCTGCGCTATTTCCTGCTGCGCGCCATCCCGCTGTTGCTGCTAATGCTGATTCCGGGCGTAAACATCGTGGCCGGGGTGGTCTGGGTGGTGTTTAACGCCTGGTTTTTGTCTCTGGAATACAGCGACTTCCCGCTGGGCAACCACGGCCTGCTGTTTCCCGAGCAACACCGGCTCTCCAAGCAGGCGCGCTTCACCGGCATCGGCTTCGGCGCGGCAGTGATGGGCGCAATGATGATCCCGGTGATCAACTTCGCCGCCATGCCGGCGGCCGTAGCCGGGGCCACCGCCATGTGGTGCGAACAACGCGCCCGCCTGCCCGCCCCAGATGGAAAAGCCTGACCCCCTGGAAAACCGCCATTGCCAGCCCCTCGAAGGCGACGCAAAATAGACCCGCACCGACAACAATTCTTTGGAGGAATAAACATGAACCAGACCCTCGCCGCCATCGGCCTGAGCCTGTCCGCCCTGATCGCAAGCCCGGCCCTGGCCGAAGAGTCACCCATGGTGGAGGTGAAACGCCTGACCCTGGCCAGCGCCCAGAAGATCGCCCAGGGCGCCATCGGCGCCTGTCGTGAAAAGGGCATTCAAATCGGCGTCACCGTGGTGGACCGCGACGGCACGGTACAGGCCGCCCTGCGCGACACCATCGCCGCCCCCATCACCCTGGCCATCAGTAAGGGCAAGGCCTTCACCGCGGTCAATTTCAACGCCGCCACCTCGGCCCTGGCCGAGCGCGCCGACACCGCCGTGGGCCGCCAGCCCGGCCTGGTGATGTCCGCCGGCGGCCTGCCGATCCAAACCGGCGGCGCCCTGGTGGGCGGCGTCGGCGTCAGCGGCGCCCCCGCCGGCGAGACCGACGAGGAATGCGCCCAGGTCGGCATCGACGCCGTAATGATGGACCTGGAACTCGGCATGTAACCGCCGACCGGCTCGCCGCCCGCGCAATGGCCGCGGGCGGCCCGGCCCCGACCCCGGAAGCCCAATGTTCACCAAGCGACACAAACGCGAATTCTTTGACGCCTACGCCCCCGAGCGGCGGCGTTGGATCCGAAAAAACCACTATTACCACGCCTATCTGGCGGATTTGATGCGATTTCTGATCCCCCAGGGCGCCCGGGTGCTGGATATCGGCTGCGGCACCGGTGACCTGTTGGCCGAACTCGGCCCCGAGCGTGGCTTGGGGGTGGACTTTTCGCCGCCGATGCTCGACCAGGCGCGCCGCGTGCATGGCGAGCGGGAAAACCTGGAGTTTCGGCAAGCCGACGCCGAGGCCCTGGAGCTGGACGAGACCTTCGACTATGTGGTGATGTCCGACCTCATTGGCGACCTCACCGATGTCTGGGCCGCCTTCCGCGGCCTGCAGGCGGTGACCCATGACCACAGCAAGGTGGTGGTGACCTTCTACAACGACCTCTGGGAGCCGATCCTGAGGCTGGCCGAAAGACTCGGGCTGAAAAAGCCCATGGGCGAGCAAAACTGGATGGCCCTCGCCGACGTAAAGAATCTGCTCGAACTCAACGGCTTCGAGACCATCCGCCAGGGCTACAAGCTCATCCTGCCGGTACATATCCCCTGGGTCTCACCGTTCGTGAACCGCTTCATCGGCAACCTGCCGCTGATCGACAAGCTCGGGCTGATCACCTACACCGTGGCCCAACGCAAACCCGAGTGCGTCCCGGAGCCCGGGCGCCATTCGGTGACGGTGCTGATCCCCTGCCGCAACGAAAAGGGCAATATCCGCGACGCCGTCGCCCGCACCCCGGAAATGGGGCGGCATACCGAGATCCTGTTCGTGGACGGCAACTCCACTGACGGCACGGTGGAGGAGATTGAGCAGGTGATCGCGGAGAACCGCGGCAAGCGGGATATCCGGCTGCTCCATCAAACCCCGCGGGGCCATGCCGACGGCCAGGACCACGGGCGCATGCTGGCCCTGGGCAAGGGTGATGCGGTGCGCAAGGGGTTCGCCGCCGCCGCGGGGGAGATCCTGATGATCCTGGATGCCGACCTCACCGTCCCGCCCGAAGAGCTGCCGCGCTTCGTGACCGCCATCGAAGAGGGCCGCGGCCAGTTCATCAACGGCACCCGCCTGGTCTACCCGATGGAGGAACAGGCCATGCGCACCCTGAACAAGATCGCCAACAAGCTATTCGCGGCGCTGTTCACCTGGCTGCTGGGCCAGCCCATCCGCGACACCCTGTGCGGCACCAAGGTGCTGCTGGCCTCCGATTACCAGAAGATTGCGGACAATCGGCATTACTTCGGCGATTTCGACCCCTTCGGCGACTTTGATCTGCTATTCGGCGCCGCCAAGCAGAACCTGAAGATCGTGGATATCCCGATCCACTACGCCGAGCGCACCTACGGCGACATCAAAATCGAGCGTTTCAAGCACGGCCTGATACTGCTGCGCATGTGCCTGTTCGCGATGGGGAAATTGAGATTCCGCTAATGCCCGAGACTCGATCCGAAGCGCTATCCGCCCGCTCGCTGGCGGCCTTGCTGGCGGTCACCGCGTTGGCCCTGGGCCTGCGCCTGCATCAGTTGGACGGCGAAAGCCTGTTCATGGACGAAATCCGCCAAACCAGTTACTACACAGCCAATTTCCTGCAGATGGTCGTCCTGGCTGCGAGCCAGAACCAACCGCCGCTGGACTATTGGATCGGCGCGGCGTTCAGCGCCCTCGGCTCCAGTGACTTCATCGCCCGGCTGCCGTCGGCGCTATTCGGGGCCGGTGCTGTGGCGCTGCTCAGCCTGCTCACCGCACGCCTCACGGATTGGCGCTACGGGATCGCCGCTGGCCTGATCCTGGCGCTGCTGCCGTTTCATGTCTATTTCTCACAAGAGGCCCGCCCCTACGCCGGCCCCATGTTCTGGACCCTATTGTGGCTGTTCCTGACCCTGCTCGCGGTCGAGAAACCAAAGCGCTCCAACGGCTTCTACCTCGGCTATCTGCTGGTCGCCATTGCGTTCTTATTCAGCCGGGCCGACACCCCGCTGTTCACCATCACCGCCGCCATCGGCCTGCTCGCCCCAGGCGCGATCCTGCTCAAACTCCGCCCGACCTTGCAGGATCGATGGGGCGTCAGCTCGGCCCAGGCGGGCAGTTTGTTACTGGTGCTCGTAATGGCGGCAGCGGCCTATCTGCCCATGCTGCTGTATTTGGTCGAGGCGGGGAAGCGCTACGCCCCCGATGCCGCCGGGCTGTCAGCGGCGAAGCTCTGGCAAGCCCTCGGGCAGTTGCCCTGGGGGGCCTTGGTCGAAGCGTTTCGCGTCCAATGGGAGCCGCTGCCGCTGGCGGCCGGCGGACTGCTGCTGGCGGGCTATCTGCGATTGCCGAAGATCGCGGGCGGACAGGTCCAAGGTCTTTTCATCGGCTTTCTGTTCCTGCTGCTGCCCGTCACGGCCTTCATTCACCTGTGGGCCTTTCAAGCGAGCACGTCTTTCCCCTTGCGCCCGCCCTACCCCACCTACCTGCTGCCGCTTTCGTTACTGCTCATCGTGTTGACGGTGCGTCATGTGGCCGACGCAATACCGCGGCCGGTCCGCACTTGGGTGTCCATACCCACCGGCGCGGCGCTCATGGCGCTGCTCGGGGCCGAGCTGATCGACTCGAAGCAGACACCGCAGCGCACGGATTGGCGCGGCATGGCGCCATTACTGAAGGAAGAAGCCAGGCTTGGGGATGTGGTCCTCATGGAGTCGTCCGGCCGGCCCGGGAGCTGGGATCCGAACGACTACGGCTTCGACCGCTATCGGGCCGGCGGGGCGATTTTTTATCCGGCCTCCGAATTACAGCAACCGACTATCAGCAAGATGCTCGCCCATTCCCGCCAGCGACGCCCCTTTCTGCTGTACTTCCTGTGGCGGGACTATCGCCTTAGCGCGAACTCCGCGCTTCCGTTCATCACCCGACGGGCGAGCGATTTGGACCCTGTACGCCTGCGCCAAGCCCTGAGCGCAGCGCCGGAGCTGGAGACCCGCCACCGCACCGGCCTGCTGCTGTTGACCCTGCGCGACGACCTGTTGACACAGGATTTCGCCCGCGACAGCCTAATGCTTTTGCAGGCGGTGCTAAAGGCCCTGCCCCGGGATCCGGCCGTCGCCGATTTGTACGCCCTGGCCGCACGCTTCGCCGCCGAGCTGGACGCGCCCGAAGCGGAGGGTTTGCGCCTCGCCGCCGAATCCCTCGTCCGTCGAACGCCCTGAGCCGATTGGTGTCAAAACATAGGCCGCTATCGCCTGCGCGACGGGGTTATCTCGGCCATCACGATGAACCGATTGGCGTACAAAGGCCTTACGCTGCCCAGCCGAGTGTATTAAGATCGTGTCTACCGCTGTCCAACCGGAGGTCCCAGCACAATGAAACGGCGTGAATTTATCCAATCCTCGATCGCCCTGTCCTCGCTCGCGGCGCTGGGACAGACGGCGACTGCGCAGGCGCAAGACGCGGGCAAGGCCCAGGTGAAGCGCTACACCCGACTGGGCAAAACCGATCTCAAGATTAGCGACATTTCCTTTGGCGCCGGGAAACTGCCTTCCGCCGCCATGGTCCTGCGGGCCATTGACCGCGGGGTGAATTACTTCGACACGGCGCCGGACTACGGCCGCAGCGAGGACTACATCGGCGCCGCCATGCAGCGCTTCAAGGAGCGCGAAAAGATCTACCTGGCCTCCAAGTTCTGCGAGGGGGGGCCCTATGTGAGCGGCAAGAGCCATCTCCAACCCGGCACCACCAAGGCCGAGTACAAGGCGGCGGTGGAGGCCAGCCTGAAGCGACTCAACACCGAGTACCTAGACGTGGTGTTCGTGCATGCCATGGGCGAGCGCAACGACCTGGAGGACGAGCGCCGTCGCCTGCTGGACGAAAACATGCTGGCCGCTTTTGACGAATTAAAGCAGGAGGGCAAGGCCCGTTACCTGGCGGTGTCCTCCCACGGGCCGAATAACATGGAGACCTTGATGCGTGAGGCGGTGAACTCCGGGCATTACGACATCATCATGACCGCCTTCAACTTCATGAAATTCCCCCAGCTTCCGGAGGTGTTAAAGGAAGCCCACGCCCAAGGCGTGGGGGTGATCGCGATGAAGACCCTGGCCGGGGCGCGGGATATGGAAATCGAGGCCGGCGAGGCCCCGTTTGAGCACGCGGCCTTGAAGTGGGTGCTCAAGCACCCCGAGGTGGCCGGCCTGGTGGTGACCATGAAGCGGGTGCGGGACCTGGAGAACTACCTCCAGGCCTCGGGCGCGGGCTTCGCCGCGGCGGATCAACGCAGCCTGGATCGCTATGCGACGCTCTTCGGTCAGGACTACTGCCGCACCGGCTGCGGCGATTGCCATTCCGCCTGCCCCCAAGGCGTGCCCATCGCCTCCATCCTGCGTTATCAGATGTATTTCGAGCACTATGCGGACGAAAAACGCGCCATGGCGGAATATGCCGCCTTGGAGCGCGACGCCGCCCTTTGCACCGGCTGCGACGACGCCGCCTGCAACCGGGCCTGTGCCTATGGGCTGCCGGTGGGGGCCAAGCTGCAGGCCGCCCATCGCGACCTGAGCTTCCCGGCCTAAGATGTCCGCCGCCCTGCCCAGCCTGCCCGCGCCGCTGTGGACGCGGATGGCTTTAACCTTAATGCTGCCGGTGATCGCGCTGGTCCTTTACCTTGAGGGGCAACACTACGACCCCGGCCTGATTAAGCTCGAAGCGGTCGCGGAGGGCGGCCCCGCGGCCTGGATGCCGGAGCGCTTGGGGACGCTGGAACGCTTCGGGCCGGTGCGCCGTTACCACGCGGACAACCTTTACGAATACATTAACGGCCATGCGGAATACTATCTGGATGCCGGCTTCAAGGGCTTGGCCGTCGGGGAATACGCCCCGCCGGGCGCTCAGCAGCCGGCGCTGGTGGTCAACCTCTACGATATGGGCGAACCGCTGCACGCCTTCGGGGCGCTGATGGACGAGCTGGCCCCGGATGCGCAGCCGCTGGAGGCGGGCAGCATGGGATTCGCCATGGGGCAAGGGGTGAATCTGATTTATGGCCCCTATTACGCCCAAATCACGGCGTTTTCCGAGGGGCTGCAAGCGCCGCCGCTGGCCCGTGACTTTGCCGAACGTTTGGCCGCCGAGGCCGGCGCGATGGATAAGCTGGACCTCAGCTTTCCGTCGTTGGGCGAACCTTTGGAGACCTATTTCGTGAAGGAGGACTACCGCGGTTTGGGGGCGCTGGACAATGTACTGGAGAAGACCTTTCAGCACGGTGATGAAGAACTGACGGCCTTTATGATCAGCGCAGACGCGGCCAGGATTCAAACGGTGACGGAGAATCTGCTGGGCTTTCTGGAGCGCGACGGGCTCCCATTCCAACGCGAGACCTTTAACGGCGCACCCTATATCCGGGTGGAGGATCCGTATGAAGGGGAATGGTTCTTCACATCCGGCGAACAACGCCTGCTCGGCGTTTTCAGTTCACCCTCGCCGGAATTACTGCAACAGGTCGTGCGCTGAGCAACGGCTAGGCCGCCGCCGGCGGAGCGCTTTGCAAGGCCCTCGCGGCTCAGAGCGTCAACCCCTGGGGCTGCTCCTGTTGCGGCGCCCAGCCAGGCGTTGGGGTAACCTCATCGACACGCTTGGCGGCCATGAACAACTCCGGTTGCAGCACCCGGAACATCACCCCGATGCCCCGGCTGTCGGCATGCACCACCAGGCCGCTGACCTGCCACTGCCGCCCCTCCAGACTCAATTCCAGCTCGATCAGGGTGCCGGTGGGGATGGTCAGAAACTCGCGTTGCAGGAAGATCCCGCCCATGGACAGATTGCCCAGCCGGGCCATGAAGGTCCGCTGCCGATAACGAATCGCCACTCCCAAGTCCCGTTCGATCCGTTGATGATAACGACGCTCTACACTCATTTTGCAATCCTCTTTGGTTATCTTGATGGGCAAAAAGTAACCAATCGGTATTGCAATATGCTTTCAGGCCCGAAAATATCTTATGACAGCGCCTCCAACAGCCGCCGCAGGGCCTGGCCGCGGTGGCTGCGGGCGTTCTTTTCCGCTGCCGGCAACTCGGCGGCGCTCGACGCCAGATCGGCGACCCAAAACACCGGGTCGTAGCCAAAGCCGTTGGCGCCGCGCGGGGCGGTGAGGATTCGCCCCTCCCAGGTCCCCTGACAAATCAACGGCGTGGGATCCGCACCATGGCGCATATAGACCATTACGCATTGAAAGCGCGCCGTGCGCTCTGCCTCGGGCACGCCTTCGAGGGCCGCCAGCAGTTGGCGATTATTGTCCGCGTCACTGCAACCGGGGCCGGCGTAACGGGCGGAGTAGATCCCGGGGGCGCCCTTGAGGGCGTCCGTCTCCAGCCCCGAATCGTCGGCGAGGGCCGCGTGACCGCTTTGCTCGGCGGCATTCCGGGCCTTGAGGATGGCGTTTTCCACGAAGCTGAGGCCGGTCTCTTCGACCTCTTCCACGTCGAACTCCCGTTGCGGCACGACTTGGATCGACCGCTCGGCCAGCAACTCGTTAATTTCGCGCACCTTGCCGGCGTTATTGCTCGCCAGCACAATCAGCTCGTCCGGGTGTTTTCGGCTCATGGGGCCTCCTGGTTGGAAATCGAATCGGCGCCGCCCCGCAGGCTGATCACCGGCCAGCCGCGCGCTTCGGCGTGGCGCCTCAAGGGCTCGTCGGGGTCCACCGCCACCGGGTTCTCGACCTGCTCCAGCAGCGGGATGTCGTTGTGGGAATCGCTATAAAAGGCGCTGCCGTCGAGGTCCGCGCCATGCTCGGCCATCCAGGCCTCTAGCCGCTGCACCTTGCCCTGTTGAAAGCTCGGAATCCCGGTCACCTCGCCGGTGTAGCGGCGCCCGTCGTGTTCCGGCTCGGTGGCGATCAGGTGCGCCACCCCCAGGCGCTCGGCGATGGGGGCGGTGACGAAGGCGTTGGTGGCGGTGATGATCAGCAGCTCATCGCCTTGCGCACGGCGCCGCTCCAGCAGCGCCCGCCCGGCGGGCAGGATGATGGGATCGATTTGCTCGGCGATAAAGCGCTCGCGCAGGGCCTCCAACTGTTGCGGGTCGTTGTCCCGTAGCGGTTGCAGCGAAAACCGCAAGAACTCGCGGATATCCAGGTCTCCGGCCTTGTATTGGTCGAAAAAGCGCTGATTCTCGCGTTCGTAGTACGCGCGGTCCACCACCCCCTGGTCGGCGAGAAAAACGCCCCAGAGGTAGTCCGAATCCCCGGCCAGCAGGGTGTTATCGAGATCGAATAGGGCCAAAGCCATGGCGTCACCTCTTGCATTGGGTATGCACCTGAAAACCGCTTTTCAGGCGCTTGGGTTCAGTTTTAGGCTATTGGCGGGAAGTCTTATACCAAGATTGCGCCGGATTATGGTTCGTATTCAAGGCGCGCCACCCGCGCATAGCGGGCTTATCCAAGGGCTGGCGTAACGCCGAAGACGGACCAAAAGACCAGCAAGATGGTATAAGAATTTCCAGAAATAGCCTTACGCCCGCTCCAACACCGCCAGCAAGCGGGTCGCGAACAGGGCCGGAATACGGTCGCACAGGCGGTCCAACCCCCGCATCAGGGGGTAGGCCCGGTTCGGGTAGAGCTGGGGCTTGGAATAGCCGCCGGAAAGCACATAGGACACCGCTGAGAGGCGCCGCACCCGCAGCGTCCGCCAGCCGGACTCGGCCAGGTCCAGCTCCCGGTTCAGAAAAACCCGGCTGGCGTTGCCCTGGGCCGCATAGTAATCGACCCGCCGGGGCGACCAGTCCGCCGGGGGCGACCACTGAATGGGCTCTCCGAGGGCCAAGGGCTCGTCATGCAAGGCCCCGTAAACCAGCCGCCCCAACAGGCTTACGCAGGGCTCGAAGACGATCACTCGCCCGCCGGGCGCCAACACCCGCGCCAACTCATCGAGCGCCGCCCCTGGATAGCGCAGGTGGTGAAAGACATCGAACAGCACCACCGCCGCCAGGCTCCGATCCGCAAAGGACAGCGCATAGGCGTTTTCCACCTGGTCGATCCAGGGCGCGGGAAACAGGTCGGTGCGGATGCAGCCGGGAATCGCCTCGGTGATGTCCGGCACCCCGGAGCCTAATTCCGCCACCGCGCCCGGGACGCCGCCGGGCAGCTCGGCGGCAATGGTCTCGTGGAACCCGCGGTAGATCCGACGCAGCACCGGTTTTTGCTCCCAGTGGCGCAGATTACGCTGGATTTCTTGGTTGTGTCTTGCAACGTCGCTCATGGCTCGCCGAATCGGGCAAAGGGCGGATTCTACCCAAAAACCCGCCCGCGGGCACGGCCGCCGCACAAAGCCGGCCCTCTGCGCACGCCGCAAGACCTTGGAATAAATCCGGATTTCTTTTTCCAACCAACCACTTAAATCCGATTTCGCTTGCCCTGGTTCAAGCAGATATGGAAGAATGCGGGCATAAGGCAAAATTTCAGGCAGGCGCTACCTTGATCGACGAAGACGGATTCCGACCCAATGTTGGCATTATCCTGTGCAACGAACAGCGCCGTCTGTTCTGGGGCCGCAGGGTGGGTCAGAATGCGTGGCAGTTTCCCCAGGGCGGGATTAAGGCCAACGAGACGCCGGAGCAGGCGCTGTTTCGGGAGCTGGAGGAAGAGGTCGGGCTGCAAGCCCACCAGGTCGAGATCCTCGGCGGCACCGATCGCTGGCTGCGCTACCGACTGCCTAAACGCTTCATCCGCCGCCACAGCTTTCCGGTTTGCATCGGGCAAAAACAGCGCTGGTATCTGTTGCGCGTGCTGTGTCAGGAAGAGGCCTTTTGCCTGGACGGAAGCTCGACGCCAGAGTTCGATCATTGGCGCTGGGTGAAATACTGGTATCCGGTGCGCGAGGTGGTGTACTTCAAGCGCCGGGTCTATTCCCTGGCCCTGCGCGAGCTGGCCCCGCTGCTATTCCCTGAGCGCCCGCCCCGCCGCGACCCGGCGCGCAAGCGTCAGGGCCAGACCTCTCGCTGAGCGCACGCCATGGCCACCGCTATGTTGGAAACCCTCAAACGCATCGTCCAGGAGACGCGGGCATCGACCGATCTCGACGCCGCGCTGAATCAGGCCGTGCGGCGAATCAAGGCCGCCACCAAGGCCGATGTCTGCTCCATTTACCTCACCGACTTCGCGCGGCGGGTGCATGTGCTGCGCGCCACCGACGGCCTCAACCCCAGCGCGGTCGGGCGCACCGAGCTGCCGCTGAATCGCGGCCTGGTGGGCGTGGTGCTGGAGAAGGTGGAGCCGCTGAACATCGACGACGCCCCGCTCCACCCCCGCTATCAGTTCGTCAGCGAAACCGATGAAACCCTGTACCACGGCTTCCTCGGCGTGCCCATCATCCACAACCGCAAGCCCCTCGGGGTGCTGGTGGTGCGCCACATCGAGCCCGCCAGCTTCGAGGAAGGCGACGTGACCTTTCTGTTCACCATCGCCACCCAGTTGGCGGCGGTGATTTCCACCCTCTCCAGCGGCGAAACCTTCTCCGACGAGACCCCGGAGACCGAAACCAACGCCCGCTTCGTGCAGGGCCGGCCCGGCTCCCGCGGGGTGGCCATGGGCGAAATCGTGGTGGTCTACCCGGCGGCCGACCTGGAGGCCATTCCCGACCGTCCGGCGGAAAACCCGGAACTGGAGCAGGACTCCTTCCTGACCGCGGTGAATGCGGTGAAGGAAGACCTCAAGCAGCTTGAGCACCGCATGGAGGCGCACCTCCCCACTGAAGACCGGGCGCTGTTCCAGGCCTGGATCCTAATGCTGGAGAGCGACACCCTGATCGATGGCACGATCCGCCGGATCGGCGAGGGCAACTGGGCCCCGGGGGCCCTGCGCGAGACGATCGGCGAACACGCCAAGGTGTTCGATCAAATGGAAGACGAATACCTGCGCGAGCGCGCCTCGGACGTGCGCGACCTGGGACGCCGCATCCTCACCTATCTGCAGCGGGACCAGGCCCGCATGATGAACTACCCGGACCACTGCGTGCTGGTGGGGGAGGAGATCAGCGGCATTCAGCTCGCCGAGGTGCCGCAGGCGAAGCTCGCCGGGGTGGTCTCGGCCACCGGTTCCCAGTCCTCCCATGTGGCGATCCTGGCGCGCGCCATGGGGGTGCCGGCGGTGATGGGCGCCGCTGGCCTGTCGGCCCTCAAGCTTGAGGGCAAGCCGGCGATCGTGGACGGCTACCGCGGCCGCATCTACATCGCCCCGCACCCCAAGGTGTGGGAGGAATATTCCCGCCTGCGGGAAGAGGACCGCCTGCTCTGCGAGCAACTCCAGCAACAGCGCGACCTCGCCTCGGAGACCCCGGACGGCATCCGCATCCCGCTGTACCTGAACACCGGCCTGATGATTTCCGAAATGGCCCCGGTGGGCCTGGAAGAGGCGGCCGGCGTGGGCCTGTTTCGGACCGAAATGCCGTTCATGGTGCGCGACAGCTTCCCGAGCGAGGCGGTGCAAACCCTCAGCTACCGTCGCATCCTGCAAAGCTTCGTGCCGCGCCCCGTGACCCTGCGCACCCTGGATATCGGCGGCGACAAGCCGCTACCCTATTTCCCGGTGAAGGAATCCAACCCCTTCCTGGGCTGGCGCGGGATTCGCATCTCGCTGGATCATCCCGAGATCTTCCTAACCCAAATCCGCGCCATGCTGCGCGCCGCCATCGGCCTGGACAACCTGCGCATCCTGCTGCCGATGATCTCCAGCACCACCGAGCTAGACGAGGCCCTGCGCCTGATCGACCGCGCCATCGACGAGCTGAAGGAAGAAGAACACCTGATCAACCGCCCCGAAATCGGGGTCATGATCGAGGTGCCCGCCGCGGTCTATCAAGTCACCGAAATCGCCCGCCGGGTGGACTTCTTGTCCGTGGGCACCAATGATCTGACCCAGTATCTACTGGCGGTGGACCGCAACAACGCCCATGTGGCCGACCTGTACAATGAATTCCATCCGGCGGTGCTGCGCGCCCTAGTGCAGGTGATGGAAGGTGCGGCGGTGTACAGCCGGGAAGTCGGGGTGTGCGGGGAGATGGCCGGCAATCCGGCGGCCACGCCCTTGCTCATTGGCATGGGCGTGCAGCACCTGAGCATGAACGCGAGCAGTCTGCTGCCGGTGAAGGCCGTAGTGCGCACTTGCACCCGCGGTCAGGCGCGCAGTCTGCTCAAGAGCGCGCTGCAAAAGGAGGACGCCGAATCCATACGCGAACTCACCTTCAGCGAGCTGGAGAAGATGAACCTCGGCGGGCTGGTGCGCCCCGGCAAGTGACGCCGCGCCCCTTCGCAACCGCTCATAGCCGAATCTTCAAGAAGGGCCGCAGCAGATCGCGCCAAGGTTTCAGGCGTTGCGGATAAGTCGATTCACATTCCGCGGCCTTCCCCGGGGGCAAAAACGGCACCCGCTCCAGCTCGCGAAACGCCAACGGATCACCGCCGTACAGCCAGCAGGCGACCTCCTCCAGCGCCCGCGGCGAAAACATCCCGGCCTGCCAAGGCCGCTGCGCAGAATAAGCGCTGCCAGCGCTCGCGGCCCGCTCCAGCAAGGTCTCCACGGCGAATAAAACCGCGACCGTATCGGTCAAATATTCCGCGAGCAAGCCGGTGAACGCCTCCTGCGGACGCGCCATCTCAGCCACCTCCAGGCCCCAGAGATCGATCAACCCAAAGGCCAGCAGCCGCGCCTCGGCATACGCCATCACCCGCAGAAAGGCATCCAGCTCGGCGCGGCTGCGGAACGAGCCCTGATCACTGAGCAGCCATCCCGCCCAGCCGATAAACTCGTACTCCATGACCAGCCTGCGATCCGCATCGGCCGACCAGTCGGCGTCGTCCGCAAACCGAATCCTGGCCTCCGTCGGGGTTTTGAACACATGATTCAGGCGACCGATTTGGAGCGGCGTCTGAGCGTGACGCTCCACTAATGCCTGGATGGGCCGATTCCGCTCCCGCGCCGCCGGCTCAATCTCCAGCACGAAACGCGCCTCGGCCCACACCACGGAAACGCCCGGCAGCGTCAACAACAGCAGTAGTGTCAACCGGCGCCCCAGCATTCCAACCGCCCTCAGCGCTGCGGTTGCTCGAGCCTATCGAGCGCATCGCCCACCGCGGTCACGCCCTCCCCGGCCAAACAGCCTGCGCGCTCTGCCGCACACCGCGCCTCACAGGCGCCGGCCTTGATGTCGGAATCGAAGTGCCGCACCCCGCACCAAGCGGTGCAATACTGTTGCTTCAGCCCGCAACTGCCCCAAAGCGGCACGCTGGCCGCCACCGCCAGGGCTAAAACCAATATAATCAACACATATTTCATTGCATATTCCCCTTTGGGTTCAAAACTGCCCGGTGCGCAACATCACCAAGGTGCAACCGCGAATGGTTTCCGCGCCCTGCCCTTGCAGCGCCCGCTCCAATTCCGGCGACTCGGTTCCCGGATTGAAAATCACCCGCCGAGCCCCCAGCCCCAGAATCTGGTCCTGAATCGCTGCGCTGCGCTGCGGCCCCACGTACAGGGTCAGGGTATGCACCTCGGCGGCGATGTCATCCAACGCCGCCGCCACCGGCAAGCCCTCGACCGACTCAAGCTTTGGATGCACCGGCGTCACCTGGTAACCTTCTTCCTGCAGCAGCCGAAGCGCCTGATTTGCATAGCGCGCCGGTTTCGAGCCGGCCCCGAGCACCGCCACATGGTGATCCCGAGGGGCTTGGGGGAAAGGCGTATCCAGGGTTTTATCCGACATTGACTTGACTCGCGATCAAATCCGACAGTATATCAGGTTTCGATCATCAAAGGCCCATCGGCCAGCCCCATTGACGCTTGCAAAGCTCAAAACCTTGATACGGATCAAGGGATTGGTCGAAAACAAAACACCACCCTAGCCATTCGCTATATAAACACTGAGTCGCCGCCAGTCATGCACCGCGACGCACCAACAACCAACAACAGGAGCAAGCCATGCAACAACCGATCGAAGAGCTTCGCGGGGCCACCGAGGCATTGACCCAGGCGCTCAAAGAGAACCACATCACCAATAGCGAACAGTTCCTGGAGCAGGCCAAGACCCCGGCCCAACGCAAGGAACTGGCCAAGGCCTGCAATTGCGACCCGGCGGTCATCCGCGAACTCGCCAACCGGGCCGATCTCGCCCGCCTGAAGGGCATCGGCGGGGTCTACAGCGATCTGCTGGAGCATGCCGGCGTAGACACCGTCAAGGAGCTGCGCAACCGCCGTCCGGACAACCTGCACGCCAAAATCCTGGAAGTGAACGCGGAGGCCAAATACACCAAGCAACCGCCCAGCGAGGCCATGGTCACCGACTGGGTGGCGCAGGCCAAAGAACTGCCGCCAATGCTCGAATACTGACGCTTCGCCTCTCCGGCGAAATGCCGGGGAGGACACCCGCAGCGGCTCGCCCAAGACCCCTTGGCCAAGACCCAAGGCGTTGCCGCCATTGTTCCCCCGCCAGGGTTTTTGTTAATTTAAAAGGGACCATCCATCCGCGGCACGGTTTGCATCCGTGGCCGGCATCGTTCAAGCTTAACCAAAGGCCCGCCCGCGAAATGCGCCCCGGCGGGTCCGCATGCAGGGGAAAAACATGGCGTTAGACCAGCTTCAAGACCAAAGCCTCTTCCGGCAACAGTGCTACATCGACGGCCAGTGGAGCGACGCCGACAGCGGCGCCACCATCGCCGTAGACAACCCGGCCAATGGCGAGGTCATCGGCACGGCGCCGAAGATGGGCCGCGGCGAGACCGAGAAGGCCATCGCCGCCGCCGAGCGCGCCTTTCCCGCCTGGCGCGACAAGACCGCCGCCGAGCGGGGCCGGATCCTCTACCGCTGGTATGAGCTGATGATGGAGCATCAAGAAGATCTCGGCCGCATCATGACCCTGGAGCAGGGCAAGCCCCTGCCCGAGGCCAAGGGCGAGATCGCCTACGGCGCATCGTTCATTCAGTGGTTCGCCGAAGAGGCGCGCCGCGCCTATGGGGATACGATCCCCGGGGCCAAGCCGGGGCAGCACATCGTGGTGATCAAGCAACCGGTCGGCGTCTCCGCCGCCATCACCCCCTGGAACTTCCCCAACTCCATGATCACCCGCAAGGCCGGCGCGGCGCTGGCCGCCGGCTGCACCATGGTGGTCAAGCCCGCCTCCGCCACCCCCTACTCCGCGCTGGCGCTGGCGGAACTGGGGGAACGGGCCGGCATCCCCGCCGGGGTGCTGAATATCCTGACCGGCTCGGCGGGCGAGATCGCCGACACCCTCACCGGCAGCCCGGTGGTGCGCAAGGTAAGCTTCACCGGCTCTACCGAGGTGGGCCGCAAGCTGATGGCCAACGCCGCCCAACATATTCAGAAGATCTCCCTGGAACTCGGCGGCAATGCCCCGTTTATCGTTTTTGATGACGCCGATCTCGACAAGGCGGTGGAGGGGGCAATGGCCTCCAAGTTCCGCAACACTGGCCAGACCTGCGTCTGCGTCAATCGTCTGCTGGTGCAGGACACGGTGCTCGACGCCTTCACCGCCAAGTACAAGGCCGCCATCGAAGACCTGAGGGTAGGCGACGGCTTCGAGGAGGGCGTCAACCAGGCCCCGCTGATCAACTACGCCGCCGCGCAAAAGGTCAACGAACACCTGCAAGACGCCATCCAGGGCGGCGCCCAGGTGGTCACCGGCGGCCAACCCCACCCGCGCGGCGGCAACTTCGTCCAGCCCACCCTGATCACCGGCGTCAAGCCCGAGATGCAGATGTGCCAGGAG
>JAABTK010000066.1 GCA_011389885.1 Gammaproteobacteria bacterium | reverse complement strand
GCGTCTTGGCGAGAGTGGGCCTTCGTTGCCGATCTACTCGTGCCGGGAATGGCGCGTAGGATGGGCAAAGGCGCTCCCCCGGTTATTGGTTTTGGTCGCTATCTATCAGCGCCGTGCCCATCACAGGCGTCTCCTGATGGGCACGGCGCTGAAAGGTTGGTGGATCTTTGAGGGTTTGCGGGAGCGCCTTTGCCCACCCTACGGCCATGATGCGCGTCGCGATGCTCGGCGCATCCCATACGGCTTTATAATCCGAAATTCGGGGAGTCCGAAAACCGCGGGGGTCGGCCGATTTCGACAGCCTAGGCGCGCCCCCTGGTTCCTGCATTTTGCGTGGGAATGCACCCTGCAGGGCTTCACATCGCAAACTCCAGATTAAAGCGCACCGCACCCATCTGATTTAGGAAATACAGAATAGTGCCTATATTCACGGTCTCCGGCGATCAACTCCTTCCGGTGGAGTATGAGAACTTCTCCCTGGAAAAAGATCTGCAAAACCTCATTGAGGGCAATCTCGGGACGGTTTTCAACTGTCGCCTGGTGGCAACCGAATTCTCTACAGGCGCCCTGCATGCCGGGCGGATCGACTCGCTGGCCTTGTCCGAAGAGAACAGCCCGGTGATCATTGAATACAAGAAGGTCGAATCATCCGAGCTGATCAATCAAAGCCTTTTCTACTTGCATTGGATTCAGGATCACAAGGGGGATTTTGAAATCGCAGCCCAGAAGGCATTCGGCAGCGAAGTCGTCGTGGATTGGTCAGATGTTCGCGTGATATGTATTGCACCGAGTTACAAAAAATATGATCTGCACGCGGTTCGAGTGATGGGTGCGAATATCGAGCTTTGGAAATATCGCTTATTTTCCAATGATACATTATACATTGAAAAGATATTCCACAGCACGGAGACCACTCAGTCGAGTGAACCTGTAAGCGCGAAAAACCCGGTCATGGTTCAGGCTGGGAAAAAGGCAGCGATCGCAAGAGCCAACGGAAGCTACACCGTTGAAGAGCACCTTGATGGAAAGCCAAAGAGCGTACAAGCGCTCATGCATGCGGTTCGCGAATTTGTCGCAGGCCTCGATCCTGCTATCGAGGAGGTTCCGAAAAAATTCTATATCGCCTATAAGGCCACCCAGAACATCGTCTGCATGGAGGCCAAGAACAAAAGCGTTAAGCTCTTCCTGAAGCTTAAACCCTCCGATGTCCTCGAACCTCCGGCGACCTACCGAGATGTTAGCCGCATTGGCCACTATGGAACGGGGGATGTGGAATTCACGCTAACCACGAAAGACGACTTCGAGGCGGTGAAGCAGTACATTGAGCAGGCCTATAGGAAGGTAGGCGGATGATTCACCCCCAACCAAGATCAACCCGGTAGGGCTTGTGGCTTGGTCACGCTAACCGCCGCTTAGGGAGCTTTTTGGATTGTCCGCCCCAGCACAACAACCCCTGCACCGGCTGCCCCTCGACACCCTCCGAGGCGTGGGCGCGAAGAACCGCGAGCGGCTGGAGAACCTCGGCATCCATTCGGTGCAGGATCTGCTGTTCCACCTGCCCCTGCGCTACCAGGACCGTAGCCGCGTTTGCCCCATGGGCGAGTTGCGCCATGGCGATCATGTGCTGGTGGAAGGCGAGGTGACCCTGTCCGAGATCCGCCACGGCCGGCGGCGGGCGTTGATGGTGCAGTTGAGCGACCCCAGCGGTGCGATCTATCTGCGCTTCTTCCACTTTTCCAAGGCCCAGGCCCAGGGGCTGACCCGCGGCACGCGGCTGCGCTGTTTCGGCGAGGCGCGCAGCGGCCCGCACAGCCTGGAGATGGTGCATCCGGAATATCACCGCATCCAGCCCGGCGACAGCGCCGGCCTGGAAGAGACCCTGACCCCCGTTTATCCCACCACCGAGGGCCTGAACCAAATCACCTGGCGCAAGCTCACCGGCCAGGCCCTGGCATTGATGAAGGCGAGCCCCGAAACCCTCCAGGAGTGGCTGCCCGAGGCAATCCTGGGCGAGCTGCAACTGCCTTCCCTGGCGCAGGCCCTGGAATACCTGCACCGGCCGCCGCTCGACGCCTCCCTGCACCGCCTCACCGAGGGCGACGACCCGGCCCGGCATCGGCTGGTGCTGGAGGAGTTGGTGGCCCATCAACTGAGCCTGCGCCGGTTCCGCCACCGGCGCCAATCCGTGCAGGCCCCGGCCTGCGGGCCGCCGGGGGAGAACCGCCAGCGCTTCCTGGCGGACCTGGGGTTCAGCCTCACCGGGGCCCAGCGGCGGGTGGTGCAGGAAATCGCCGACGACCTGGTGCAGCCCAGGCCCATGATGCGCCTGCTGCAGGGCGACGTGGGCTCGGGCAAGACCGTGGTCGCCGCCCTGGCCGCGCTGCAAGCGGTGGCCAGCGACCTGCAAGTGGCGCTAATGGCCCCCACCGAGATCCTGGCCGAGCAGCACCTGAACAGCTTCCGCAACTGGTTCGAGCGCCACGGCATTCACACCGTTTGGCTCAGCGGCTCGCAGCGCAGCCGCGCCCGCCGGGAGGCCATCGCCGCCCTCACCGAGGGCCGCGCCGCGGTGGCCGTGGGCACCCATGCCCTATTTCAGGGCGACGTGACCTTTCAGCGCCTGGGGCTGGTGATTATCGACGAACAGCACCGCTTCGGCGTGCATCAGCGCATGGCCTTGCGAGAAAAGGGGGCGCTGGACGGTCGCGTGCCGCATCAACTGATTATGACCGCCACCCCCATCCCGCGCACCCTGGCGATGTCGGCCTATGCCGATCTCGACCTGTCCGAGATCGACGAAATGCCCCCGGGGCGCACCCCGGTGACCACCGCGGCGGTGCCCGACACCCGCCGCGAAGAGGTCATGCAGCGGGTGCGCGCCGCCTGTCGCGAAGGCCGTCAGGCGTATTGGGTCTGCACCCTAATCGAAGAATCCGAGGCCCTGCAATGCCAGGCCGCCGAAGATACCGCCGCCCAGTTGGCGGAACAACTCCCGGACCTGCGCATCGGCCTGGTCCACGGGCGCATGAAACCGGCCGAAAAAGAAGCCGTAATGGCCCGCTTCAAGGCCGGCGAGCTGGAGATGCTGGTGGCCACCACGGTGATCGAGGTCGGCGTGGACGCCCCCAACGCCAGCCTGATGATTATCGAAAACCCCGAGCGCCTGGGCCTCTCCCAGTTGCATCAATTGCGCGGGCGGGTGGGCCGCGGCGCGGTGGAAAGCCACTGCCTGCTGATGTATCACCCGCCCCTGACGCAAAACGCCCGCAGCCGCATCGACACCCTGCGCCGCACCGACAATGGCTTTGCCATCGCCCGCAAAGACCTGGAACTGCGCGGCGCCGGCGAAGTGCTCGGCACCCGCCAGACCGGCGAAATGCAATTCCGTCTCGCCGACCTGCTGCGCGATCAACCCCTAATCGCCCAGGCCCAACAAATCGCCGACCGCATCCTCCAGCAGGCCCCCGAGGCCGCCGACCCCCTGATCCAGCGCTGGATTGGCGAAAAAACCCAGTACATCGACGCTTGAACCGGAAGGCGTAGGCCAGGCAAAGGCGCTCGGCCAGTCACTTGCCTCGGTCGCGACCTATCGGTGCCGTGCCCAGCATCGGCGCCTGTTAGAAACGCCGAGGCCGCAGCGGACCGCAGAGCGGTTTTGTACAAAATAGAAGTGGCCGTTGGCGGTTGGCTGACCAATGCCCCATTCCTGCTCACTGAACGGAGTACAATCTGCCTTTCTTTCACGCTAAATGAGCGCCTACAATGCGTAACCTGGTATGATGTCACCGTTGGTCAAACGAAATAGCAATGGAATAATCGCATGCTTCAATTTCCCTACGGCCTCGCCAACTTCGCCGCCATCGCCGAAGACGACCTTTATTACATCGACCGCACCGACCGCATTCAGCTGCTCGAAGGCATGGGGGCGGCAATTGCTGTTCCTGCGCCCGCGCCGGTTTGGCAAGTCGCTGTGGCTCTCCACCCTGGAAAACTATTACGACATGGCCCAGGCGGAGCGGTTCGAGGCCTTGTTCGGCGGGCTGAAGATCGGCCAGCGGCCCACAGCGCTGCGCAACCCATACTTGGTAATGAAGTGGAACTTTTCAGTGGTAGAGACGCTGCGCGGTGCGGAGGCCATCCGCCGGTCGCTGCATAATCACCTGAATGTTCAGATCCTCGCCGCCGCGCGTAAGTATCGGCGTTGGCTCAAGAGCGAGGTAGCCATTGCCCCGGACGATGCCCCGGCGTCACTCCAATCGCTGCTGGCGGCCACAGCGGAAAGCGGCGGCGCCTCTATCTGCTGATCGATGAATACGACAACTTCGCCAACGAAGTGCTGGTCAGCCACCAGCAGGGCAATCAACGGTATGATGGATTGGTGAGCGGCGAAGGGGCGATTAAGGCGCTTTTTAAGGTGGTTAAAGACGCCGCCGAGGGCCGAGGGCTGGAGCGCGTGTTCATCACCGGCGTGACCCCGGTGGTGATGGCGGATATCACCAGCGGCTACAACGTCATTAAGGATGTCAGCCGTTATCCCGAGCTGGATGATCTGTGCGGTTTCCACGAAGCCGAGATCCGCGAGACCCTCGAGCAAATCACCGCGGCCTGCGAACTGCCCGCGGACCAGGGCGGTAACGCACCATCCCCGGCTAAGTGGTGAATGGTGAATGGTGAATGGTGAATGGTGAATGGTGAATGGTGAGCGCGTAGGGTGCGTTAGGCGCGCTAACCACGAACCTCGAATCCAAAACCAACCCAGCCGCGCGCCGTAACGCACCATCCCCGGCTAAGCGCTGAGTGCCTAAAAGAAATAACGCAAAGAACGCCAAGGAGGCGCAAATGCTTTCACGTCAAACCATCGGCCAGCTCCGCCACTCGCGCTTGCACATCCAGCGGCAGGAAGGCCAATACATCCAACCGCCGATCCTCGAACACGTCCAGTCCCGGATTGGTCTTTTGCCAGGCCCACAGCGCGGCGTCGCGGTGATGCAGCAGGGCCTCGATCTCCGGGCCGTAGAGCGCCAGCATGGCCCCGATCCATCGATTAAGGGGCCAGGACGGCGCTGCGTGGTCGATCTCGAAACGCCGCAACATCTCAATGGCCTGGTCCGCCGGATAAAAGGTCTCATGGGTCACCCAGCGGTTGGTGCTGAAGATGCCGATGGGCTCCCCCCAGGCATCCATGGAGATCGCCGCCAGGTGACAGATCGCCTCATCCCCGGCCGGCCAGGGCTCGCTGGCCAGCGGATACGCCAACGGGCGGGCCGCGGCGGGCATGCCGGCGGCGCGCAGGAAGGCATGAAAGTGCCCATGCTCCACCTCGCCGCGGTGCGCGTGGTAGTAGTATTGAGCGCCGCTTTGGGGGTCGTAGACATCGTTTGCCGGGTAGTGCTCCAGCTCGACGAAGGGCCGCTCGCCGCGCAGGACCTCGCCCACCAAATTAAGCCCGCCACGGCCCAATACCCGGCGGCACTCCAGCGCCTCGCGGCCGGCCTGCAACATCTCACGGCGTCGCTTGGCGGGAAGCCCGGTCAGGTCTGGCGCGGCGAATGCGGGTAAATCCAGCGTTAATTCAGACATAATCTCAAATTCGGCATTAAACCGCTAATGAACGCGAATAGACGCAGAGGGGTCAACGATCGATTTCGCCTTACCCCTTGACCGACTGGGTGCGTCAGGTTTCGCATCTGGCGGGATGTATATTTTGGTCTCTTCGCGTCCATTCGCGGTTCAACTGCTCTTGTCAGGATGATAGCGGTCTCGGTAGGGGACCCCGCCCGCACACCGCGGGCGAGATCGGACCCATCAACCGGCCTGACAGGGGTTCTTGGGCGCGCAGGGGTTTTTTGCTGCACAGGGGTTTTTTGCTGCACAGGGGTTTTTTGCTGCACAGGGATTTTTGGCGGCGCAAGGATTCTTTGCGGCGCATGGATTGCCCGCCGCACAGGGATTCTTGGCCCCGCAAGGCCCCGCGGCGCCGGGCTTGAAGGTCTTTTGCAGGCTGGCGGTATATGCGGTTAAGGCGGCCAGTTCACGCGAATCCCACGGCAGCGCCTCGTTGGCCATCGGCGCCTTCATGCAAAACTGAACCGCCTCATCCAAATGCACCTGCTTGACCCCGGCCTGATCGGAAGCCATCGCCATTCGGTGGGGATAGGGCTGGGCGAAAGAGGGCGCAAAGCTGCCATGATTCTGGTGGCAGGAGTTGCAGGAGAGCCCATTGGTGCTCAGCTTGGGGTCTGCGAACAGCGTCTCGCCATGGGCGGCGAGCTCATCGGGGTTGCCGTGGTAGGGGCGATAATCCGCCGGACGGGTGACCGTGGCGGGATCGATTCCAGCGCCCGCCGCACAGGGGTTCTTGGGCGCGCAGGGGTTTTTCGTTGCGCAAGGGTTCTTTGCGGCGCAAGGGTTCTTCGCAGCGCAAGGGTTCTGGCCGCTGCGTGATTTCGGGGTGCATGGCCGGCAGGGGGCCGCGCCGGCGGTCATGGAGAAGGCGGAGGCGCCGAGCAGGCCGGTGGTGAACAGGGCGGCGGCGGTCTTTTTCAGTGCGGTGGGGTTCATGTCGTCATACCTCGGTAACGGTTAAAAAAGCAATCCTGAAAGCGGAGTGGCTCAGAAAAGGCCAAGGGGTTGACGGGGAACCTCGCGATTCCTTACGCCCCGCGCGAAAAAAGCCGGCGCGGTTGGCGCCGATTGCCCCTCACCGCAATGGCCGCCGTGCGCTGTACACCGGGAGGCCGGCTGGCAACCGCCGTTTTCGAGCCGCCCCCCCGAGCCATCCAGTGGCAGGGGGTGAGTGAGTAGTTGAACAGGCGTTCAACTATTGCTAGAGTGCGGTTTTATCGCCTGCCCTTGGATAAACGACTATGCCTCGCCCCGTCTCCATCGACCGCGCCCAGGCGCTGGAACAGGCCATGCTCCTGTTCTGGCGGCGCGGTTACCACCAAACCTCCATGCGCGAGATCACCGCCGCCACCCGTCTGCTGCCCGGCAGTCTGTACGGGGCCTTCGGCAGCAAGCGCGGGCTCTATCTGGCCGCGCTGGATCACTATCACGATGGCTTGCAGCAGGCGCTGACGGCCCACCTGCACGGCACCGCCCCGCCCCTAGAACGTATTCGTCGGTTCTTCGCGGAACTGCTCAACGGCATCGCCCGCGACCCCGAAGGCAAGGGCTGCCTGCTGATCAATACCCTGCTCGAACCGCCGGCCGCCGATGCGGAGATCACGCAACAGGCCGCCGCGGCGCTGGCCGAGGTGGAGGCGGCGTTCGCTGTGGCGCTGGAGGAGGCGGTCGGCAATGGCGAGCTGGCCGACGGGCCGCCGCCCGAGGCGCGCGCGCGTCTGCTGATGACCGGGATTTTCGGGCTGCGGGTCTACCAGCGCACCACGCCGCCAGCGGGCGTGCTGAACGACATCGTCGAGACCTTGCTGAAGGTTACGTTGGAAAATCCGGTCGCTAAGGAGAAAAGAACATGAAAGACGAAATCGAGCGTTATCTGAGCGAGCGGCGCGGCGACCTGGTGCGCTTTGCCACCCTGCAATTGCGCAATCGCGACCAGGCGGAAGAGGCGGTGCAGCAGGCGACCCTGGCGGCGCTGGAGAACGCCGACCGCTTCGCCGGACGCGCCAGCGTGCGCACCTGGGTCTTCTCGATCCTCAAGAATAAGATCATCGACCGGCTGCGCCACGGCCAGCGCGAGTCGACCTTCAGTGAGCTGGCCGGTCCGGAAGAGGACGGCGCGGACCTGGCGGAATACTTCACCGAACGCGGCTTCTGGCGACCCGGCGCCAAGCCCGCCCGTTGGGTCGAGCCGGACGACGATCTGGAACAGGAGCAGTTCTGGCGGGTGTTCGAACTCTGCCTGGAGGTGTTGCCTGAACGGACCGCCCGGGTCTTCATGATGCGGGAGGTGCTGGGGTTCGAGACGAACGAAATCTGTAAGGAACTGTCCATATCCACGTCCAACTGCTGGGTCATCCTGCATCGCGCCCGCGGCGCATTGCGCGGTTGCCTGGAGGAGCGCTGGTTCGCCGCCTGAAACCCATGCCGCCTGGAGATCGAATATCCATGCTCACCTGCAAACACGCCACCGAACTCATGTCCCAGGAACTGGATCGCAAGCTCTCGTGGCGCGAGCGCATGGCGCTGCGGTTGCATTTGATGATGTGCAACGGCTGCCACCGCTATCGCAAGCAGATGGAATTCCTGCGCCGGGCCATGCGTCGCTATGGCGGCGGCGACCCAGGGGGCGGATGAGGTCTTGTGTTAAGGCCCTATTAAAAAGAAGGCGGGAACCAAGTTGAGGGCTGATGGCTGGGTGCTAAGTGCCTGCAAAGAAAAAACGCAAAGACCGCCAAGGAGAAATAAGCCCTCGAAAACCCGCGAAAAAATTTGTGTTCATTCGTGTCCATTCGTGGTTCTTTTCAATAAACAAGGAGAAACACGACACCCATTCGAATCGCATGAAGCGCCCCATCCGTTGCAGTCCGCAGGGTGCGTTAGGCGCGCCAACCACGAACCTCGAATCCAAAACCAACAGAGCCGCGCGCCGTAACGCACCATCTCCACCCCGGCATCGACCATGATGCGTTACGCCGCAGGAGGGGTGTGACGAGGTACCGGGCCAAAGCCTCAACCACCAAAACCGGCCCCAACGGAGTAGCCCAACCCAAAAGCGTAGGTCGGATAAGCCCCGCACCCGACATCCGCCGCTTCGGCGGCGAATGCGCTTCGCTTGTCTACCCCCTGTATGACTGCGGGTTCGGAACGTACGCGCCTTGGCCCGAGCGCGTAACCGGAAACCCGCACAGCCTGAGGGCTTTGCTTCAGGCGGCTAGGCGGCGTTGGAGCGCCGGTTAGGCATCCCTGCGCTGGAGCGCGACAAGCAAGCAAAACCTCCTTCGCGCCCTCTGCGTTCCTCTGCGCCCTCTGCGTTCCTCAAAGGCGTTGTTTCCGTTCTTTGAGCGCAGGCGTACTAGGGGCTAGGGGTTGCTGGCGCTGGCTCCTTGGCGCTGACCAAAATTGCCCCGCTTGGGCTTGAAAACGTGAGCGTTGCAGCAGATTTCAGATTCACTTGATGCTTCAGGCCATGGTAGACTTGGCGGCTTTCAAGCGAACAGTAACCAAAGCGGAGCGGCGCCCGCCGTTTCGGACCCCGGCGTCTTCGTCGGTAAATACGCTCTCACGCTTCCCGGCCTCGCGGTTTCTGCGGCCGGTCGAATAAGGGCACGTCTTTCCCGCTACGCGATGTCGGTCGTATCGCGCCAGTGACCCGGATTGCGGCCCCCTCCTTCCCGCTCCGAACCGGCTTGAGCGACCGGCCATGCAGTCAGACGTTTCGGGGCGCCGGGCGGGCGCCGTAATGGCGAATGCACCCGAAGCGACCCGATATGGCTTTTGAAAATACCTGGCGTACGCTGCCGGAAAACCCGGGCGTGGGCCTTGCGCTATGCAATCTGCAGTGCGTCATTCAGTACGCCAATCCCGCCTTCGCGTCGCTATTCGAACTCGAAGCCGGCGCGGTCAAGGGGCAACCCCTGCTGCGCCGGGCGGTGCCGCATGCGTTGGAGGAATCGCTGCACAACCTGCGTCGCGCCTGCGCCGGCGAGCCCAGGGGCTTCGTTTTCCACGGTCGCCATCCGCACCACTTGAAACCCTTTGCCGTAATGATGGCGGCCCTGCCTCTAGGCAGGCCTGACCAACCCGCCGGCGTGGCCTGCCTCGCCTTTACCCGCACCGGATCGGCCGCTGGTCAGGGCATCCGGTCTTTGCTGCAAGGCTTGGGCGAGGCGGCGGCGCGGCTTGCTGAGGACGGCCCTGCGCCGTGGCCCCATCCGGCCTTCGCCCGCATCATCGGTTGTGAGACCGGCGGGCGGATGCCGGCGCCTTTTGTTCCCGCCGATTGCAGGCCGCCGCCGCCACGGGCGCGCCCCGAACCGAAGCGCAACGGCCTCATTTCATCCCATCTCAGCCCAGGAGCAAAAGACCCATCCATGCCAATAATCGATTTTGAACAAGCCATTCGGCGGCGACAACTCGAAGCCTATTTCCAACCCATAGTCGATTTGCACAGCGGCGTGATCAGCGCCCTTGAGGCGCGAGTGCGCTGGAACGACGGGCTTGGGCAAACATTCACCGCCGACCAAGTGCTGCCAGCCGCCCGCGCGGCGGAAGCGGATTGCCTGCTTGACCTCGCGGTGCTCGAACAGGCGGTTGCGGCAACCGGTCGGCAGGGGGCCGGGTCCGCCCTGCCAGTGGCGGTGAATATCGCGCCGGCCACCTGTGTAAACGAGGCATCGGCGGCGCAGCTCGAGGGCTTTCTGGCCCGCGCCGAGGTCAAGCCGGAACGGTTGCGCCTGGAGTTTCCGTGCGCCGCCCTGCAGTCTGCGCCAGAGGTGGTCGCGCCCTTGCTGCAGCGGCTCGCGGGCCAGGGCTACGCGGTCGCCATCGATCATGTGGCCGATGCCGATTTCCAGCTGGCGCGGTTCGACGCGAGCCCCCTCCAGGCGATCAAACTAGACGAGTCGCTGGTGCAGCAAGCGCCAGCGGACGCGGCCAGTGCCGAACGCATCCGCGCCATCGGCCTGGCCGCGCAAGGGCAGGGCCTGCGGGTCGGCGCCGAAGGCGTTATGCGCCTAGAGCAGCTCGAATTCCTGCGCCAAGCCGGCTGCCATGAGGGGCAGGGGCCCTTGATCAGCAGACCGAACACCCTGGATCAACTGTCTTTTCTTCTGCGCCGAGGCCGCTGCTGGTGAATCCATGCGGTTGAAAAACAGCCAGGGCGGATCCGACCACGCCTTGGTGCGGGCGATTGGCCAAGGCCGGACTTCTTGTGCAACGCACCTGGGGCGAAGACCAGCGCCCTGGCCTAAGAGGCGGCCTGAGAATGGAAGAATCGACTGCGGAAATGCCCTTTTGGTCGGATTTTCCGTTCATTTTCGTAAAATAGCCCCGCTATTCGCCTCAAATGAACCATAAAACGGCCTCAAAATGGCATCCCCTGGCTAGGGTCCCCATTCCCAGACAGCCCCCAAGCCCCGGCGGAATGGCCCAGGGTCCGGGGGCCTGGCTGCGGCATGACCGACCTAGCCAAGGCCCCCGACGTTTCCGCGCCGAACCCGGATTGCGGCTGGGAGAAGACCAGCCAGCAGCGCTAGCGGCAGCCCCGCCCGCAACCCGTAAACCCATCCCAAAGCAGACCACAGGAGAGCCTCCATGAGCGCAAAGCAGATCGAATTCAGTGAACCGGCCCGCGAGCGCTTGCTTGCCGGGGTCGCGAAATTGGCCGACGCGGTGCAGGTCACGCTCGGCCCCCGCGGACGCCATGTGGTGCTGGAGCGCCCCTTCGGGCCGCCGCGCACGACCAAGGACGGCGTCTCCGTAGCCCGAGAGCTGGAGTTCTCCGACCCCATCGAAAACCTGGGCGCGCAGGTGGTGAAAAACATCGCCATCGCCACGGCGGATGCCGCCGGCGACGGCACCACCACGGCGACTGTGCTGGCCCATGCAATCCTGCGCGAGGGCCGCAAGATGACAGCGGTTGGGGCCAATCCCATGGACCTCAAGCGCGGCATCGATCAGGCCGCGGCGGCGGCCGCGGCGGCGCTGAAGACGCTCGCCAAGCCCTGCGCCGACAACGCCGCCATTGCCCAAGTCGGCGCCGTCTCCGCCAACGGCGATTCGGCTATCGGCCGGATCATCGCCGAGGCCATCGAGCAGGCCGGCGAGGCGGGTGTCGTCAGCATCGAAGAAGGACGCGGCTTGGACGACGAGCTGCAAAGCGTCGAGGGCATGCGCCTCAATAGCGGCTACCTGTCGTCCCGCTTCGTCACCGACGAGCAGGCCATGAGCGCCGAGCTGGACGAGGCCTTGATCTTGTTGCATGATCAAAAGATCTCGACCGTCAATAGCCTACTGCCGGCCATGCAGGCGGCGGCCGAAGCGGGCAGGCCGCTGCTGATCGTGGCCGAAGGCATCGAGGGCGAGGCCTTGACCACCCTGGTGGTCAACCACCTGCAAGGCGTGGTCAAGGCGTGCGCGGTCAAGGCCCCGGGGTTTGGCGAGCGCCGCAAGGCCATGCTTGAGGATATCGCCCTACTTACCGGCGGCACGGTGATTTCCGCGGCAACGGGCCTCACCCTGGAGAAGATCGTGCCCGAGCAGTTGGGCGCGGTGCGCAGGGCGGTGATCGACAAGGACACCGCCACCCTGGTCGGCGGCGCCGGCGGTGCGGCCGACATCGCGGCCCGGGCGGAGCGGATTCGCGCCCAAATCGCCGATGCCGGCTCGACCCATGAGCGCGAACAACTGCGCGAGCGGCTGGCCAAGCTGGCCGCCGGCGTGGCGGTTATTCAGATTGGCGGCGCGACCGAAATGGAAATGAAAGAAAGGAAAGACCGTGCGGAGGACGCGCTCAACGCCGTTCGTGCGGCGGTGGAGGAGGGCGTCGCGCCCGGCGGGGGCGTGGCGTTGATCCGAATCCTGCAGGCCATAGGGGACCTGGAGGGCGACACCCCGGACCAGGACGGCGGTATTCGGATCGTGCTGCGCGCTCTGCAGGAGCCGCTGCGGCAAATCGCAGCCAATGCCGGCCTGGAGCCCGAGGTCACGCTGAACCGGGTGCGGGAGGGCGAGGGGGATTTCGGCTGCAACGCGGCCACCGGGGAATACGGCAACCTGATCGCCATGGGCATCCTCGACCCGGCCAAGGTGACGCGCACCGCCCTGCAAAACGCCGCCTCCGCTGCCGGACTGTTACTCACCACCGAGGCCATGGTGACCGAAGCCGCTGCGGATGAAAGCCATAACCCAGCCGGAGCCTGAAATGCGCGTGCGAGCCGAAACCGCAAACCCCGCGGAAACCGCGGAGAAGGAACACCTCGAATGGGTCGGGCAGCGCCTGCGCGCCGCGTTGCGGGAGATCGACCTTCGGGTGAGCCGCTACGCCACCGAGGTGCAGGAGCAGACCGCCTTCACTTCGGAGCACCGGGACGAAATGGATCACGTCGAAAAGGTCGCCGCGCGCCAATCCGTCGCCCAAGCGGCGTTCACCGCCGAGGCGGCGGCGGGCAGCGCGCAACGGATCCGCAAACTGCTCGCCTCGCCCTACTTCGGGCGCTTCGACTTCATCCCGACCGACCAAGGCCGGCCCCTGCCGGTTTATATCGGCCTGCATGCCTTTTACGACGAGGCGATCAAGGAGCACCTGGTGTACGACTGGCGCGCGCCCATCGCCAGCTTGTTCTATGACTACGAACTCGGCCCCGGGCGGTACGAATCGCCCGCCGGCGAGGTGACCGGCGAGATCACCCTAAAGCGCCAGTACCGCATTCGCCGGGGCGTTATGGAGTTTATGCTCGATACCGCCATCAACATCATGGACGAAATGCTGCAACAGGAACTCGGCCGCGCCTCCGACGAACGGATGAAGAATATCGTCGCCACCATCCAGCGCGACCAAAACGCCATCATTCGCAACGAACATGCCCAGGTGCTGATCATTCAAGGCGCGGCAGGTTCGGGCAAGACCTCCATCGCCCTGCACCGCATCGCCTACCTGTTGTACAAATTCAAGGACTCGCTACGCTCGGAGGACATCCTGATCCTCTCGCCCAACCGCGTGTTCGCCGACTATATCGCCAACGTGCTCCCCGAGCTTGGGGAGGAGCAGGTGGCGGAAACCGAGATGGAGCAACTGGCCCGGGAGCTGCTGGACCACCAATACAAATTCGAGACCTTTCTGGAACAGAACGAACGCCTGCTGCAAAGCGACGACGCAGGGCTTAAAACCCGCATCGCGGCCAAGGCGTCGCGCGAGTTCCTGCGACAAATCGACCGCTACGCCTCGCATCTGGAGGCCGCCTCCTTTGTCGCCGAGGACTGGCGCCTCGGTCGCGGCCGCATCGTGCCCGACTGGTTCTTGGCCGAGACCTGGCAAAAGCATCGCGGCGTGGCCTTTACCGAGCGGGTGGCCCGGGTGGTGCGCGCGGCCGAAAGCCAGATCGGCTTTCATTACAACTACGACCTGCGCACCGACGAGCGTCGCTCTCTGCGCGAGGCGGTGCGCGGCATGGCGCGCAAGATCACCCTGCGCCAGGCCTACCGCGAACTGTTCGATTGGATGGGGCGGCCGGAGCTGTTCCAGCCGGCGAAGCGGGGACGTCTGGAATGGTGCGATGTCTTCCCGCTGATTCATTTGAAGATGCGCCTGGAGGGGCTAGATCGGCGCTACCGCGAGGTGAAACACCTGCTGATCGATGAGATGCAGGACTATACGCCGGTGCAGTACGCGGTGATCGACAAGCTCTTTCCCTGCAAGAAAACCATCCTCGGCGACGCCAACCAGTCGGTGAACCCCTTCAGCGCCTCCACCGCCGAGGGCATACGCGGCGTGTTCCCCCAGGCCCAGGCGGCCGAACTGATCAAGAGCTACCGCTCCAGCTACGAAATCACCCGCTTCGCGCTGCATATCGCCCCCCATGCGCGGGCGGAACCCATCGAACGCCATGGCGAGGCCCCCGAGGTGTTGGGCTTCGCCAGCAAGAAACAGGAGCTGGAGGCGATTCGGCAGCGTATTCGCGCCTTCGGCGAGAGCGAGCACAATAGCCTGGGTGTTATCTGCAAGACCCAAAAACAGGCCGCCGCGCTGCACAAAAAGCTCACCGGCGACTTCCCCGCGCTGCATCTGCTCAACGCCGGCAGCAGCGTGTTCGCGAAAGGGGCGGTAATCTGCGCCGCCCCCATCGCCAAGGGCCTGGAATTCGACCAAGTCATCGCACCCCAGGCCGATCAGGACAACTACCGCACCGACATGGATCGCAACCTACTTTATGTGGCCTGCACCCGCGCCATGCACTGCCTGTGCCTGACCCATGCGGCCCAGCCCTCGGGCTTCTTGCCGAGCGAGCCCGCGCCTGCGGGCGAATAGCGGAAACAACCGTGGGAGCTGATTGCATCCGCGATGACGGCCTCTGATCCGGCGCAAACGCCCGGGCCAAGCCGCTGGCGCGGCTGATCGCGGTTGCAAACCGCTCCCACGAGATACGGATTGATTGATTCGTTGTTTCCGTTAATTAGGCGCAGCCGAGCGAGCCCGGCCAGCACGATTTTTGCGTGATAGGGCATGGCCCCGGGGCCGATCCTCTGGTATCATGTCGGCATGAATCAGCTTATCAATAACTACTTAATTACCCCGCCCGCCGGGCGTCCGACGCCGCCATAGGTTTCCCCGTCGGCGGCTGGGCCCTTCGGCTCCGGCCCCCCTCATGCTCCCCCCGTATCATCCAGCGCCTACGCCCAGCGTCAGGCGCCTTGGTCTGTTTTTAAGGAAATTCCCATGTTGTACACCCTGCGCAGCCAGTGGCTCGGCAACCTGCGCGGCGACCTGCTCGCCGGCATCGTGGTCGCCCTGGCGCTGATCCCCGAGGCCATCGCCTTCTCCGTCATCGCCGGCGTAGACCCCAAGGTGGGGCTTTACGCCTCCTTCTGCATCTCCGTGGTGATCGCCTTCGCCGGCGCCCGGGTCGGCATGATCTCCGCCGCCACCGGGGCCATGGCGCTGCTGATGGTGACGCTGGTGCGCGACCATGGGCTGGAATACCTGCTCGCCGCCACCCTGCTCACGGGCGTGATTCAGATCGGCGCGGGTTTTCTCAAGCTCGGCTCGCTGATGCGCTTCGTCTCGCGCTCGGTGGTCACCGGCTTCGTCAATGCCCTGGCTATCCTCATCTTCATGGCCCAGTTGCCCGAGCTTAATCCGGCCACCGCGGGGGTCACCTGGCACGTCTACGCCCTTACCGCCGCGGGGCTGGGCATCATCTACCTGTTCCCTTATCTGACCCGCGCCGTCCCCTCGCCGCTGGTGACCATCGTGGTGCTCACCGGCGTGGCCCTGCTGCTGGATCTGAACGTGCGCACCGTGGGCGACATGGGCGACCTGCCCGATACCCTGCCGGTGTTCCTGTGGCCGGAGGTGCCGCTGAACCTGGAGACCCTGCTGATCATCCTGCCCTACTCGCTGTCGCTGGCGGTGGTGGGGCTGCTGGAGTCGCTGATGACCGCCACCATCGTGGACGACCTCACCGACACCTCCAGCGACAAGAACCGCGAGTGCAAGGGCCAGGGCCTGGCCAACATCGGCGCCGGTCTGCTGGGCGGCATGGCGGGCTGTGCGATGATCGGCCAGTCGGTGATTAACGTGAAATCGGGCGGCCGCACGCGGCTCTCCACCCTCTCGGCCGGGGTGTTTTTGCTGCTAATGGTGGTATTCTTGGGCGACTGGGTGGCGCAGATCCCCATGGCCGCGCTGGTGGCGGTGATGATTATGGTGGCCGTCGGCACCTTCAGCTGGGACTCGCTGCGCAAGATGAAGGAGCACCCGCCGAGCAGCACCATCGTTATGGTGGCCACCGTGGCGGTGGTGGTGTTCACCCACAACCTCGCCTACGGCGTGTTCGTGGGCGTGCTGCTGGCGGCCCTGTTCTTCGCCAATAAGGTGGCCCAGTACAAATACTTCTATACGACGCTGAGCGCCGACGGCCGCACCCGCACCTATCGGATCGTGGGGCAGGTGTTCTTCGCCTCGGCGGACAAGTTCACCGAATTCTTCGACTTCAAGGAGGTGGTGGACAAGGTGGTGATCGACCTGTGCGACGCCCACTTTTGGGACATCACCGCCGTGGCCGCATTGGATAAGGTGGTGCTCAAGTTCCGGCGCGAAGGCACCGAGGTGGAGCTGATCGGCCTCAACGAAGCCAGCGCCACCATCGTGGACCGCTTCGCGGTGCATGATAAGCCCGATGCCATCGACCAGTTGATGGACCATTGAACCTAGAATAAGGCGATTGGCGGGGATTTTTATCGCAAGATGGCATGAGAATCCCCAGAAATCGCCTAACGACACCGCCAGAGGAGCAACGCACCATGTCCCAAGTCATTGCCTGCATCGACGCCACCCCGGTTTCGGGCTCGGTCTGCGATCACGCCGCCTGGGCCGCCCGGCGCCTGGAGGCGCCGCTGACCCTGCTGCATGTGCTGGACAAGCGCCAGTACCCGGAACAGCAGGACCTCAGCGGCAACATCGGCCTCGGCAGTCGCGAATCCCTGCTCGACGAGCTGACCCAACTGGACGAACAGCGCGGCCGGGTGGCCCTGCAACAGGGCCGGGCGACGCTCGAAGAGGCGCGCAAGCGGGTTACCGCCAGCGGCACGGAAGCGCCGCGCCTGCTCCAGCGCCACGGCGATTTGGTGGAGACCCTTTCCGAGATGCAGCCTGATACCCGCCTGCTGGTGATGGGCAAGCACGACGAAAACCTGGGCGAACACATCGGCAGCCGCCTGGAGACGGTGGTGCGCACCCTGCACCGGCCGATCCTGGTCTGCACCCCGGAATTCAAATCGCCCCAGCGCATCCTGCTCGCCTACGACGGCAGCCCCACCACCCACAAGGGCATAGACATGGTGGCGGGCAGCCCCCTGTTCCAAGGGCTGGAGTGTCATGTGGTGATGGTGGCCGACGACACCAAGGCCAACCGGGGTCAGCTCGAATGGGCGCGCCATACCCTGGAGACGGCGGAGTTCACGGTGACCACCGAATTGCTCACCGGCCAGGTGGAGCGCGCCCTGTGCGATTACCGCCAGGAGCGGGATATCGACCTGATCGTGATGGGGGCCTACGGCCATTCGGTGGTGCGGCGTTTTCTGGTGGGCAGCACCACCACCTGCGTACTGCGCAACGCGCAAGTGCCGGTGTTGTTGCTGCGTTGAGGAGATGAAAATGGCTCAGCCGTTGAACATCGAACACTTCCGCGCCAAGCTGTTGCAGCGACGGGAAGAGATGCTGGCGCTGGAGGAGACCCGCAAAGACGCCGCCGGCACCGTGGTGCTCGACCAAACCAGCGTCGGCCGCCTCTCGCGCATGGACGCCATGCAGCAACAGGCCATGGCGAAAAACACCCGCCAACGCGCCGCCGTTGAACTGCAACGCATCAAGGCCGCCCTGCGCCGCTGCGACAGCGGTGACTATGGCTATTGCCTGCGCTGCGACGAAGGGATCAACCCCCGCCGCCTGGAGTTCGACCCCGCCGCGCCTCTGTGTATCGGTTGCGCGGAGAAGGGCGAGGGATAGTGCGCGGCCGGCGGCCGGCTCGCTGCGCAAAGGCCGGGGCGGCGGTCAAGAAGCTGCCGTCCCGGCTCGACGAGGGGCCTGCCCACCGCCCCGGCAGATGATGACCGACGCCGCACGCCTTGGGGGAGGGCGTGCGTTAAGCCCCGTCACCAAGCCATCTCGCAGGCGCCCCAAAAGCTCGCTTGCGGGCCACGGCCCCAACCCATCTTCTACCGACCGATCATCCGCCCATCTCCCCCTCCCGCGGCACTCGACGAAGGGACCCGTCGTTTCCCCCCGCCCGTGAACGGGTCCAACCGTGGCGTTGGCCCCGCCTGACCTTGCCCATTGCAGAACCGCGACAACAAGACTAACATATTTGAAACAACGCATGTTATAGCCTTATAGCCGCTGCATGCCCGCGCCTCCAGACAACCACAAGGCCACCGCCGCATGAAAAACATTTTAATCCTTTGCACCGGAAACTCGTGCCGCTCCCAAATGGCGGAGGCGGTGATCAATCACCAACTGGCGGGGGAGGTCCATGCGGTCTCCGCCGGGGTTGAACCGCGACCGCGCGTGGTCGAGGGCGTGCTCGACAAGCTGCGGCGAGAGGGCATTGCAACCGAGGGGTTGAAGCCGGAGGGCGTGGACGCCTATCTGGCGACCGATCTTGATCTGGTGGTAACGGTGTGCGACAACGCCAAGGAGACCTGCCCGCTGTTTCCGCGCGCGGTGCGCTCGATCCATATCGGATTGCACGACCCGGCCGAGGAGCCGGCCGAGGCCTTCGATCAACTGTTCGAAGACATCCAAAACCGCCTAATCCCGGCGATTCGAGAAACCTTGGGGGTGCGGCATGAGCGTGCAATGTGAAACCACGGCCAAGGGCGCCGCAGGGGCCGAGCTGGGCTTCTTCGAACGCTGGCTCAGCCTTTGGGTGTTTCTTTGCATCGTCATCGGTATCGCCCTGGGGCAGTTCATCCCGGGGCCCTTTCAGGCCTTGGGCCGGCTGGAGGTCGCCCAGGTCAACCTGCCGGTGGGCGTGCTGATTTGGGTGATGATCATCCCCATGCTGATGAAGATCGACTTCAGCGCGCTGCATCAGATGCGCCGCCATGTGCGCGGCGTCGGCATCACCCTGTTCGTGAACTGGGCGGTAAAACCCTTCTCCATGGCCCTGCTGGCGTGGATCTTCATTCGCCATGTATTCGCCCCTTGGTTGCCCGCCGAGCAACTGGACTCCTATGTGGCGGGGCTGATCCTGCTCGCCGCCGCCCCCTGCACCGCCATGGTATTCGTCTGGAGCCACCTGACCAAGGGCGACCCGATGTTCACCCTCACCCAGGTGGCCCTCAACGACATCATCATGATCTTCGCCTTCGCGCCCATCGTCGGACTGCTGCTGGGGATGGCCGCCATTACCGTCCCCTGGGACACCCTGCTGTTGTCGGTGCTGCTATATATCGTGATTCCGGTGGCCATCGCCCAGTCGGCGCGGGCCTGGCTGCTCAAGGGCGGCCGGGAGCGCTTCGACCGTGCGCTGGCGCGGTTGCACCCCTGGTCGCTGGTGGCGCTGTTGTTGACCCTGATTCTGTTGTTCGCCTTTCAGGGCGAGGCGATTCTCAATCAGCCGCTGATTATCCTCATGCTCGCCGTGCCGATCCTGATCCAGGTGTTTTTCAACTCCAGTCTGGCCTATCTGCTCGATCGCAAATTCGGCGTCGCCCACAGCGTGGCCGGCCCCTCGGCGCTAATCGGCGCCTCCAACTTCTTCGAGCTGGCCGTCGCCGCCGCCATCTCGCTATTCGGGTTCGAATCGGGCGCGGCGCTCGCCACCGTAGTCGGCGTCCTGATCGAGGTGCCGGTGATGCTGCTGGTGGTGCGGGTGGTGAATCGCAGCAAGGGGTGGTACGAGGCGGGGCTCCCGCGCGAACCTTCGACCGAGTGATTCGCTCCCGCCTCGCGTTGCTGGTCGTGTTGTCGTTCGTCGCCGGGGGGCTCGCCGCCGACGAACTCGACACCCTGCTCAATCACGGCTTTTGGGAACGCCCCATCGCCGGCCATGGTGCGTTACGCCCCGCTGGCGGTTCAAGGTTTGGCGCGATCACCCGGATTCCGGGGTATTTCGAATGCGGGGGTCTTGGGATAGGCGGGGCTAACGCACCCTACGGCGAAAAGGAAATAACGCCAAGACCGCCAAGGACGCCAAAGCGAATCAAGACCCCGAGAACCCGCGCAGCAAAAATTCGTGTCCATTCTCGTGTCCATTCGTGGTTCTCTTCTTAAACACCGATGAACACGAGTGCTTTCCGAGTCGCATGACCGGCAGTCGGGCTGCGAAGCCCCTGTCGCCGGTATAGCTATCAGCTGGACGGGGCGACCAGGCTCCAGAGATAGACACCCCCGAACACCAGGTAGAACAATCCCGCCAGTGCCATGGCGGCAATGTAGAACAGCCCCGGCCTGTGCTCCGCGGGAAGCCGTTGCAGGTTGACCAGGAGCGCCGTTAGTACAATGAAAGGCGTATGCAGGGCGGCAATGATGCCGGAAGCCGACATCACCTGTACCGGATCGTTAAACATCAGAATGATTAGCGCCGGGATCACGCCGGTGATGGAGAGAATGAAAAAACGCTTCAGGTTGCGACGCTCCAACAGCGACCCTCTGCCGCCCCGGGCCAGCAACTGGTAAGCCCAGCCCCGACGCAACCGGCGTTGTTCACGGCTGAGGATGAGGGTCATGTCGGCAAAGCTGCGCCCCCAACCGTCCTGATTGGCCAGCACACTGCCGCCAATGGCCACGATGATCGCCAGCAGGATCAGGTAGCGGCCCGCCTCGCCCCAGATACCGGAGAAGAGTCGGGTCAGGTCGCCAGCAACATTAGCGCCTTCCGGCACAATGCCCTCGGGACCCAACAGCTCCGCCCCCAGTATCAGGAAGGCGCTGATCACGAGCCCGCCGCCAATCACCCCCAGGGCAGCCGCACCGGTCATGACGCCAAGCCAGGAGCGAATGGCGCTGTGCTTGCCGGAGATGTCGCCGCGCGCGCCCTGTTGCGCCAGGGTCGTTTCCTCTTGTTGCTCCTCGTCCTCCTCGTCCGGCCGAGTTTGCAGCCCGCCGCCGTAGCCACGGGTTGCCGTCCAGTAAGAGAACCAGATAATGCCCATGGAGCCGGCCAGGATGGTGCCCACCCAGGGCGCGATGATATATAGATTGGCGTCCTCGGGCCACTGGGGCGCCAGCCCCGAACCCAGGGTCTGCCACGAAGGAAAGACGGCCGCCGCCGAGATCACGGCAATCACCATGAGCGCTATCGCCATGTACCGCGAAATCCGTTCGATTTGGGCATATTTCCCCGTGGTGGTCAGCAACACGCAGCCCAGCAGTATCAGTTCCGAATAGACCACCGTCGGCCCGGGCAGAACGACGGAGAAAGCACTGCCCACCACGGCCGACAGACCGGCGATCCCGACCGCGGCCGCTGCCAGTTGAGGGAGAAAGATGACCCAAATGGCCCAATCCCTGGGGCCTTTAAGCGTTGACATGCCGTCAAGGATGGTGCGACCGGTAACGAGGGTGAAACGGGCCATTTCCCGAATCATCACCCACATAAAGAAAATCACCAGCAGCAGCAGCCAGAGCAACTCATAGCCGTAGACCGAGCCCACCCTGGGACTGAAGAGCACGGATCCAGTCCCCACGGCCGACAACATCCACAACAGCCCGGGACCGTACCAGCGTAGCCGCTCCCATTGCCTGGGCGGCGTGGAGACTGCAATGCGTAATGGGACTGTGTCTTGGGCCTGATGCCGGACCATACTGCTCACTCAATAGCCTGATAAGAAACCGCGACTCTACCGATACAGCGGCGAAATTTCCACTGCGTCGTCGGTCTCGCCGACCGGCGCCCCGTCCATATCGACCCATGCACCCGCCCGGGTCGGCGGCGCCAGCCCCGCGTAGAAGACCGCGACGGCGTCACCCAGCGCCGGCAATGCGAAGCGGGTCGGCGCGGCTGTCACTCAATCAAGGCTTTGGTCCGATGGTTGGATCGCCGCACGGACAAAATCGACCAGCCGTATAATCCCCGCCAGCCGATTGTCCGCGTCGAGCACCGGGATATCCTCGAGCCACTGCTCCATATTTTTGTACAGGACATCGTGGACGTGCTCGTCAAGTCGGGCCGAGATAAAGTGTTGTTCCATGAACTCACGGACCGGTCCGGGCGTCACCCGCTCAAGCATTTGGCGGCGGCTGGACGTTGACCGGTGCAGCAATACGTCCGCCAGCCGGCGGAAGCCGAGGTGACCGACGACTCGCCCCTCGGGATCGGTGACATAGATATCGCGGCACTCCGGCTTGCCCAGCAGTGCGCGCGCCGCCTCCTCAAGCGAGGTATCACCTTCGACGGTCACCCCGGATACGGCGTGGCCCTCCAACCAATCGGCAATCTTCATTTAGCCTCTCCTTCCACCTAATGCAGGCGGACTGCGCCAACTCGACGCGAAGCATAGCGCACCGAGGGCCTATCGACCGCTTCAGTCACCGACGACGTCACCGGGCGCTCTTTTCTTTCGGCGTGCCCTGGCAGAGTTCGCCAGCCCGCCGCAAACCGTATCGCACCAAGATCGCCCCAACGGACTCGGTCAGCAAGGTAGTGGTCGCGATCAGGTTGACAATAATCTCCCCGGCCTGCGAAAACATCGGATAATTCAACAACAGCAACGCCAGGCCGATGGCCACGCCGCCCTGAGGGAACAGGCCGAAACCGATGTTCGACCAAACCGCCCGCGGCGCCCCGGCCAGGCGTGCGCCGCTCCCCCCGCCGACGAACAGACCGATGGTGCGCGCAATAAAATAGGTCAACATCAGAGGCCAGTAATCGACCACGGCCGAGGGCGCAAAATGCAAGCCGGCAAAGGTGAAAAACAACACGAACACGGTCTCCTCTAGATCCTCGATCGGCTTGAACAATCGCTCGACATAGGAACCACCAAACCAGCGCGCCGCAAAGCCCAGCACCATCGCCGCCAGCAGCGCCGAGAACTCGCCCCAAGCGGCCAACCCCACCGTCAGCAAGATCCCGCCCAGCAACAAAGGAAGCAACAGGCTCTGTTCGTGAAAACGCCGCGACAGGCGTTCGATCAGAAAGCCGCCGACCCCGCCCGCCAGCAAGGCGACGCCGATCTCCCATAAGGCCGTGCCCAGCACCCCGCCTAGCGACCCGCTGCCGACGATCGCCATCACCAGCGCAAAAATGAGGATGCCGAGGGCATCGTCGATGGCCACCATGCCGAGCAGCGTGGTCGTCACCGGCCCACGCGCTTGGTACTGATGCACCACCGCCACGATGGCGGCGGGCGCCGTGGCCGGGGCGAGCGCGCCGAGCACCAGCGCGAACGACCACAACGGCAGGTCGGCCACCGTCATGCCCAACAGCAGGACCGCGCCCGCCACCGCCAGAAAGGCGCCCGAGACCTCGCCCAGGGTAGCCCCCGCAATGCTCCAGCCGAGACGCCGCAACTGGCCCGGGCTGATCGCCCCGCCGATCACATAGGCAATGATCCCGAGGGCCACCGACACCAGTGGCTGAGTCCACTGAGTGTCGTGCATGCCCAGTTGGCCGCCCAGGAGGCCGGGGGAAAAGAGCATGCCCGCCAAGATGTAACCCACCACACGCGGAATGCCGAACAGATGACTCCCAAGCGCCCCGAAGGCGAGCCCAGTGAGCAATAACACCCCAATTAGCAGTAATTCCACGCCCCCTCCTTTCTACGCACCCGAACGGGAACCCGGTCCCGGATCGGCTATTTTAAAGGCGATCTGGATGAATCGACACCCACAAGGGTGCCGGCTCAGCGCATGCGCCATTGGGTCCCTACGCTTGCGCCTTCCCCCTGACGGACACAACCACCCCTCGTTACCAAGCCCTGCTTGGCTTGTCTCCAAAAAACCGTAAGCGAATCAATGGACCGCAAAATCCCGCGCAGCCGTCCTCCTCGCTCGCCCGGCGCGCCAAGTGCCCGTTCAGCCCGCGCATGAATGATGTCGCCCAAGCGACCGCGCCAGACCGCGACAAGCCCCCGTGCCTTCGCCCGCTCGGCCTCCGTTATAAATATCCTTGCATGGGGGTTTTCTTGTCGTTCACCTTAGCGCAAATCTGTGGCAGCGCCACGCTTGAAATAAAAATAAATCACAGGGCTTTCGGTCGGGGGATAACTTCCGTGACAGCCCCTTCTCTTGTGAACATATCCTTACGTTTCCACCAAACGATAAAAATTCCAACAACCATCAGCAGGTAGGTGTCATAGGGTTGCGCGTCCGGGAAAATCGGATTCATGAGCGAAAAGTGGAAAAATGCCGATAGAAGGATGCTGCCACGCGAGCTGTTAAATAGTGCAGTTGCGATGATGCTGATTGCCAGGCATCCAGAAAAGAATGCCGCGAATGACCACTCGCTCTGCTGGGTTCCGCTCAACAGGAAGGCTGGTATATGCCAAAGCCCCCAGATGGCTCCAAGAATCAGCCCGGCCCAAAGCGGAGCGAACTTCCTTTGCAGAAGAGGAAGTGCGAACCCCCGCCAACCAAACTCTTCAATCGGGCCTTTGATGGCGGCAAGCGTCAATGCCACGAATAGGGCATGAAAGGACGCAAACGGAAAAGGCTCCGTTAGAAGGTTGCCTTTAATCGCCGAACCTCCAATGAAGATTAAAGGCATGCCAATAATAAGAAAGGCATACCAGGCTAGGCTGCAGCGCCATAGCAATGCCCGACCGAGGAAGCGCCGCAGACCGACCAGACCACCGTTGCGGACAACAAGAACAAACGCTGCGATTGCAGGCGCGTAAACGGCCAGGAAAAAAAGCGGATGGTTGCCGGTGAGCGGACCAAACACCGTTCCCATAATATCCGAGAGAAAGATGTACAATCCAAGGATACCCCAGGCGATGCCGAACGAAATCAGCAAAAAGGGTATAAAGGAACGGAGTTGCACTCGATATGTTTCGGGTACTGAACTGGTTGGATGCATAGTTTTTCTCTTGGCGAATCCGTTGTTAGGTAAAACTCTTACCCATTAGTTACTTACTTCGTATCGGATTTGCTGAATCCGCCCGCGCCAGTATGGCTTTGCGCCGTCAGCCAGCAACCATTCCACTTCACCATACAGCGGAACCAACAGGCCATCTTGCACCTCATAGCCCCAATAGCGACCTTGCCAGGGAGCCGCAACCTGCACACCCTCCGCTACGCGATATCTTCCATCCGAAAGCACTGAACTGATGAGCCCTTGAGTACCAAACTGAAACACCAGTTTTACCGTCGTCGCCCCATCGGAAAGCGTCGCGCTGGCTTGTGCGTCATCAATTGCTTCCCAAGCCACCCCCTGACTAGGAAGAAGTGCTGTAGGGTACCACGCCGCTTCAGCGAAAAAGCGCATTAACTCTCCGTGTGCCAATTCCGGCGTGCTGGGTTGTTTCATCACGGTCAAGAGCCCGAATAGCTTTGCTCGCAGCACACCCTCGCCGGCAATATAGGCATCATGGACATGGGCAATCATCCCTGGTGCCATACGAATGCGGGCGTCCCAAACAAAACCTGGTCGCTGGATGACGACACGCTGAGTTGAACTGAATGGCGTCCATTGCTCTTCGGTCTCGCTCATATTGAAGGTGCCAGAGTGTTTTATGCGGACCGCTGCGACCAACGGCTGCCCCTCATTCAAAACAGTTCGAAAATAGCGTTGGACCGGCGCAGGCAGACCCTCCAATTCGCATGGATCGTAGGATGTTGGGGCAATCGGAGCCGATGCCGCTTTCATTCTCGCATGAAGCGCCCTTGTGTCTGCCTGCCAGCGGCTAGATCCGTAGAGAATTGCCACCACAGGGAATAAGACAAAAACAACGAGTGCAATTGCAACCACTTGCCACCACATATCTGATACTCCTACTGCCAACGGGTAACTGCAGCGGCGCGCGTCGGTGGCGCGTCGGCAGGAAGATTTCTCCTCGTGACCAAGCCCTGCTTGGTAACGCCTGTGCGCCAAGCCCTGCTTGGCTTGTCGCCAAAAAACCGTAAACGAATCAATGGACCGCAAAACGCCCCTTGCAACCGTCCTCCTCGTTCGCCGGGCGCGCCAAGTACCCGTTCAGCCCGCGCATGAACCAAAGAAAAAAGGACACCCAAATTCTAGTTTACTGGATTAGGGGCAACGGGAGCGGATTCACTCAAATCCCACCAGGCTTTAATTCTCCGGATGTGGCTGGGCTGGAGCAAAAGAATCGACACCCAAAAAAATTGACTCCCGCCTCCCCTAGGGTAAATCTAGAACTTGGGTAGAACTTGGGTGTCTCCTTTCGCTCCGGCGGGTTGTGATGCGCCTCGTGCCTCGGCACATCCTATGCGGAGCGTGCGTCTTCATAGGATGCGCCGAGCTTTGCGAGGCGCATCGGCTCCGGCGGGTTGTGATGCGCCTCGTGCCTCGGCACATCCTATGCGGAGCGTTCGTCTTCATAGGATGCGCCAAGCTTTGCGAGGCGCATCGGCTCCGGCGGGTTGTGATGCGCCTCGTTCCTCGGCACATCCTATGCGGAGCGTTCGTCTTCATAGGATGCGCCGAAAGAAAAAACGAAAGAAAAAAGGACACCCGGCGGGACGCAAGGAAAAGAGAGAAAAAAGGACACCCAAATTCTAATCACCAGTCGGTTCGGGCGTCACCTGTATTCCAACCCAAGACTCA
>JAABTK010000065.1 GCA_011389885.1 Gammaproteobacteria bacterium | reverse complement strand
AACCCTTTTCCCTTTATCCCTTTTACCCTTTACCCCGCCCGGAGCCCGGACCCCGCCCGGACCCCGCCCGGAGCCCGGACTTTAGTCCGGCCGAGGTCGCCCGGAGCCCGGACCCCGTTCGGAGCCCGGACTTTAGTCCGGCCGAGGTCGCCCGGAGCCCGGACCCCGCTCGGAGCCCGGACTTTAGTCCGGCCGAGGCGCCGCCCAACGAAGGTTCGCGCCCCACTCCCCGGGGCTCGTATAGGAATAGGAACAGAACGAGACGCTGGTTATGAGAGGCCCCCAGCAGAGCCCACCGTGATTCAACGCGCCTACGAGCGGTTCGCGGCAGTGCGGAAAGGGTCGGGTTTTGGCGCATGGCAGGGCCTTCGGGGCAGGGCCGCCCCGTCGGCGGCGCGCTGAATTATCGGGATTTTCCGGCGCTTGTCCAGCGCTTTGGCCAAGGCAGCAATCCCCGCGTTTGCTGTTCGCCAGGTTCCCGAATCCGGGCCTCAAGCCCCTCTTCCCGGCCGCGCTGCGCCAGCGCTTCAAGGGCGAGATTGACCGCAAAAAGAAAGGGTTTAGTGTTTTTACGTCCTGTATTTTACGCTTCGTTGGAATTAAGCCGCTGTGGCGGCTAATCGCGGTTCCAAACCGTTCCCACAAGACAATACCGTCGAAAATGACACCGTTGCGCCTGTGGGAGCGGCTTGCAGCCGCGATGACGGCGGGTCGAGTGTCCGCGTTGGGGATTAAGCCGCTACTGCTGGTCTTCAAGCTCCGGCTCGGGGACCCGCGTGTTGGAAGCCTCGCTTCCCGAGCCATTCGGCAAGCTGGGGCTTGCAAGGCGGGTATAAAATCGGAGCAGTCTCTGCCCCTCTGCGGTTCTCCGCGTCCTTTGGCGCTCCCTAGGCGGTCTTTGCGCCTTCTCTTTTAAGCCCTCAGCGCTCAGCCGGGGATGGTGCGTTACGGCGCGCGGCAATGTTGATGTTGGATTTGAGTTTCGCGGTGGGCGCGCCCAACGCACCCGCGGGCTATTCAATATGGACCCCGCGGCTGGCGAGTTCGACGCTATTTCCCCAAGGCCGCGCAGCCCCTTCCCCCGGCGCCTTCCCGTGGGGCGGGAGAGGTGAGCGGTCCCCACGCCCCCACGCCGGGGCGTGGGGACGAGGCTGGTGCGGGGCTGTTTAGTCGTTGTCGCCTTCTGCGGGCTTGGGTTTTTCCGGCGCGGGCGGGGTGTCGGCCTTCGGCGGTTTAGTTTCTTCCTTGGGGGCGGCCGGTTGCTCCGCCTTGGGGGTCGGTTGCTCCGCCTTGGGGGCCGGTTGCTCCGCCTTGGGGGTCGGTTGCTCCGCCTTGGGGGTCGGTTGCTCCGCCTTGGGCGCTGGTTGCTTCGCCTTGGCGGCCGGTTGCTTCGCCTTGGGGGCCGGTTGCTTCGCCTTGGGGGCCGGTTGCTCCGCCTTGGGCGCTGGTTGCTCCGCCTTGGGCGGTTGCGGCTTTTCTTCCGGTTGTGGCGCCGGGGGCGGGGGTTCGGTTGCCGCGGCTTGCGCCTCGGGCTCGCCGCTTTCCGTGGCGGGTGGCTGGGACGCGGGTTTGCGGCTTCGGCGGCTGCGAGGGGCGGGTTTTTTGTCCTCGGTTTTGGCCTTGGCGGGTTCGGCGTCGGTTTCGGTCGGCGCGGCGGCGGGGGTTTCCTTTGCCGGGCGGTCTTCGGCCTTTTCCGCTGCCGTTGGCGCGGGTTTGGTTTCGGCCTGGGGTTCGGCCTGGGGTTTCGGCGTCTTTTTGGTTTCCACCTGCACTAATGGCTGGTCCGTCGGCCTGGCGGCCTCGGGCGATGGCTTTGGCTCGGCGGGGGCGTCGGGATTGGCCTGGGCCTCGGCGGACGGCGTTTCGTCGGGGCGCGGTTCCGGGTCGCGGGGCTTGCGGCCGGAGCGGGGTTTTTTCTCGCCGTTTTGTTCCGGTTTGGGGGCCTTGGCCTCTTGCGCGCCCGCCTCGGTCGTATTGGTTTGGCCCTGGTTTTCCGAGGCGCCCTTGGCGCTTGGATCGCCGCTGCGGGAGCCGCGCCGACGGCGACCGCCGCGGCGACCGCGGCTGCGGCCCTGGGGTTGGCCTTCGCCTTCGTCTTTGCGTTTGTCTTCGGGCGCCTTGCCGGCGGGTCTTTGGTCGTCGGTCTTGGGCTCGGGCTGGTTGTCGGCGCCGGCTTCGGTCTCCGGTTTGGGCTTCTGGCCGTCGCGCGCGCCGCCGCGGCCGCCGGAGCGGGCGCCGCGTTTTTTACGGCTGGGGCTGTCGGCGTCGGGGCGCGGGGGCTTGGGGCCAGGCTCGTTTTGGGTGTCGGCTGGGTCCGCGCCGTCGTCGGCGGCCGGGGCGCTCGGGGCCGGGGCGGTCTTGCCGCCGCCGAGGCGATCGGCGAACAGGCTGCTCCAGATGCGGCGCAGCAGGCTTTGCTCTTGATCGGCGGTGTCTTTGGGGGCCTTGGCCGGCTGCGCCGCTTTGGGTTGCGGTTTGGCCTGGGGCTTAGGTGCGGGCTTGGGTTCCGGTTTGGGCTCGGGCTTGGGCTCGGGCTTGGCCTTGGGGGGGCGCTGGGGGGCCGGGGCTGTGGGTTTGATCGCCTTGACGGCCGGTTCTTCGGGCCGCGCCTCGCGGGCCTTGGCGGTCTCTTGGGGCGTGCCGTCGGGGGCGGTGGCGAGGGTGTAGCTGGCGGCGGCGGCGGTTTCTTCGCCGCCTTCCGTCAGGTCTTGGCGCCGGACGCGTTCGATTTCGTACTTCGGCGTGTCCATGTGGATGTTGGGGATCAGGACCACCGCTACGCCTTGGCGGCCTTCGACCTCGTGAATGGCTTGGCGTTTTTCGTTCAGCAGGAAGGTGGCCACGTCCACCGGCAGTTGGGCCATGATGCGGGCGGTGTTTTCCTTCATCGCCTGTTCTTCGATTACGCGCAGGATCGACAGGGCGAGGGATTCCACCCCGCGGATGAAGCCGTGGCCGTCGCACCGGGGGCAGGGCAGTTGGCTGGATTCGCCCAGGGACGGACGCAGGCGCTGGCGCGACATCTCCAACAGGCCGAAGCGGGAGATGCGGCCGACCTGGACGCGGGCGCGATCTTGCTTCAGGGCGTCCTTGATGCGGTTTTCCACCTCGCGCTGGTGGCGCGCCGGGCCCATGTCGATGAAGTCGATTACGAATAGGCCGCCCATGTCGCGCAGGCGCAGTTGGCGGGCGATTTCGTCGGCGGCTTCGAGGTTGGTGTTGAGCGCGGTTTCTTCGATATCCGCGCCCTTGGTGGAGCGCGCGGAGTTGATGTCCACCGAGGTCAGGGCCTCGGTGTGGTCGATGACGATGGCCCCGCCCGAGGGCAGGCGGACCTCGCGCTGGAAGGCGGATTCGATTTGGCTTTCGATTTGATAGCGGGTGAAGAGGGGGATTTCGTCTTCGTAGCGGCGGATCTTGCGCCGGTACTGGGGCATCACCTGTTCGATGAATTCGCAGGCCTCGTCATGCACCTCGGGGTGATCGATTACGATTTCGCCGATGTCGGCGCGCAGGTAGTCGCGTATCGAGCGAATGATGACGTTGCTTTCCTGGTAGATCAGGAAGGGCGCGGCGCGGGTGGCGGCGGAGGTTTCGATCGCCTGCCACAGTTGCAGCAGGTAGTCGAGGTCCCATTGCAGCTCTTCGGCGTTCTTGCCCATGCCCGCGGTGCGCACGATCAGGCCCATGCCCTCGGGGATGGTGAGGGCGCTCATGGCCTCGCGCAGCTCGCTGCGGTCTTGGCCCTCGATGCGGCGCGAAACCCCGCCTGCGCGGGGGTTGTTGGGCATGAGCACCAAATAGCGGCCGGCGAGGGAGACGAAGGTGGTGAGGGCGGCGCCTTTGTTGCCGCGCTCTTCCTTTTCGATTTGCACCACGAGTTCCTGGCCTTCCCTGATCGCGTCCTTGATACTGGGCCGCCCGCCGGCCTTTTGCGAGGCCTCGGAGAAGTAGCCGCGGGCGATCTCTTTCAGCGGCAGAAAGCCGTGGCGCTCGGCCCCATACTCGACAAAGGCGGCTTCCAGGCTGGGTTCCACCCGGGTGACGCGTCCTTTGTAGATGTTGGCCTTTTTCTGCTCCCGGCCGGGGGATTCGATATCCAGGTTAAAGAGTTTCTGGCCGTCCACGATGGCTACGCGCAACTCTTCCGGCTGAGTAGCGTTGATCAGCATTCTTTTCATGTTGTAAAGAGCCCTTAGCGCACTTTCCGCGGCCGGGGCGGTGGGCGCTCCTTGGTGTGGGAACGCGATTCCGCCGGGCGGTCGTCGGGCGCCCGCGGAGCGCGTCGGATGAGTGGTCGGCGGCTTCCGTCGGGCGGTCGGTTGCGGGCGGTTGGGCCCGGGCTACACCGCTGCGGGGCGGGGTGCGCTTGGTTGTCTGCTTAAGGACCGGAAAGACCGGCTGTGCTCGCCAAAACCGGCCGGGTTGAGCGGCTCGACCAGCGGTCGGCGGCGCGCAAGCCCGGCGGGGCGTTTGTTCCCCGACCCGGTCGACTCTGACCCCGTTGTCGGGGGGCGGCGCCAGCGGGTGCGGAACGGAAAACTTTCACGGGGTCGGAACGAACCCGGGGTCGCAACCTCGGGGGCGGCGCCGGAGCTTGGGCTCGGCGAGACCTTTTTCGCGAATCCCCTAATATAACAGCGGGGGGACCCCGCATCAAACGCCGAATGCTGGTATCATCTCGGCCCTATGTCCGAGAACCCATCCCCCACCCCGGCTAAGGCGCGGCAAGTGCGGGCCGAAGCCGGCGACGCCGGCCAACGCCTGGACAACTTTTTGCTGCGACGCTTGAAGGGCGCCCCGAAGAGCCTCATTTATCGCATCGTGCGGCGCGGCGAGGTGCGGGTCAATGGCGGCCGCTGCAAGGCCAGTCAGCGGGTGGCGGCGGGGGATTGGATTCGGATTCCGCCGGTTCGGCTGGGGGCCGCGGCGCAGGCCGCGCCGCCGCGGCTGGATGCGGCCTTGGCCGAGCGCCTGGAGGCGGCGGTGTTGCACGAAGACAAGCAACTGCTGATTTTGGATAAGCCGTCGGGGTTGGCGGTGCATGGCGGCAGCGGCATCAGCCTGGGGGTGATCGAGGGCCTGCGCCAAATCCGCCCCGAATGCAAGGAGCTGGAGCTGGTGCATCGGCTGGATCGCGATACCTCGGGCTGCCTGGTGCTGGCCAAGCGGCGCAGCGCCTTGCGGCGGTTGCATGAGCTGATTCGGGATAACCGCATCGAAAAGCGCTATCAGGCCCTGGTGAGCGGGGTTTGGGCCAAGAATGGCGCCGTCTGCAAGGCCTCGCTGTTGAAGAACACGTTGCAGAGCGGCGAGCGGGTGGTGCGGGTGTCGCCCGCGGGCAAGTCGGCGGAGACCCGTTTTCGGGTGCTGCGGCGACTGCCGGCGGCGACCCTGCTTGAGGCCCGTCTGATTACCGGTCGCACCCACCAAATCCGGGTGCATGCGGCGCATTTGGGCACGCCGATCCTGGGCGATGCCAAATACGGGCGGGAGGCGGACAACCGCCGCGCCCGCGAGCTGGGCCTGCGGCGGCTGTTTTTGCATGCCGAGTCGCTGCGCTTTGCCTGGGAGGACGGCATGCTTGAGATTCGGGCGCCGCTGGGCCCGGAGCTTCAGCGGGCGCTCGCCGCGCTGGCCGAGGAGACGAGTGAATAATGGCGAAGTATCGACTATTGGTTTTCGATTGGGACGGCACCTTAATGGATTCAGAGGCGCGGATTCTGGCCTGCATGCGCGGGGCGGTGACGGATCTGCAATTAGCTGTCCCGGATGACGATGCCATTCGCAACATCATCGGCCTCGGCCTCAAGGAGGCGGTGACCGCCCTGTACCCGGCGGCCGAGGAGGCCTTGATTCAGGGCCTGGCGGATCGCTACCGCTATCACTTTTTCGGCGGCGATATGACGCCCTCGCCCCTGTTCGAGGGGGCGGAGGCGGTATTGGAGGGCCTCCTAGAGCGGGGCTACCTGCTGGCCGTGGCCACCGGTAAGGGCCGGCGGGGCCTGGACCATGCACTGGAGGCCTCGGGCCTGGGGTCCCTGTTTCATGCCACGCGCTGTGCGGACGAGGCCTTCTCCAAGCCGCATCCGCAGATGCTGCTGCAACTGATGGACGAGTTGGGGGCGACGCCGGCGGAGACGCTGATGGTGGGCGATACCGAGTACGATATGCAGATGGCGCGCAATGCCGGGACCGCCTGCCTGGCGGTGAGCTACGGCGTGCATACGGTGGAGCGGCTGCTGGGTTGCGGCCCCGTGGGCTGTTTGCAAGACATTCGAGAATTACACGACTGGCCGGGCCTTAAGCCCCTTGATTAGGCTATGCCTGGGGCTTCTTATAGCCTCTTGCTGGTCTTTTGGTCCGTCTTCGGCGCCCGCATCTCTCCTAAGCCCGCTATGCGCGGGTGGCGCGCCTTGAATACGAATCAATAATCCGCCGGGAGCGGATTTTCGCGCAAGCCCCGCAGGGGTGAGGCGCAGGGATGCGTCGAACAAAAATCCGCCGGGAGCGGATTTTCGCGCAAGCCCCGCAGGGGTGAGGCGCAGGGATGCGTCGAACAATAATCCGGCGCAATCTTGGGATAAGCATTCCCGCCAATCGCCTAAAAACGCAGACGGAGCACAAGATGGCAGAGTCCAAAGACCCTGATTGGGAACGCAAGCTGGTCCACGAGCTGGCCCGGGACGCACTGGCGGAACGCCGGCGCCAACGCCGCTGGGGCGTGTTCTTCAAGCTGTTCGCGGTGGCCTATTTGGTCGTGCTGCTGGTGCTCTGGAACCCCGATCTGCGCTTGGGCTTGGACGGGGGGGGCAAGGGCGAGGCGCACACGGCCTTGGTGGAGCTTAAAGGCATTATCGCCCCGGACACCGAGGCCTCGGCGGACAACATCGTCAGCGGCCTGCGCAAGGCGTTCGAGAACGAGCACAGCCAGGCCGTGATCCTGCGCATTAACAGCCCCGGCGGCAGTCCGGTGCAGTCGAGCTACATCAATACCGAGATCCGACGCCTACGGGAGAAATACCCGGACAAGCCCCTGTACGCGGTGGTGACGGATATGTGCGCCTCGGGGGGCTATTTCGTGGCCGCGGCGGCGGATGAAATCTTTGTCAACGAGGCCAGCATCGTGGGCTCCATCGGGGTGCTGATGAACGGCTTCGGGGTGCAAGAGGCCATGCGCGACCTCGGCGTGGAGCGCCGCCTGCTCACCGCCGGCGAACACAAGGGCATTATGGATCCCTTTTCGCCCATGTCCGAGTTCGACCAGCAATTCATGCAAGGCATGCTCGAGCGCATCCATCAGCAGTTCATTGCGGTGGTGCGCGAGGGCCGCGGCGAGCGCCTGAAGGAGAACGATGAGACCTTTAGCGGCCTGTTCTGGACCGGGGCCGAAAGCATCGAGATGGGCCTGGCCGACCAGGTTGGCAGCGCGGGCTTCGTGGCCCGCGAGGTGATTGAAGCCGAAGATATTGTGGACTATTCGGTGCGCGAAGACCTGTTCCAGCGCCTTGCCAAGCAAATGGGCGCGGGTGCGGCGGCCTATTTGGCGCAAGTGGCCGGCTGGGGCTCGGCGCCTGTCATGCGCTGACGCCGCCGCCGGTGGGCGATGGGGCTGGCTCAGCAGGCGATTGGCAGGGGATTTTATACCCGGATTGCGCCGGATTTGGGTTCGCCAACCAAGCGCGGCAAGCGGCGCATAGCGGCTTAGTAACGGTTGCCCCAACGCCATTCAGGAACGCAGGGCGTGCGGAGGCGGTTTTTTGCTGGCTTGCGCCTGCCCGGCGCTGAAGCCTTGCCTAGCCGCCTGGAGTACAGCCCTCGGGCTGTGCGGGTTTCCGGTTACGCGCCCGGGCCAAGGCGTGTACGCTTCGGGCCCGCGGTCAACAGGGGGTGGGCCGGCGCAGTGCATTCGTCGCTGAAGCGGCGGGTGTCGGGTGCGGCGCTTATCCTTTCAATCGAAACACCTCTGCGCCCTCTGCGGTTCTCCGCGCGCTATACGTTCTGCGTGCCCTGCGTTCTGCGTGCCCTGCGTTCCGAGAGCGCCCAGGGTTGTTTTCGAGGCTTAGGCGCGGCGGTATAGCAAGAGGGTATGCGAATCCCAGGAAATCGCCTCAGGCCGTGCCGCCGCGCAGCATGTGCAAGAAGTTTTCCAGCCGTTGGGGCTCGATATGGCGGGCGGCCACTGCGGCGCGGATGGCGCAGCCGGGTTCGTGGTCGTGGGTGCAGTTGTGGAAGCGGCATTGGCTGAGAAAGGGGGCGAATTCCCGAAAGCCTTGCTCCAGTCCGCTGCGATCGAGCTTGGAGAGCCGAAAACTGCGCACGCCAGGGGAGTCGATTAGAGAGCCGCCGCCGGGCAGGCGGTAGAGGGTGGCGCTGGAGGTGGTGTGGCGCCCCAGGCCGGTGGCCTCCGAGATGCGGCCCACCTGCACCTCGCGGTCCGGCAGCAGGGCCTTGACCAGGGATGACTTGCCCACCCCCGACTGGCCGACCAGGATGCTGGAGCGGTCGTGCAGCGCGGCGCGAATCGGCTCCAGACCGCCGGCGTTGTGGGCGCTGATCTCCAGCACCGGATAGCCGATGCGTTCGTAGTCGGCGAACCGCTGGCGCAGTTCGGCCCGCTCCGCCGCGTTCAGGGTGTCGGACTTGGTCATGGCGATCACCGCCCGTACGCCGATGATCTCCGCCGTCACCAGGTATTGATCGAGCAGGTAGCGCACCGGCGTTGGGCGCGGGGCCATCAGCACCGCCAATTGGTCGATATTCGCCGCCAGCGGCTTTTCCCGTCCGCTGAAGTCCGGTCGGGCCAGTTGGGAGTCGCGCGGCAACAGCGCGGTGACGATGCCGGTGGCGCCCTGCGCCGGCTGCCACAGCACCTGGTCACCGCAGACGATGTGCCCCAGGTTCTGCCGAAACTGGCAAATGGTCAGGCGGCCGTCGCCATCTTCCACCGCCAGGTTGCGCCCGTGGCGGGTGATGACCGTGCCCTCATGCAGCGGCTTGCCTATGGCGCCGGTCGCCGTGTCCGCGGCCTGGGCCTCGAAGCGCGCCTTGCGTTTGTCCTGAATGGCGCTGATGCGGACCCGCTGGCGGTCGCTGAGGCGCCGCCGCGTCATGCCGTAACCGCCTGTCGCCGAATCAGAATTTGTAGTACTCCTGATTCAGGTGGCGGGCGACCTGTTCGATTTGCTCGTCGAACCAGCTTAGGCCGAGGTTCAATTCACAGCGGCGCACCTGCGCCAGCAGGTCGTCGTAGGTCTGCATCAGTCGGTCGTCGCGGGTGTACACCTCGGATTGGTGGCAACTGACGCAATTTTGCTGCACCAGCTCCAAGGCCGGTTCCGCAACGGTCGCGGAGGCGAGGGGCATGAGCAAAAAGCCGGCGAGTACGGCGTACTTGAGTGGGGTCATGGGCTTCTCCAAGGGGCTGTTAATGTCCAGATGCGCCCATTGTAAACCAAGCGGCGGAAATTCGCCTGCTTGGCCGCTGTGCGGGGCGGCGGCGTGCTAGAATCCACCATCGACGCTGTCTATTCGGAACCAAAGGGGAGGCTTATGGCCGCTGAGGACCATTTGATTTGGATCGACCTGGAAATGACCGGTCTCGATCCCCGGCAGGATCAAATTATCGAAATCGCCACCATCGTCACCGATGCGGGGCTTGAGCTGATTGCGGAAGGCCCGGTAATCGCCATCCATCAGCCGGAGTCGGTGCTGGAGGGCATGGATGACTGGAATCGCAAGCAGCACGCGGCCTCCGGGCTGGTGGAGCGGGTTCGCAGCAGCCCGTTCGACATGGCGCGGGCGGAACAGGAAACCCTGGAGTTTCTGCGCCCGCATGTGCCCGCGCGCTGTTCGCCCATGTGCGGCAACACGATTTGTCAGGATCGGCGCTTCATGGCGCGGCTGATGCCGACGCTGGAGGCGCATTTTCACTACCGAAACCTGGATGTAAGCACCCTCAAGGAGCTGGCGCGGCGTTGGGCCCCCGCGGTGGCGGATGGGCTGACCAAGAGCGGGTCGCACCTGGCGCTGGAGGACATTCGCGAATCGATTCAGGAGCTGCGCTACTACCGGCAGCATCTGCTACGGGTTTGAAGCTGCTGCAAGGCCCATGCCGCATGCTCGCGCACCAGCTCGGCCGGGTGCCGCGTGCGGCGGGCCAGGGCGGCGGCGGTTTCCGGCCCGCCGGGGCCGTTGCCCAGGGCCACCGCAATGTTGCGCAGCCAACGAATATGGCCCAGGCGGCGAATCGGCGAGCCCTCCAGTCGGCGCAGGAATTCATCCTCGCTCCAGGCGAACAGCTCCAGCAGCGGACGATCGGCCAGGCCCTGCCGCGGCTCGAAATCCGCCACCCGGGTGGGTTGCGCGAAGCGGTTCCACGGACAGGCCAGCAGGCAGTCGTCGCAGCCATAGATGCGGTTGCCGATCAGGGGTCGCAGTTCCAGCGCAATGGCCCCGTGCAGCTCAATGGTGAGGTAGGACACGCAGCGCCGCGCGTCCAGCAGATAAGGCCCCACGATGGCTTGGGTGGGGCAGATGTCGAGGCAGGCCCGGCAGTCGCCGCAATGGTCCGTCGCCGGCGTGTCTGCGGGCAACGCCAGGTCCAGATAGAGTTCCCCGAGGAAGAACCAGCCGCCGTCCCGCGGATGCACCAGGTTGGTGTGTTTGCCGGCCCAGCCCAAGCCGGCCAATTGCGCCAGCGGTTTTTCCAGCACGGGGGCCGAATCCACCAGGGCGCGGAACACCTGCGCCGGGGTTTCCTGTACGATACGGCTGCCCAGGCGCTGTAAGCGCTTGCGCATCAGTTTGTGGTAGTCGCGGCCCAGGGCGTAGCGCGAAATATAGCCGAGGGCGGGGTCCGCGAGGACCCCCAGCGGGTCGTCATCGTGCGGGCGGTAGTCCAGCCGCACCGCGATCACCGAGCGCGCCTCGGGCTGCAACAGCGCGGGGCGGCTGCGTTTGCGGCCATGGCGCGCCATATAGCCCATTTCGCCATGAAAGCCGCGCCCGAGCCAGTCTTCGAAACGGCCCTCGGCGGCTCCAAGCGCAATGCCGGCGACGCCCACGGCGTCGAAGCCCAGCTCCAGGCCCCAGGTCTTGATGTGGCGGGCAATGGCGTGCGGTGTCACGGGAAAACAGCCAAAACAGCAACAATAACGAAATGAATCTGCGGTAGAAGGGGCGGCTGCGGCCGGCCCCGCAGGCGTAACGCCGACCGCCCCGAGATGACGGTTGCATTGCAATTGCACCGTGCAATCGAGGATAATACCAGAGCGACCTTCGATCGGGAATCAAGCCGTCCGATTCGCTATTCACCCAGGGGCGCGATCAGGTTGGGTGATCGCCCGCCCCAAGGGCCCGAGACCCGGGCTCGGCCATACCTAGGAGCCGATTTTCAATGCAACTGAATCTTCTAAAGTGCAAGCTGCACCGCGCCTGCGTTACGCACGCGGAACTCGATTACGACGGGTCCTGCGCCATCGATCGTGACTTGATGCAGCTCGCGGGCATTCTGCCCTACGAACAGATTCAAATCTACAACATCACCAACGGCGAGCGCTTCACCACCTATGCAATCGAGGCCGAGGCGGGTTCGCGGGTGATCTCGGTCAACGGCGCGGCGGCGCACAAGGCCGCCCCGGGCGACCGCGTGATCATCTGCGCCTACGCCGTACTAGAGCAGCGCGATGTCGCCGACTTCAAACCAACCTTGGTCTACCTCAACGAGCGCAACCAGGTAGAGCGCACCAGCGCAAGCATCGCCGTGCAGGCCGCCTAAACCTTAACAACGGTGGTTGGTGCGTAGTGAGAGGGTGCGTTAGGCGCGCCGGCACAGGGCCTGAGATTTCACACCAACCCCTCCGCGCGCCCTAACGCACCATCCCCGGCCAAAGCCCCAACCCCCAAAACCGCCCCCAACGGAGGTCGAGGCTGTGAATCAACCGAGGAGTGGCAGTCCTCGGAGGACTGCCACTCCTTGGGCTGATTGATTTCCCGCGGTGGTGCATCACTCCATGACCGTTAGCCGGGGCGAACGAACCCCAAGTGCGGTGGATGCCCCCAAGCCCCCCCAAGCCCGGCTATAAAGCCTCGACCTGCAGGGGTGGTTTCGAGCCGGGGATGGTGCGTTACGGCGCGCGCAAGTGCTGGTGTTGAGTTCGGGTTTCGCGGTTAGCGCGCCTAACGCACCCTGCGCCATCAGGACTCACCACCAAACCCCGCTGTTTCATTTTTTCCGCTTTACGAAGCTTTTCAGTCGCTGGCGTTTTTGGATTTGGCGCGGGGTGAGTTCGTTGCGTTTGCCGGCGTAGGGGTTTTCGCCGCTGCGGAATTCGAGTCTTAGCGGGGTGCCGCTTAGGTCTAGGGCGGTGCGGAAGCGGTTTATTAAGTAGCGGCGGTAGGTTTCGGGCATGGCGTCGGTTTGATTGCCGTGGATTACGATTAGCGGCGGGTTGCGGCCGCCTTGATGGGCGTAGCGGAGTTTGATTCGGCGGCCCTTGACTAGCGGGGGTTGGTGTTCTTGGGTCAGGGCTTGCAGGATGCGGTTTAGCTCAGGGGTGGAGAAGCCGCGGGTGGCGTTGCGGTAGGCGTGGCCGATGGCGCTGAAAAGCTCGCCCACGCCGGAGCCGTGGAGGGCGGAGATGAAGCGCTTTTCCGCAAAGTCCAGAAACGGCAGGCGGCGCTGAAGCTCTTGTTTGATGTGGTCGCGGTCGTCCGGGTCGAGGCCGTCCCATTTGTTGATGGCGATTACCAGCGCACGGCCGCTTTCCAGGATGTGGCTGGCGAGGGTGGCGTCTTGTTCGCCGATGCCTTGGCGAGCATCCAGCACCAGCAGCACCAGATGGGCCGATTCGATGGCTTGCAGCGTTTTGATGACGCTGAATTTTTCCACCGTTTCATGGATGCGCGCGCGGCGCCGCACGCCAGCGGTGTCGATCAGGGTGTAGGCCTGGTCGTCGCGTTCGAAGGGGATATGGATGCTGTCGCGGGTGGTGCCCGGTTGGTCGAAGGCCACCACCCGCTCTTCGCCGAGGATGCGGTTGACCAGGGTGGACTTGCCCACATTGGGGCGGCCGACGATGGCCACATGGATCCCGGGGCGTTGTTCCGGTTGGGGTTCGGCGTCGGGTTCGGGGAGGCTGTCGAGCACCTGTTGGATTAGGGTTTTTACGCCGTGCCCATGGGCGGCCGCAATGGGCGCGGGTTCGCCGATGCCGAGGGCGTAAAAGTCCGCCGCGGCCAGCGCCTTGTCGAGGTTTTCGCTCTTGTTCACCACTGCGGTGACGGGTTTGCCGGTGCGACGCAGCTCGGCGGCGATGGCCTCGTCGCCGGCGGTGGGGCCGTCCTTGGCGTCGAGCAGAAACAGAATGTGATCCGCCTCGCCGATCGCCGATTGCACTTGGCGCTCCATCAATAGGTCTACGCCCTCGGCGTGGTGGCTGAGGCCGCCGGTGTCCACCACCACATAGGGATGCGAACCCAGGACGCCGATGCCATAGCGGCGGTCCCGGGTCAGCCCGGGTTGATCCGCCACCAAGGCGTCCCGGGTGCGGGTGAGGCGGTTGAAGAGGGTGGACTTGCCCACGTTCGGGCGACCCACCAGCACGATGACCGGTAGCATGGGGTGACGGGGCGCCTTATTTGAGTTGCAAGGCGCGTAACTCGCCGTCGGCGTCGAGTACGAATAGGGTGCGGTCGGTGATGATCGGGCGTTGGACCAAGGCCTCGTCGCTGACTTCGGTGCGCCCGACGATGGCCCCGTCGCTGGGGTTGATCCAGTGCAAATAGCCCTCGAAGTCGCCCGTGACGAGGTAGTCGGCGATGAGCGCCGGGGCCGTGAGGCGGCGGTTTTGCAGCGCCTCTTGGCGCCACAGGGCGGTGCCGGTGCGCGGGTCGATAGCCAGCAGATGGTCTTGGTCATCGACTACATAGATGCGCTCCCAATCCACGGCGAGGCTTTTGTGCGAGGACAGGTCCCGGCGCCAGGCGGCCCGTCCGTTGTCGAGCAACAGCGCCGCGAGGTTGCCTTGATAGGTGGCGGCGAATACCGCCCCGCCCTTGACCACCGGGTCGCCGTCGATGTCCACCATGCGTTCGAGTTCGGAGCGTCCCCGCGGCAGCGCCACGCTGGCCTCCCACACCAATTGCCCGGACAGCAGGTCGAAGGTGGCCAGTTTGCCGTTGGCAAAGCCGCTAATCACTAGGCCGTTATAGATCACCGGCGAGCTGGTGCCTTGCAGCGAGAGCACCGGAACCGCGCTTTCGTAGCGCCAAAGCTCCTTGCCGGTGGCGGCGGAAAGGCCGTACAGCTTGTCGTCCACCGTATGCGCCACCACCACGCCGGTGTCGGCCGCCGGTACGGACAGGATTTCGCTGCTGAGCTGGGCGCTCCACTTGCGCTCGCCGTTGCCGGCGTCCAGCGCCAGCAATTCGCCGTTCAGGGCGCCCGCCAGCACCAGGCCGTCGCCTACGCCGGGGCCGCCGCTGAGGGGGGAGTCGGTTTCCACCTCCCACAGCACCTCGCCGTTGGCGGCATCTAGCACCAGCACTCGGCCGTCATCGTGGTCGGCGGCGTAGATGCGGCCGTTCACCCACTGCGGCGACAAGCGGTAGCGCTGCTCTTTGTCTAGGTCGAGCAGGTCTTCTTCCCACAGCGCTTGCAGCTCGATTTCGGGCGCCCCGGGGCCCAGCGGCTTGGGGGCGGCCGGGCCGTCGTCGTCGTCCGACCACAGGGAGCCGCAGCCGGCGAGCGCCAGCGGCAGGGTCAAGCATAGCAGGCGGCGGATCATGACGCTTCGGCCTCATCGGGGTCGCCGCCCAGTTCGTCGAGCTTCATGCGGATCAGGCCGGCGTTGCCGGCATTGGCGGCTAGGGCGTCGGCGTAGGCGCGGCGGGCCTGTTGGGTGTCGCCCCGGGCGCGGGCGATGTCGCCGCGCAGTGCCAGCACCTCTCCGCGGTAGGCGTTGTCGGTGAGTTGATCGAGCAGCGCGCCGGCCCCCGCGGCATCGCCTTGGATTAGCTTCAGCCGCGCCAGGCGCAACTGGGCCAGCAGCCGAACCGCCTGTTCGCCGCTGTTGTCGGCCACCTGCTGCAAGGTTTGCGCCGCGCCGGCGGCATCGCCCTGATCGGCCTGGACCTTGGCCAGGTCAAGGTGCGCAAAGTCGCTGTAAATGTGCTTTTTGTGCTCGTCCTGAATGATCTGCGCCTGCTTTTGCACGGCATCCAGTTGGTCGTTGCGCGCCGCCTGGTGCAGGTTCTCGAACCGCACCGAGGCCAGCTCCGACTGGGTGGCCTGGTGCTGGGTCCAGCTCTGCCAGCCGAAGATGCCGCCCAGGCCCAGCACGGCCCCGACGATTAGCGACTTGCCGTTTTCCTGCCACCACTTTTTGAGGGCCTCGACTTGCTCCTCTTCGGTCAGATGCGTGCTCACTGTTGTATCAACCTCTCTACCGGGTCTGGTTCTTCAGGAAGTCGGCTAACGCGTCCAACGCCACCTCCTGCTGTTGTTCATCGGTGCGCAGGGGCTTGACCCCGCATACGCCCCGCTTGAGTTCTTCTGCGCCCAGGATTAACGCGAACCGGGCGCCGCTCTTGTCGGCCTTTTTGAATTGCCCCTTGAAGCCGCCGCCGCCGCAGTGGACCTGCAAGCGCAGGCCGGGGACCTGATCGCGCAACTGTTCGGCGATTTGCAGGCCGCGGGCCTGGGCTTGTTCTCCGGCCAGCAGCAGGTAGGCCAGCGGGTCTTTGGCGAGGCTGTCGCCGTAGGCCTCTTCGAGCAGTGCGATCAGGCGCTCGATGCCCAGCGCGAAGCCGACCGCCGGCACGGCGCGGCCGCCGAGTTGCTCCACCAGGCCGTCGTAACGGCCGCCGGCGCAGACCGTGCCTTGCGCCCCGAGGCGGGTGGTGACCCACTCGAAGACGCTGCGGGAGTAATAATCCAGCCCGCGCACCAGCCGCGGATTGACCCGGTATTGTACCCCAAGGTCGTCTAGGTTGCCTCGAATCCAGTCGAAATGCGCCATGGATTCGGACCCGAGGTGGTCGAGCAGGATCGGGGCCTCGGCGATCACCTCGGCCATGTCCGGGTGTTTGGAGTCCAGCACCCGCAACGGATTGGCGTGCAGCCGGTTGCGGCTGTCTTCGTCCAGGGCGCGGACCCGCGAGCCCAGATAGGCCACGAGTTTTTCCCGGTAGGCGGCGCGCTCTTGCGCCAGGCCCAGGGTGTTGAGCTGAAGCTCCAGCTGGTCCAGGCCGAGGGCCTTCCAGAGGCGGGCGCTGAGCAGGATCACCTCCAGGTCGATGTCGGGTCCGGGCAGGCCATAGGCCTCCACGCCGATTTGGTGGAACTGGCGATAGCGCCCCTTTTGCGGCCGCTCGTGGCGAAACATCGGACCCTGATACCACAGCCGGGGGGCCTGGTTGTGGAGCAGGCCGTTTTCGATCCCGGCGCGCACGCAGCCCGCGGTGCCCTCGGGGCGCAGCGTGAGGCTGTCGCCGTTGCGGTCGTCGAAGGTGTACATCTCCTTTTCGACGATGTCCGTGACCTCGCCGATGGAGCGCTTGAAGAGGTCGGTCATCTCCACGATGGGCAGGCGGATTTCGCGATACCCATAGCCCTCCAGTACGGCGCGGGCGCGGTCTTCGAGGAACTGCCACAGGGGGGTTTGCTCGGGGAGGATGTCGCGCATTCCCCGCACGGCTTGGATCTTTTTCGACATGCTGATTGGTTTTCGTCCAGCGGGATGAAAAAAAGCGGCCGCAGGGGGGCGGCCGGTCTTTGTCGGCGCCCCGGCGCGGGCGCTAGTTCACGTTTTCGGGGTCGAGCGAGAAGCGCGCCACATTGGCCTGGGTGTGCGGACCCAGGTCATAGGGTTTGCCGTTGACCGTCAGGCTCACCGCCTGCGCCCGGCCGAGCACGATTCGGTAGGGCGGGCGGCCGTCGAGGGTGCGGCGCTCGCCGTCGGCGAGTTCTCCGAGGATTAGGGTCTTGCCGTCGGCATCCTTGATGTTGACCCAGGAGTTGTTCGAGAACTCCAGCACCACGCTGGGCTGATCGGCGTCGGCGGCCGGCTCGGGGGCGTCGGCGTCCGCTGCGCCTGCGGCATCGGGGTTCGTCTCGGCGGTCTGCGCCGCTGCGTCGGCGTCGCCCGCGGGCGGGCTGTCCGCGGCCGGCGGGATCTCGGCGGCGTCTCCCGCAACCGCCGGGCCGGTTGGGGCGTCGGCGTCTGACGCCGGTTGGTTATCGGCGGCGCCTGGAATGGGCCTCGGGGGCGGCAGGGCAGAGGCCGTTTCCGCCTCCATTTCGGGGGTGGGGTTGGGCGTCTGGGGGGGCGGTGCGCCGTTTTCGAGGTAGCCCTGCCACCAAATCACCAGCAGCGCCAGCAGGCCGATGGCGATGCCCCAGGTCACCAAGCGCACCAGGAAGTGGTTGGCGCTGATTTGGGGTTCCATGTTGGGGGTGCGCAGGGCGCCCTGGCCGTCCGTCTCCGCGGGGTTGCTTTCCGAGTAGGCGCGCAGGATGGGCTCTACCGGTTCGCCCAGCAGGCGGGCGTAGTTGCGCAAATAGCCGCGCACGAACACCGGCGCCGGCAGGCGGTCGTATTCGTTGCCTTCCAGCGCATGCACCATGTCCCGCGTGAGGTGCAGCGAGCGGGCCACGCTGCCGATGTCCAGGTGCAAGGCCTCGCGGGCCGACTGCAGGCGTTGCCCGGGACCCTCCTCGGAGAAGTAGTATTCTTCGGAATCTGATTCGGCCACTAGTAAGGAACCCATTATCGATCAGCCCTCAATAACTTGGCATATTCTTCGGAGTCCGGGAAATTGCTGCGCAGCAGCAACTCGTAGCTGGCGATGGCGTCACGGTCGCCGTGGGCGCGGGCGATGCGAATGCCCAGCCAGAGGGATTTCGCACTCGGCTTGGCGATATCGTGATAGCGCTCCAAATAGGTGTACGCCTCGAACTGATCGTCGCGTTCATGCATCAGTTTTGCCATTGAATACAGCGCCATCCCGTTGTTTTTGTCCGCCTGCAGGGCCTTTCTGAGATAGGTTTCGGCGCGCTTCAGGTCGCCGTCCTGCAGCGCGCAGACGCCGCCGTTGGTCAGGGCCACCGCGGGGGTGCGATACAGCGGGTTGGCGAGCGCGGCCTGAAATTCGCGATCCGCCGCCTTATGCTCGCCGCGCTTGCACAGAAAGGCGCCGTAGGCGTTGTGGATGTACGGATCCTTGGGCGCGAAGCCAACCGCCTTTTGGAAGTGTTGGCGCGCGGCCGCGAATTCGCCCAATTGCTCGTAAATCAGCGCCAGCACATTCTGCGCGCTGGCGTTGGAGGGGTCCACCTGCTCGGCCCGGCGGGCGTTTTCCAGCGCCGATTCATACTCCCCATGGCGCAGATACTCCACCGCCAGGCTGACATAGATCTCGGCGGTGTTGCGTTGTTGGCCCATCGGCTCGGGGTCGCCCAGGCTGCCGATGCTCTGGGGGGTGTCGCCGGAGGCGAAGATTTCGCTGCTCTTGATCCAGTCGCCGGCGCCGCAGCCGCTGAGCAGGATCGCCGCAGCCAGCGGGGCGCAGGCGCGCTGCAAGGCCCGAATCATGCGACTTCTCCGGTAACCAGGGTGGCCAACTGCCGGCGGGCGCGGTCCCGCACCTGTCCCACCAGTTGGCCGCAGGCGGCCGCGATGTCGTCGCCCCGCGTCTTGCGCGTGATGGCGATCAGCCCGGAGCGCAGCAGCCGTTGCCGGAAGGCCTCGATGCGCTCCGGGGGGGAACTCTGGTAAAGGCTGCCGGGAAAGGGGTTGAACGGGATCAGGTTGAGCTTGGATGGGGTGCCTTCGAGCAGGCGGATCAGTTGCTTGGCATGGCGGTCGCTGTCGTTGACGCCGTCGAGCATGACATATTCCCAGGTGATTTTGCGCCGTTTGTCGTTTTTGATGAATTCGCGACAGGCCGGGATCAGCGCCTCCAGCGGGTATTTGGCGTTAATCGGCACCAGTTCGTTGCGCAATTCGTTATTGGGTGCGTGCAGCGACACCGCCAGGCTGACGTCGCTTTGCTCGCGCAGCCGCTCCAGCGCCGGCACAATGCCGACGGTGCTGATGGTGACTCGGGCCTTGGACAGCATATAGGCCAAATCGTCCTGCATGATGTTGGTGGCGGCAATCACCGCGTCGAGGTTGGCCAGCGGTTCGCCCATGCCCATTAGCACCACGTTGGTGAGGCGGGCGCCGCCGCGATGCACCGCCAGCCAAACCTGGCCGGCGATTTCGCCGGTCGTGAGGTTGCGGTTGAAGCCTTGTTTGGCGGTGGAGCAGAAGCCGCAGTCGAGGGCGCAGCCTACTTGGGACGATACGCACAGGGTGGTGCGCTCGCCGTCCGGGATTAGCACCGATTCCACCCGATTGCCGCAGGCAAGCCCCAGCACCCACTTGCGCGTGCCGTCGGCCGAGGGCTGCTCCAGGATGATTTCGGGCAGCCGGATTACGCTGCGCGCTTGCAGCTCGTCGCGCAGCTTTTTGCTCAGGTCCGTCATCGCGGCGAAATCGGTCACGCCGTGCTTGTGGATCCACTTCAGCACCTGCCGGGCGTGGAAGGGCTTGTGACCGAGGCGCTGGAATAGTTGTTCCAGGCCCTTGCGGTCCAGGTCCAGAAGATTGATGACTGCGTCGTTCATTTGCGGTTCGTTCAATGGCGCCTTCATGCCCGACTCGGTCGGTGCGAATGTTTGTGGTATTTTTCGCAATTCCGGCGTTTTGGCCGCGTCGCTGAAGCGCCACTTATTGTGGGCGCTCTGCAACAATTTTGCATTCTGTAGCGCGAAAAATTTTTCTTTCAAAACCAGAGGTTAGTTTACCTTGCCAGGGGGCCTCGGGGCAATTCCGCGTCGCCCGATGCAAATTCCGCGGAGCGCTTGCAGGCCCCTACTTGCGCCGCGCTTGCAGTACGTCGGGCAGGTTCTCAAGCCGGATCAAGAGCCGCTCCAGGTGCTGCAAGCGGTTGACTTCAACCGTGAAAAACAGGCTGGCCAGGTCGCTGGAACGGTCCGATCGGGTGTTTACGCCGAGCACGTCCACCTCCTCGGCGGTAAAGGCCGCGGAGATGTCCCGCAGCAGCCCTTTTCGGTCCGACGCCACCACCCGGATCTCGGCCTCAAACGGCTGGCCGCTGGGGTTTTCGCCCCAATGGGCCTCCACCAGCCGCGCCTCGCCTTCCGCGTCCAAGCCGGTGATTTGCGGGCAGTCGGCGCGGTGGATGCTGATTCCGCGGCCATGGGTGATAAACCCCGCAATCTCCTCCCCCGGCACCGGCTTGCAGCATTTTGCGGTATGGGTCAGCAGATCCTCGATGCCCTCCACCACGATGCCGCTGGCGCCCGAGCGCTTGGGCCGGTGGCGGTGCTTGCGCGCTTGCAGCAGTTGCGCCTCGGCGTCTTCCGCCGTTGGTTCAGCGGTCTGGCGGGGCTCGCCGAGGCCGGCCAGGTGGGCGGCGGAGGCGTCGCCCCGGCCAATCGCCGCCAGCAGGTCGTTTTCCGATTGCAGGTTGTACTTGCGGGCCGCCTGCTCCAAGTCCGGGCGCTCGCGGTCTTGGCGCCCCAGCTCCTTATCCAGCAGGTTGCGGCCCAGCGCCAGGTGGCGCTCATAGTCCTGCTGCTTAAACCAGTTGCGCACCCGGTTACGCGCCCGGGTGCTGTGCAGGTAGCCCGTATGGGGGTTTAGCCAGTCGCGGCTGGGGCCGCCTTCCTTGGCGGTGATGATGTCTACCATTTGGCCGCTTTTCAAGGCCTGTGTGAGGGGGGCGATGCGGCCGTCGATGCGCGCCCCGCGGCAGCGGTGGCCCACCGCGGAATGGATGGCGTAGGCGAAGTCCACGGCCGTGGCGCCCGTGGGCAGTTCGATCACCTTGCCCTGGGGGGTGAGGACATAGACCCGGTCGATCTCGAACTCGCCCTCGGGGGTCTCTTCGTTGGCTTGGTATTCCTCCGAGTCCTTATTCGCCAGCCAGTTGCGCATCAGGCTGACCCGGCGCTCGAAGTCCGAGTCCTGTTTGCCGGCCTCCTTGTAGCGCCAGTGGGCGGCCACCCCGAGTTCGGCGTGTTCGTGCATGTCGCTGGTGCGGATCTGCACCTCTAGGGTCTTGTCCTCGGGGCCGATCACCGCGGTGTGGATGGAGCGGTAGCCGTTGGGCTTGGGGGTGGCGATGTAGTCGTCGAACTCGCCGGGGATGTGGCGCCAGGAGCCATGCACCACCCCGAGCGCGGCATAGCAATCGGCGATGGAATGCACCAGCACGCGGACCGCCCGCAGGTCGAAGATCTGATCCAGACCCACGCCCTTGCGTTTCATTTTCTTCCAAATGCTGTAAATGTGCTTGGGGCGGCCGGCGATGTCGCCTTGGATCTGCGCTTGGTCGAACTTGTTGCGCAGGGTCTGCATGACTTGGTCGATATAGCGCTCGCGGTCCGTGCGCCGGCCGTCCAAGTCCTGGGCGATTTCCATGTATTCATCCGGCGCCAGGTAGCGTAGGGACAGGTCTTCGAGTTCCCACTTGAGCTGCCAAATGCCTAGGCGGTTGGCCATTGGGGCGTAGATGTCGCGGGTTTCGCGGCCCATCGCCTGTTGCTCCGCGCGCGACCAGCGTTTGGCCTGCCGCATGAGGTGCAGGCGGCGCGCCAATACGATCAGCAGCACCCGAATGTCTTCGGAGATGCTGAGCAGCATGCGGCGCAGGTTCTCTTGGTGACGGGCGTCGCTGCGGTGCGCGTCCTCGCGCCCGGTTAGGGCGTCGATTTGCGCCAGGTCGCGGATCATTCGCGCCACGCCGGCATCGAACTGCTGTTGCAGCCGTTCCGGGGTCATCTCCGGGTGGCGGGGGGCGTCCAGCAGGATGCTGGCCACCAGGGTGTCGAGGTCGAGGTCCATTTCCGCCAGGATCTCGGCGGTGGACAGGGCGGTGTGCAGGTCCCCGGCGCCTTCGGGCAGGCCGTCGTTCAGCTCCAGCGCCAGCAAGGCCGCCTGCTCGATGCGTGCGCGTTGCGCCGCTTTGCGCCCCGCGCCCACTAAGTTCAGCCAGGCGCGCAGGTCGCCTTCCGCGATGGGCCCCTCCTTGGGCAGGGTGGTGGTGACGGAGACCACGTCCCTATTTCGGCAGCATCAGCTTGTTCAAGCGGGCTACGAAGGAGGCCGGGTCTTCCAGTTGCCCGCCCTCGGCCAGGGTGGCCTGATCGAGCAGGATGCGGGCGTAGTCGGCGAACAGGTCTTCGTCGGCCTCGGCGTCCATCTTTTCCACCAGCGGGTGGGCGGGGTTGACCTCTAGGATGGGCGCGCTCGGCGGCGCATCCTGGCCGAGCTGCTTGAGCACCCGTTGGAGGTTGGCGCTCATGTCATAGTCGCCCACCACGATGCAGGCCGGGGAGTCGGTCAGGCGGTGGCTTACGCGCACCTCTTTCACGTCCGCGCCCAGGGCCTTCTGCACCCGTTCGATCAGCGGCTTTTTCTCCTCGGCGATCTTCTCCTGCTCTTCCTTGGTTTCCTTGTCGTCCAGCTCGCCCAGGTCCAGCTCGCCCTTGGCCACGGATTGGATGTGCTTGTCCTTGTAGTCGGTCAGGTGGCTCACCAGCCACTCGTCCACCCGGTCGGTGAGCAGCAGCACCTCCACGTCCTTCTTTTTGAACACCTCTAGGTGCGGGCTGTGGGCCGCGGCGGCGTAGGTGTCGGCGGTGATGTAGTAGATCTTTTCCTGCTGCTCCTGCATGCGCGCGATGTAGTCGTCCAGCGACACGGTTTGCGCCTTGCCCTCGGACTTGGTGGTGGCGAAGCGCATCAGGCCGGCCAGCTTCTCGTGGTTGGCGGAATCCTCCGCCGGGCCTTCCTTGATCACGTTGCCGAACTGCTCCCAGAACTTTTGGTATTGCTCCGGGGCGTCCTTGGCCATCTTCTCCAGCAGGCCGAGCACGCGCTTGGTGTTGGCCGAGCGGATGCTGTCGATCTTTCTGTTGTGCTGGAGGATCTCCCGCGACACGTTCAGCGGCAGGTCGTCCGAATCCACCACGCCCTTGACAAAGCGCAGGTAACGCGGCATCAGCTTGTCCGCCTCGTCCATAATGAACACCCGGCGCACATACAGCTTTACGCCGTGCTTTTGATCGCGGTCCCACAGGTCGAAGGGGGCGCGGGCCGGGATGAACAGCAGGGAGGTGTATTCGTTGGTCCCCTCCACCCGATTGTGCGCCCAGGTCAGCGGGTCTTCGAAGTCGTGGCCGATGTGCTTGTAGAATGCCTTGTACTCATCGTCTTTGATTTCGCTCTTGTTGCGCATCCACAGCGCGGTGCCCTTGTTCACCTGCTCCCACTTGGGCTCTGGCTTGGAGTCGGGCTTTTCGTTGCCCTCTTCGTCGTATTCGGGATAGACCTCGCCCAGCATTTCGATGGGCATGGAGATGTGGTCCGAGAACTTGGACACAATGCCGCGCAGCCGGAAGGGCTCGGCGAACTCGGCGTTCTCCTCTTGCAGGTGCAGGGTGATCGCGGTGCCGCGCTCGGGCTTGTCCAGGGTCTCGATGGTGTAGGCGCCCTTGCCCTCGGACTCCCAGCGCACCCCGTGCTCCGCGCCCAGGCCGGCGCGGCGGGTGGTCAGGGTCACCCGATCGGCCACGATGAAGGCGGAATAGAAACCCACCCCGAACTGGCCGATGAGCTGGCTGTCCTTGGACTGATCGCCGCTCAGGGTTTCCAGGAACTTCTTGGTGCCCGAGCTGGCGATGGAGCCGATGGTCTCGGTGACCTCCTGGCGGCTCATGCCGATGCCGTTGTCGGTGATGGTGACGGTGCGCTGGTCCTGATCCACCGAGATGCGAATGCGCAGGTCGGGGTCGCCCTCGTACAGGGCCTCGTCCCCCAGGGCCTCGAAGCGCAGCTTTTCGGCCGCGTCCGAGGCGTTGGAGATCAGCTCACGGAGAAAGATCTCCTTATTGCTGTACAGCGAGCGGATCACCAGGTTGAGCACCTGGCTCACCTCGGCTTGGAATTCCAATGTCTCTTTGTGCGCTTCCACGGTCATGGTCGTTGTGGCCTCCGGAAATAGATGTGGTTATGCGAGTTGGCGTGGATTCTACCCTAAATTGATCAGAATTCGGGAAAACGCTGTTCAACTGGGGGTATGTCGGCGGAAATCAACCCTTGGGCGGAAAAACCGGCGCCGGCTTTCGCGGCCTGCCGGGATTCTGCTATAAGGGGTTAAGAGGAGGAGGTTTGCGATGCCGATTCGAGCGATAACCCCATGGCTTCTGCTGTTGACGGCCCTATGCGGCCCGGCCGCGGCGGTTGCCGAAGAGACCCCGGCGAGCGGGGCCGAGGCGGCCCCCTTGACCCTGGGGTTCATGCCGTATTTGAACGCCGAGCACCTGATTGAGAAATACACCCCGCTGGCGCAATACCTCGGCGCGGCGTTGCAGCGGCCGGTGCGCATCACGGTGGCCAAGGATTACGCCGAGCACATTCGCCGCACCGGCGAGGACCGGCTGGACATCAGCTTTCTCGGCGGCAGCCCCTATGTGGTGATCGGCGACCGCTACCGCACCCCCAAGCCGCTGTTGGCGCGCTATGCGTTCGAGGGCTCGCCCGTATTCCGCTCCGTGGTGTTCGCGGCCCGCGACAGCCCGCTCCAGTCGCTGGCCGAGCTGCGCGGCCGGCGCATGGCCTTTGGCAACATCAACTCCACCCTCAGCACCCAAGTGCCGCTGTATATGCTAATGCAGGCGGGCGTCGGGCTTGATGACCTGGGGGCGTCTGTGCATCTGCGCAACCACGAAAACGTGGTGCTGGGCGTGGTCTTCGGCGACTTCGATGCCGGGGCGGTGGCGGAAGAGGTGTTCGAGGAGAATCAACACCAGCCCATCCGGCTGCTGGCGGCCTCGCCGGGGCTCTCCACGCACGTCTTCGTCACCCGCTCCGACCTGCCCCCATCCCTGCAAGCGCGCATCCGGCAGGCCTTGCTGGCCCTGGACCCGGCGGACCCGCCACAGCGCGCGGTGCTGCAAGCCATTAGCCCCAAGCTCACCGGCTTCGTGCCGGTGCAGGACGCCGACTACGACCTGCACCGTGCGATCTTGTCCCGGGTCCTGCCCGTCTTGGGGCAATGAGTCGGCGCTATGGAGGGGGGGTTTCACAGGCAGCGGTTGCGGTTATTGTTCGCGGTGCTCGCCGTGGTGTCACTGTTCGTGCTGCTCACCACCTCCCTGGTGTTCTTGCAGCAGCAGGCGCGAATGGCGGCGGACCACGAACGGCGGACCGCGCTGGAGGTGGAGCTGATCGGCGGTTTTCTCGCCGACGCCCTGCTGCGCCACGACTATTCCGAGGCCTTGCAGTTCTTGGACAATTGGCGCCAAAATCACGCCTACGTCACGGCCCTCAAGGCCATGCTCGATAACGGCCGGGTGTTTTTCGACTACAATCAGGCCTCGCCCGACGATGCAAAATTCGAGGTGATGAAGGCGTTCGATTACGGTGATCGCCAAGTGACCCTGGCCATGTGCCACGACAGCGCCGACATGCAGGCCGCGTTGGGGCAGCTCGCGCGCAACCTGGGCTTGGTCGCGGCGGGGCTGATCGGACTCATGGGCGGCGCGCTTTGGTGGGTGTTATTCCGCTGGTCGGTGAAACCGATGGAGCAAGAGATCACCCGCCGCACCGAATCGCTGCGCCAAGCGATGCAGTATTCGCACCAGTTGCTGCACTCCATGGGCGGGCACATCGCGATCCTGGATGTACAGGGGCGGATCATTCAAACCAACCGCGCCTGGCAGCAATTCGCGCGCGCCAACGGCTATGCGGGGCGGGCGGACATGATCGGCCTGAGCTATTTTCAGACCGCCCCGGACCTTGAGGCGGTGGCCCGCGACGGCGATCCGTTGGAGCAGGGCGTGCTGGCGGTGTTGCGCGGCCAACGCGAGAGCTTCGAGCAGGACTACGCCTGCCATCATTCGGAGGGGCAGTTCTGGTTCGTGCTGCGCGTGGCGCCGGTGGAATACCACGGCGAACGGCGGGTGATCGTGCGCCACGACGACATCACCCAAATCAAGCGCGCGCAACAGGCCCTGGCGGACAGCGAGGCCGAGTTGCGGCTGATCAACCAAGTCTACAAGGCATTGAGCGATGCCAACAAGGCCGTTTCCATGGCCGTCGATGAGCAGGCCTTATTGGATCAGGTGGCGGAAATCATCAGCCTCTCCGCGCGGTTTTCCCTGGTCTGGATCGGCTACGCACGCGATGACGCCAATCGGACCGTGGAGGTGATGACCGCCTGCGGCCCGCAAGCGGTCTATGTCGAAGGCCTGCAAGTGTCCTGGGGCGCCGGCCCCTGGGGCAATGGCCCCATCGGCAGCGCCATTCGCACCGGGCAGTCGGCGATCGTGCGAGACATCCGACGCGACGCCGGTTTCGGCCCTTGGCGCCAGCGCGCCCTGGATCACGGCCTGCGATATTGCGCCGCCTTTCCGATGCGCCACGGCGAAACCACCCTCGGCGCCATCGGCGCCTACTCCTCGCTCTTGGACCCCTTTGCCAAGGAGGAAATCGCGCTGCTGGACGAATTGGCGCAAAACCTAGCCTTCGGCGTGCTCGCCATTCGCGAGCGCCTGGCCCGGGCCGAGGCCCAGCGCGAGCTGGAACGCCTCGCCGTCACCGACAGCCTCACCCAGCTCGCCAACCGCAGAAAGACCGAACAGCTCATCGACGCCGAAATCCGCCGCGCGGCCCGCTACGACATGCCTTTTTCGGTGATCTTGCTCGACATCGATCACTTCAAGCGGATCAACGACACCTTCGGCCACCCGGCGGGAGATCAGGTGCTGATCCAACTGGCGCAGACCCTGCGGGAAAACCTGCGTCAGAGCGATGCCGCGGGCCGCTGGGGCGGCGAGGAGTTTCTGATCGTCTGCCCGTTCGCCGAGGCCGACGGCGCCCGCCAACTGGCCGAAAAGATTCGCCGCAGCATCGCCGCGACCGACCTGCCCAAGGTGCAACCGGTCACCGCCAGCCTCGGCCTCACCCAATACCGCCGCGGCGACGATGCCAAGGCCCTGCTGGCCCGCGCCGACCAGGCCCTGTACGCCGCCAAGGGCCAAGGCCGCAATCGGGTGGAGGCGGGGTAGCGCGCCTGCGCGGAAATCGGAAACACCTTTTCACGGAGAGCGATGGGCAAAGGCGCTCCCCCGGTCATTGGCTTGGGTTGCGATCTATCAGCGCCGCGCCCATCACCGGCGCCTCCTGATG
>JAABTK010000064.1 GCA_011389885.1 Gammaproteobacteria bacterium | reverse complement strand
CTAAAGCCGTCGATCCCGCCGGCACTGCCCAATGCCTGCTCCGCCTACGCCACCGTGGAGGAGGAGCGCGAGGCGCGCACCCAGGCCGCCACCGGCCAGTTGGGCGTGCTGCGCCAACAGCTGCCGTTTCTGCTGCGACGCCTGGAGAAGATCCCCGACCCGCGCGCCCCCAAGCGCATTCGGCACAAACTCACCGTCCTGCTGCTCTACGGCCTGTTGATGTTCGTCTTCCAGTTCGCCTCCCGACGCGAGGTCAACCGCGAGATGACCCAGCCCTGCTTCGAGCAAAGCCTGCGTCTGTTGTTCCCGGAGCTCGAAACCCTGCCGCATGCCGACACCCTCTACCGCCTGCTGCGCGACATTGATGTCGCGCAGCTTGAAGAACTGCACTTGGGGATGGTGGAAAAACTAATCCGCGGCAAAAAGTTCCGCCGCTTCCTGATTCAGAACGCCTATCCCGTCGCCATCGACGGCACGCAGAAGCTCGGCGGCGACATCCTGTGGGACATCGAGATGCTGGAGCGCACCCACGGCCAGGGGGAATCCGCCCGGACCCAGTATTATGTCTACGTCCTGGAGGCCAGCCTCAGCTTCAGCAACGGCATGGTGATCCCGCTGTGCAGCGAGTTCCTGGAGTACGGGCTCGGCGACAGCGCGCGGCGAAAACAGGACTGCGAGCAGCGGGCCTTCGAACGGCTCGCCGCCCGGCTCAAGAAACGCTTCCCCCGCCTGCCGCTGCTGTTGCTGCTCGATGGTCTCTACGCCACCGGCCCGGTGATCGCCCGCTGCCGCGAATACAACTGGGACTTCATGATCGTGCTCCAGGACGGGAGCCTCGGCAGCGTGTGGGCGGAATTCCGGGGGCTTCTCCCGCTGCAACCCAAAAATCGGCTGGAGCGAACTCACAACGGCCGTCGCCAGCGCTTCGCCTGGGTCGAGGGCATCCGCTACGAGTACGGCGTCAATGACCGCCATCATCAAGAGATCCATGTGGTGACCTGCGAGGAGAGCTGGGAAGAGCTCGACGAGGACAATCAGCTCGTCACCAAGCACTCGCTTCATGCCTGGATCTCCAATCGCCCCCTCTCCCGCCTCAATGTCCACGAGCGTTGCAACCTCGCAGCGCGGGCGCGCTGGGGCATCGAGAGCGCCTTCCTGGTCGAAAAACACCAGGGCTATCACTACGAGCACCCCTTCGCCCGCGACTGGAACGCCATGCGCGGCTACCATGTGCTGATGCGCCTGGCCCACCTGTTCAACACCCTCGCCCGCTTCGCCGCCCACCTCAAGGGCTTTTACGCCCGCCTCGGCGTGCGCGGCATGATCGCCTTCGTGCGCTCCACCTTTACCGGCCCCTGGCTCGAATCCGCCGCCGTGAAAGCCGCGATGGCGCGCCCCCCGAACCTCCGGCTCGAATAGGCCGCCCGATTCACCCTAATCCGGAGCCTTTTCCTTAAAATTATCCTGGGAATGGCCCGCTCGCCTGCCTGCGTTGGTTGCTGATGCTTCAGGGCTGCCTCATAATGCCAGCAACGGAGTGTCGCAACGGTCCGAAACAACATCATTTTCCCTGCCATCAGTGGAATTTTCTCTGATAGAAACCTCAGGCTCATCACCTATCGCCTAAAGCGCAAGGATGAATCGGTTGACGGAGGGCGTAAACTTGCATAGGTTGCACAAACATAGAACATCCTGTCCAACCTAGGCAGCGGCCCGCGCGCGACGTTGCCCGCCGGGTTGTGCTGGCAAGCTACGCGTAGGCTGTCGAAATTTGGTCGATTTCAACAGCCTAGGCTATGCGCCTCTTTTGAGTGTCTGACTCATTAAAGACTAATTGAATACGAACGGATTTTCAAGCGGCTGTATGAAATCGATTTCCTCCCCCATCGAGCGCGTAGGCCAATTGCTCGACGAACTCGGTCTATTTGATTCGGCTGAAAACGCTCACGTCGGGTATTGGACCGAAATCGAGCCCACCGACGAGCAACGCCGGCTGCTGCGTCTGGAGCGGCAGCAGCCGGGACGCAGTGACCTGTTGCTGATGGCGCGTATGGACTGGCGCGGTCTGCTGGACCCCAGCCGCGCCGAGCGGGCGGTATGCGCACTGATGGCCGCGCAGCCGGCCCTGCGCCTCAGCATGACCGGAATGGAAGAGGAAACGCGCCTTGCGCTGTTGGACCAACTGCCTCCGCCCCCGCTGTTTTTCTACCGCGTCGGGAAGGCAGGAGCCACGGAGCGTCTGCTGCAGGACTATCTGGCCAAAGAGCAGTCCCAGGGCTTTGTGCCGGGTGCGCCGTTGTTTCGTTTGACCATCATCGAATTGGCCCCCGATCATTTCACGCTGTTGCTGGCCATGCACCATGCCGTCAGCGATGCCTGGTCATTGGTGGTCTTTTTGCGGGACTTCGCGCGTTTCTATGGAGGCGCCTCGCTTGAACCAATTCCTTGGCATGCCACGCCGCCCCCGCGGAAAAAATCAAAACCAACCAGCCCGGAGCGTAAGGCAGCACTCAAGGCTCGTTGGTTGCGGCGCCTATGCCCTGCGTATTTCGAAACCCGCAAAGCGGATAGCCAAGACTCATCCCAAGCGGCCTTCCTGCAACAGGTTACCGACGCAGACACCTTGCCCAGGCTCAAGTCGCTTGCTTTAGAACGGGACCTGTCCGTGTTTAGCCTAGTCACGACGGCGTTCGCCTTGGTGCTGGGGCACTATCTGGATAAACGCTACCTGCCCTTACTCATGCCTAACCCCAACCGCCGCCGCCATCAGCGTGATGAAATCGGTTTTTTTGCCTATCCGACCCTGTTGCCGGTCGATTTGAATCCGACCTGGACCGTGCAAACCCTGAGTGAGTCGCTACGCCGGGAGTGGTTTATTACTCTCAAGGACAGTGTGCCGTTTGCCGAACTTTGGCGCTGGTTACAAGAAAATAGCCCAGAGCCTCGACTTGAGGCGGCTCTGGGCGTTTTTTTCAGTTATTTCGAGTTGGACCGTATCGGGCCAAAAGAAGCTGCCCCAGATGGCGTGACTCTGGATGCCGCCATTCTGCCGCGCAAGCAGCGGAGCTATCCGTTTTTCTTGACCGCAACCGAGATCTACGGACGCGTGTTCTTAAGCTTGGAATACGACCCCGTGCGGTTCCCAAAAGCCATGCTGGAGGGTTTTTTTGCCGATTATCTAATCCTGTTGAGTCGACTCGATACCGCAACATTGGATACCCCCCTGGCGGAACTCACGGCGGCCTTGACCCCGCGGCCCCGCCTGGCCCTGGCCGCATCCTTTAGCATCGGTAGCATGCCGAGATATTTTCAAACCCTAGCCATGCACTTGCCGAACACGCCCCAGGTGGTGACCACGGGCTATCAGCAGATTTTTCAAGACTTGCTGTCGCCAGACGGCGTATTGAGATCGCCGCGTAATCTGGGTCGTTTCATTGCCCTGCGGCTTGAAGACTTCATCCCCGCTACTGACCTGGGAGCCGCAAAGGGAACATTTTCCCAACCCTGTCGTCATCATGCCGACCAACTGCTGGATACACTTTGTAACGCGCTGAGGCATTGCTCGCAGCCCGTCTGGATCTGTGTCTGTCCACCGAGCCTTCACCGGAACCCAGCGGTCAATGAATCACTGGAGCGGGAGAGCCGGCGCCTGGCAGAGAAGCTCTCCAGGGCGCCGACTGCCCGATGCCTGACCTGGCAGCAAGTCCTCGCCTGGTATCCATTGGATGCTGCTGCTGTCTTCGACCCGAGCACGGAGGCCCTCGCCAACCTGCCGTATTCCGACGCCTTTCAGGCCGTATTGGTCAGCAGTCTGGGAAGGGCTTGGTTTAGGTGGCGTTACCCTGCGCCCAAGGTGATTGTATTGGACTGTGACAATACCTTGTGGGCGGGCGTAGTCGGCGAGGACGGTGCAAGCGGGGTGCGCCTGGACGCAGCGCATCTCGCTTTGCAGCGGCAACTGCTGGCGCGAGAAGATGCAGGGGCTTTATTGGCGTTGTGCAGTAAAAACCACGAGGCCGATGTGTTCGCGGTGCTCGAACGGCCCGACATGCTCCTGCGCAAAGAGCATCTGGCGGCGTGGCGGATCGATTGGCGGGCCAAGTCGGCAAACCTGCGCAGCTTGGCGGCAGAACTCAATTTGGGCTTGGAGAATTTCTGTTTTATCGACGACAACCCGTTGGAATGCGCCGAAGTCCGGCATCATGCGCCAGAGGTGATGGTCCTGGAACTCCCACGCGAAGCCGAACGCATTGCCCATTTTCTCGATGACAGCTGGTTCGAGACGGGACACCACAGTGCCGAGGATCAACAGCGGACCCGATACTATCAGCAAGAACATCAGCGCCGACAACTGCGCGGCCAGTTGGACACCCTGGAGGAGTTTCTGGCCCGGTTGAACCTGCGGATTGACATTACCCCCTTGGCCGAGGCAGACGTTGAGCGCGTTGCCCAGCTTACCCAACGGACCAATCAGTTCAACACCACGCTAAAGCGCGAACAGGCGGCCGCCATCGAGCAACGGTTGCACCAAACTCAGAAGCTGACCCTGTGTGTGCGGGTATCGGATCGCTTCGGCGACTATGGACTGTGCGGCGCCCTGCTGGGTGAGTGGCAAGGCGACGAGCTATGCGTAGAACTGTTACTGTTAAGCTGCCGCGTGTTGGGGCGAGGCGTGGCAGAGGCCCTGGTGGCGGCGACAGCCCAGCAGGCGCGTCGCCAAAAAGTGCCCTGGATACGCGTCTCTTTTGTCGTTGCCGAGCGCAATCTGCCGGTACGCCATTTTCTTCGGCAACTGAGCACCGTCGCCGACGGAGAAGCCACTGACACGGACTATCGCTTCAGCGTGGAAGGGTTGGCGCGGATAGACCCTAAGCGCCTCTTGAGTGGTGCATGGAACAGCCCGGCCGAATCATCGACAGCGGCTTCAATCCCCCCTTCACCGCGCTCGTCCCAGCGCCAGTTGGAGGCCTTTGTCGCCTGGCAAGCGATGCATCTGCGTGACCTGCCCACCCTGCTGAAGGTGCATGGGATCAGCGAAAAGCCGAATCGTCCCAACCCGAATGGCGGCGATCTGGCAGAGCGATTGGCCGCGATCTGGGGCGATGTCTTGGGCATCGCCCCGAATGCCGTGGGCGGTCATTTTTTCGATGACCTGGGGGGCGATTCGTTGCAGGCCGTCAGTGTGATGGCGCGGATGCAAGCCGTCTGGCGCCGAAAGCTGGACTTCAACGCGTTCTATCTCAATCCGACCTTCGAGGCCTGTTGCAAGCTGCTGGAAGATGCAGCGGAGGTCGTCGGGCAAGCGTCATCCGATTTTTCCGACGATGCAAAACTGCCAGCGGATTTTCCCGCTGCTCAGGCTTTGCAAAGTCGAATGGAATCATTCGATGTCGTGAATGGCTCGGGCGCGACAAGAAACCGTTTCCGGCAATCGACTCGGCGTGTGCTGATTACCGGGGCGACCGGGGGCCTGGGCGCCTATCTGTTGCACGAATTGGCCAGCCAAACCGGGGACACGCTGGTGTGTCTGGTACGTGCCGATAATGAAGCCGCTGCGGCCCGCCGCATCCATGACAACCTGGATCGCTATGGTTTAAGCCTTCCAACCTCACGCCTCGAGGTCCTTGCGGGTGATGTCGCCGCGCCGCGGATGGGCCTGCTCCAAGCGGCCTATGCGGCTCTGAGCGAAGGCATCGATGCGGTCTATCATGCCGCTGCCATGGTCGATTTTCTCGCGCCCTACAGCCGCCTCAAGGCGACCAATGTGGACGGAACCTTGGCGATATTGCGATTCGCTGGGACGGGGCGAGCCAAGTCGATTCACTACATTTCCACCACGTCCGTTGCCGACAGCCCCTATCCCCAGGCCCATTTGACCCTTCAGGAGGTCGACCTGCCCGCGGTGCCGGGCGAGCTGGTCAACGGTTACACGCAGAGCAAATGGGTCGCCGAACGACTGATGACCCTGGGGCGTCAGCGTGGGTTGGATGTCACCATCTATCGTCCGGGGGGCATGACGGCGGCGGATCATATTCATGCCCAGCTGAACCCCTCCGAGGTCCTGACTGCGCTGATGCTGGCTGTGGTTGAATTGGATGCGTTGCCGGATCTGGACGCCCAACTGGATTTTGTGCCGTTGGATTATGCGGCTCGGGCGATTGCCCAGTTGTCTCAGACGCACGGCGCCGATCTATACCACCTGGTCCATCCCCAACCGATTACGCTCACCGAACTAGCGCGGATACTGCGCCGCTTCGGTTACCAGATGCCGCTGATCCCCTATCCCGAGTTTGTCCGGCGTCTGCAAGACTATGCCCAAGAAGCCCCGAATCCCTACCTGAAAGCCTTGTTGCCGCTGTTCGTGCGGCCCCCCGATAAGCCCATGAGCTGGCTGGAACTGGCGTTGCAACGGGCGCGCTTTGCCAGTGACAACAGTGTTCGCGATTTGGTCGAACCCTGTCCGCCCTTTGATCACCGACAGATCTTGCGCTTTGCCTTGTTGTGCCACCTCACCAACGAACAATTCGCTCAGGCGGGCAAGCCCCTCTCCCGCCTGACAAGGGGTGAGGGAGAAGGATGCGACACAAAACCTGCCGGCGCCCCCCATATCGTCATACTCACCGCCAATACCGGCAACGGCCACAACGCCACCGCGTGGGCGCTAACCCAAGGGTTGGCAGACGGCAAAATGCGCACAACCGTGGTGACACTCGACGATCTCAGTCCGTTTCAGGCCCGGGCCAACCGTATCTACAACCATCTGGCCCGTCACGATCCAGGCCGTTATCCGATCTACCATGATCTGATCGACCACCACCACACTGCTCGGGCATTGGTCGCTCAGCGTCGCCGCATGGCAGAACAGGTGCTGGCCAGGTATCGACCCGACCTGATTATCTCCGTCCACGCCCTAGCTTCGGCCATGGCGCCGGACTTCAAGGCCCTGCGGCCCGATATCCCGATGCTGGGGTGTGTTACCGATTGGCTGGGCGGCAGTCTGCATGGTTGGGGTGATCCCGCCCAGGATCTCATCTATTGCCCCTCGGCCCGTTCGGCGGAGTATCTGCATGGCGCGGTAGGGACGCCAGCCGAAAAACTCCGAATCGGCCACTTGGTGCTGGCGCCGGCATTCAGCTCGGCCCCCCCGGGCAGCCCTGACCTGAACCGGCGTCACAACACCGATCCCGCCAAGCCCTGCCTGCTGTTTAACACCTATGGTGACGAAAATTGCTTACCTTTGTTGATTGCGCTGAAAGATTTCTCGCCCTTGTTACATGTCAAGGTATTGGGCCACCGCAATAGGCTGCTGCGACAGCAGCTTGAGTCTCATCAAGTGCCTGATATGCAATGGCTCGACTGGACGGACGATATGCCCCGACTGCTGACCTTGGCCGACGTGGTCTTTACCCGGCCCGGTCCGGCCAGTGTGATAGAGTCACTGCTGAGCGGCGCTCGTTTGCTGCTGGATCTGACACGTCCGGTGATGCCCCAGGAACAGGAGATTGTGGAGTATTTGCTCGATCGAAAATGGGCGCAGGCGGTGCAGAACTCGGCGATGTGGCCGCGCAGTTTAGAGTCTGCGCTGGCAAAGACAGGCAGAGCAAAAGCGCCAGATACCTTGAAAAACGGTCTGGCTGAGTTTTGTGAACTGGTAGCGCAATGGGTCTGTTACAAATGCCATTAGCCAATAAAGTATAAGTGAATGAATAGCACTGCACGGACCTTTGTGGACATCCTGCAACAGCGGGCCGCCAGCATCGGCGGGCAGCCCGCTTTCCGGTTCCTGCCCAACGGCAAGGCGGACGAAGCGCCGTATATCCTGCGTTACGCTGATCTGGCGCAACGCGCGGCAGCGATTGGTGCAGCATTGACCGCAGAAAACGCGGCGGGGGAACGCGTTATTCTGTTGTATCCGGCAGGGCTGGATTTTATCGAAGCGCTGTTCGGCGTGTTATACGCCGGGGCGGCGGCGGTGCCGATACAAGCGCCGCAAGCCGGGGGTGCGGAGGCATTTCAAGAGCGTCTGCAACGCATTATCGAGAATTGTCGGGCGCGTTTTATCCTGACAGATGCAAGATTATGGCAACAGCTCGCCGGGAAAGGGGCGGCGCCTGGCCTGAGGTGCCGGGATACCACGGCTATCGACAGCCTGCTTGCCGACCGTTGGCAAACGCCCGCCCTCAGCAGTGATAGCCTGGCGGTATTGCAATACACTTCGGGCTCCACCGGCGCGCCCAAGGGCGTGTGTGTCAGCCACGCCAATCTGCTGAGCAACTGCGCGGCCATTGCTGAGATCACCGGTTTGCGGGCGCAGGAAACCCATGCGGCATGGATGCCGCATTATCACGACATGGGGCTGGTCACCAATATTTTCTGTCCGGTATTCGCCGCCTTGAACACCGTCCTGATGTCCCCCGCCGCATTTATCCGGCATCCCGTGCGCTGGTTGGAAATGATCGATTCTTTCAAGGCGCGTACCAGTGGCGGGCCGAATTTCGCTTATGATTTGGTGTTGCGCGGCACGTCGCCCGAGCAGCGCGCCGCCCTTGATCTGCGCCATTGGCAAACCGCCTATTGCAGTGCCGAGCCGATTCGCTGTCAGACCATGCAGGCATTCGTCGAGAATTTCGCTGTCAGCGGTTTTCGCGCCGAATCCCTGTTGCCATGCTACGGCATGGCGGAGGCGACTTTGGTCGTCACGGCCCGTTATGGCGCACGCTGCCTGTCACTGGATGCCGATGCACTGACTCGGGGGCAGGCCCGGGTCAGCGAACGCGACCCCCATCGCGTAATGTCTCTCGGGCCCCCGGTGGCGGATACCGAGGTTCACATCATGGAAACCGAGGGCGGAAAACATTTAGGGGAAAAACAGATCGGCGAGATCTGTCTGCGTGGGCCGGGCATCACCCGTGGCTATTACGGGAGATCTGCCGGGCGCGAATTCCATGCCCCGCCGGAAAGCGGAAAAACGCCGCTGCTGCGCACCGGCGATCTGGGTTTCATGTATCAGAATGAGCTGTATGTCTGCGGGCGGCTGAAAGACCTGATCATTATTCGCGGTCAGAACCTCTACCCTCAGGATATTGAGCGCAGTATCGAAGATGCCTTGCCAGTATACCTTGACAGCAACAGCGTGGCGGCCTTTGGCAAGAATCGGCAGGACAGCGAAAACCTGGTGGTGCTGATCGGTTTACGCAAACCCAGGCAGGATCTGAGCCTGCTCGAGGGTTGGCTCGATGATGCACGCCAAGCCGTCACAGCGAACCATGGCATTACTCCGGATACGATGGCGATGGTACCCGCACGGGAACTGCCGAAGACCAGCAGCGGCAAGTTGCAGCGTAATGCCTGTCGCGAGCGCTGGCAACAAGGCGAATTCCGCGTTCTGGCGCAACTGCCAGCAAAGGGTTCGGCGGAGGTGAAGCCGGCAGCGGCTGGTCAGGCCGACCGGGCGTTACCGGCCCTGGTCGCCGAAGTGCTGGGGTGCGACCCCGCCAGTCTGGATGTCCATAGGAGTTTTTCTCAGCTTGGGCTGGACTCTTTGAAACAATTGCGCCTGATCGGGGAAATCGAGCGGCGGTTCGAGCGCGAAATCCCGCAAAATCAGCTGCCTCAGCTCGATAGTATCGCCGCGCTGGCGAACTTCCTTTTCGGGCCGTCGGAGGGCGCGATTGCAACCACCCGAAATCCTGACCAATGGCGAGACAATTATCCGACCTTTCACACCCTCGATATTCCGCTGACCCGAGCAGACGCCAGAATATACCCCATTCGCCGCGAACCGGATCCCGAACCAACGCTTTCTCGCATCCAGCTACGCCGCTATAACCTATTGGCCGAGGTCAAGGCGCGGGTGTTTGGCGTGCGTGAATTCACCGTAAAGAACAGCCATCGGCTGCGCGAGGCCCTCGCCCGTTTCAAGCGCAAGGAGAAACGAGTCGTCATCCTGGCGCGGCACGCCTATCCGATGGATGCGGACTTTATGCAGATGGTGCTGGCCCGCAGTGTGGGATTGTTCAGCCCCGACAATGCCTGCGTGGCGCCGATCGCCCGCGCCGCGATACCCGCACTAGGGGGAGAACGCCTTTATCAGCAGAGACGCTTCGCCCGCATGGGCCTGTTCCCGGTCTCCCTGCCGCGCAATACCGCGGTGGAAGTGGAGACCCTGAAGGCCCAGCTGTTGCATGCGGACTACCCCATGGTGATCTTCCCCGAACAGCGCATCTCCATCCAAAGCCACCGCATGATTGGTGAACCGCCCCAGGCCCTGATGCAGTTGTTGATCGAGGCGAACGGGGAATCATCCTGCCCGATAGATGTCCTGCCCATGCGTTTGGCACTGCGACCGGTCGTGGTCGACACAGCCGCGTTGGAAAGCCATCTGCGTGGTCTGGAATCTGCTTCGGGGGTTGAGTCCGGTGAGGCCTTGCAAGGCGGAATCACCCGGCCCGAGACATTGGCTCATCTATGGTCGCGTTTGGCGTTACTCACCCTTGGCGCTGCACGATCTATCGCCCCCGACTTGCCCGAGAGCAAGTTGCAGGGCGACAGCGGTTATGCCTCGGCCCTCGCGGCGATGCGACCCTTGCGCGACGCAATCCATGCCCGCCTGGGTTATGCCGAAGCGCTATTGGGTCTGCCCGCAACCAACGGCTCGTTCTACGAACGCAATTGCTGGATCGACAACGAGGCGCTGGCCGCGAAATTCCCCGAATCCGCATGCCGAATGCCCGCTCCGCCCGACAGGGATGACCAAACACGAACCCAAAGGGCGTTGGAAACCGCAACCGCCCAGCGTTTCCTGCGACCGGCGCAACCCTACATCGGCATCTTCGACGGGCAAGAGCCAGTCCTGCTGAACCACTGGCGGGCGGCGATCGACCTGCTGACCATGCACACGGCGGCGGCAGCCTTGCTGGCGGGCAAATCGCCCTTTTCGATTCGATTGCCTAAGATCGGGCGTTGGGGCGTGGAGGCGGAGTTCTCCCCGCCGTGGGACCTCTCCATCCAATCCGAACAGGCGGAAGCCTTGGCGCAACGCTTATACGCGGTGTTGAATCCGCTTAATCCGGAAGAGTAAAGGACACAGCGATGAAAGAAAAACACGCGTTTCGGTAGGAGCCGCTATAATTGCGGCACTCGAGATCCCATCCGTGTAGCCTGCTCGCGAAGGGGGATAGCACGAATGCAAGTATTGCGAATTGGACGCATACCGCATAAAATTCGCCTTTCAAGCCCCTTTATGAGCGTTAAACTCTTGGACAATCCGCTATGAGAGAAGCTGTCGATCTGCTTGTGATTGGGGCCGGATGGGCGGGGCTTTATGCTGCTAAATATGCCCTGGAGGCTGGACTTGACGTCACGATTCTAGAGGCCAGGGAGGACCTGGGAGGTGTTTGGTATTATGCCGATGATCCAGGCACGATTACTGTCATGCGAAATACCGTTTCCTCTTCATCAAGGCATGTGACGGAGGCATCTGATTTTCCGATGGGGAAAGCAGCCGGGAATTTTTTTCGCCACCAAGATGCCTTGGCCTATCTGCATCGCTATGCAAATCGATTCGGATTGACTGACCGTATCGTGACAGGGGCCAAGGTCATACATGCATACAAAGATCATGGGTGTTGGCAGATTCAGACCCAAGATGGTCGGACGTTCAAGTCCAGGCGGCTGGCCGTGGCGACCGGGGTTCATCAACGTCCTCGATCTATTAGCGGACCAGTAAGCAATTTCACCGGAGCATTGGTTCATGCCGCTGAATTGAAACATGCGCTTGATCTGAGCGTCGGTGAGGAAGATCATGTTGTCGTTTATGGCGGGGGTGAAACGGCAGCCGATATCGTCCACGACCTTGCTGCGGAAACCAAGGCTAAAATCACCTGGGCGATTCGCGGCGGCCAGCATTTTTTCCGTAAGGCGGCATTTAAGCCCGGCAGGCCGCCAGGCGTTTATGACAGGGATGACACAGCGCTCGATGAGTACTCTTGTGGTGTCCTGGGTGTCATGACATCTGCACAGAAAGGCGTCCCAGGGATGCGCCATGTAGGCAATATCGCGACTTCGGGGAGTGTGTTTTCTTATCAAGGACATGGCGTTGCCGAGTGGCAAAACGAACGCCCTTTGTATCGGCAGTTTTTCAACAAAAATGGTCATACGCTCGAGCATGTCTGGAATGGTCGTGTTACGCCCGCTCCCGGGATTGCAAAATGCATCGGCGATAAAGTTATATTTGAAAACCAGCGAGAGTTGCAAGCAACGCATATCGTCTGCAGTTTTGGTTACCAACCAGACTTTTCGTTTTTGCCAGAGGCGCTGACAGCCGTCCCTACCGACCGTCTTTACCGCCTCGTGTTCCATCCGGGCGAACCTTCTTTGGCTTTCTTTGGGTTTGCAAGGCCAACTATCTTATCGCTCCCCTATATGATCGAGTTGCAGTGCTTATATGCAACCCGTGTCTGGTCCGGGCAACTCGGCTTGCCGGATGCTGAAACCATGCACGCACAGGCTGCTGAGGATGCAAATGCTTTAGACTCGTTTTTTGGTTATGAACGTAGGAACCGCAACATCACCTGCCCGTTCTGGTACCTCGAAGTTATGATGAAGGCAATGGAAGAGAACGGAATGCATAGGTTGTTTTCGCGATTCGACCCACGGCGGGATTGGGATGTTTTCTCACGAGTATCCAGGGTGTCAGCCTCACCATTTCTGCTACGGTTAATTACTTCAGACGAGATTCGGCATGAAGATAAAGAACGGATGGGGGAATACGCCTCGCCAATGCCTTTTGGTAAGCGCCGTCGGGATGTGTCATTTTTGCGTTATGTGCTGACTTACGGGTTGATTATTGGCTTTTCGCGGTTATTGCGGCTTGATGACTTGTTCGATGCAATAGCGCGTCGGCGCATGGCCAAACGTGGTCGCGCCTTGGCTATTCGTCCAACTACATGTAAACCGATGGAGCAGGAGTGAATGCCTAGGCTGTCGAAATCGGCCGATCCTCGCGGTTTTCGGACGCCCCGGCTTTCGGATTATAAAACCGTATGGGATGCGCCGAGTATCGCGAGGCGCATCCTAGGCGTAGGATGGGCAAAGGCGCTCCCGCAAACCCTCAAAGATCCACCAACCTTTCAACGCCGTGCCCATCAGGAGACGCCTGTGATGGGCACGGCGCTGATAGATTGCGACCAAAACCAATGACCGGGGGAGCGCCTTTGCCCATCCTACGCGCCATTCCCGGCACGAGTAGATCGGCAACGAAGGCCCGCTCTCGCCAAGAAGCTAAAACATGCTCAGGACAATGATCACTCAGTTGGACTCTTTTCGTATCGAAGGCATTGCCTCGTCGATTGGCGCGATGCTGCCTAATAAAGAAGCGTCTTTGCTGGATGTTGGATGTGGTAGCGGTACCTTGGGACAGCGGATTTTGCGAGATCGACCTTGGTTGAAAATCCAAGGTGTAGAGGTTATTGCCGCGCAAGGTTGTTGTTTTCCGGTAACAATATACAACGGTTCCACTCTCCCCTTTGAAGACGACACCTTCGATGTCGTGCTGTGCTCAGACATGCTGCACCACACGGCTTCGCCCCAGGCGGTTTTACACGAGGCTGCGCGCGTTGCCAAGGATTGTGTCGTCTTAAAAGATCATGTGGCTCAGCATTGGCTAGACCACGCCCACTTGCGGCTACTCGATTGGATCGGCAATGTCGGCACTGCGGTTCCCATGCCTTACAATTATTTGTCACATCAGAAATGGCTAGAGGCATTTTCTTACGCGCATGTAGAACCCGTTGCGTGGAAGCGCAATATCAGGCACTGGCCGTTTCCGCTTTCGACAATATTTGATCGCAGGGTGCATTTTGCGGTGAAGCTTAGGCCGATAGATTTAGATGGGTAATGACCAAAAACTCATCACCCCCCCCCGAATACGATATTGTGCTGATTACCACGGCGGCCTTGCCGTGGGGCACCGGCCCTTCATTTATCTCGCTACAGCATGCGTGCGGTTTGGCTGCATTGGGTTACCGCGTGCTTTACGTGGCGCCTTGGTTGAATCAACGATCACAGTCGCAGCTTTGGGGCAATCAACCGCGCTTTGATACCTTCTCAGACCAAGCCGCTTGGTTAAAACAAGAATCTGAGCGCATTGGCGCATCACCGTTACCAACGATTAGACCCTACCCTGCGTTCTATAGCAAAATCCTGCGCAGTATCATACCTAAGAAACCCGTTACACGAGGACTCCCTACCTCGCGTGCGATTGTGATGGAAGAACCGGAACATCTCTGCTGGCATCTTGCCACACCGCGCCGTGCATATATGCCAACAGAGAAGGTGATCGGTATCGTAATGACTAATTACCCCTATTACGTGCGCGAATCAGGCTGGCCCGCAAGCAATATGATCGCACGCTGGGTCGATCGTTTCCATCGTTACCTCATCAAGAAGCATACCGATAAGGTATTGCCCATTTCTCCGGCGGTTGCTTTTGAAGGATTGAATCACCCCGTAGAGGTCGCGTTGATTACGGGTGTGCATGCGCGCTTTAAGGCCGTAGAACCCGTTGGACCGCAAAACAAAGGCGTCTATTTCGTTGGTCGATTAGTCTGGGATAAGGCTTTGGCACAGGTAGTCGAGATGGCGGCCCGCACAGGCCGCAGCATTGATATTATCGGCGACGGACCGGATCGCGAGGGGATTGAAAGGCTCGCACAGCGCCTTAACGCGCCCATCAGTCTGCTGGGCTACAGCGAAAGCCCTTGGCGCCTAATAGGAAGCTATCGAGTCTTCTTTAACCCATCCATGAGTGAGGTATTGTGCTCGGCCACCGCAGAGGCCATAGCGGCGGGAAGGCATGTATTGATTTCTGATTGCCCGGCCAATCAGCCCTATATGCCCTATCCCAATGTGCATGTCTTTCAAGACATGGATGACGCGGAGAAGCTGTTGCTTAGGCTATTACAACGGCTCCCGGAAACGCCAAGCCAATTCCGTCGCGATTTTGATTGGTTGGAAGGTTGCCGCAAAATTGCCCAGCATTGCGACCTGCCGCCGAAAGACTATCTAATACAATAAAGGCGCTCGCGTGCCTTCGGTCATCGTGTCTTTGAGCGGCCAGTAGCGCCCCTGGGAGGCGGACGGGCGATTGGCGTTCGTCTCCCCGCTCGGAGAGTGCGGCAAGGCTGGCTTTGTCGCCCCTTGGGGCGGATGAGCGCGGCGCATTCGCCAGGATTCAAGCCGGTGCTTGTACGCGGTCGTTCTAGCTCTTGAAGAAGCGCGCCAGGGTCTTCTTCATCCACCCGGTCTCCCTGCGGATGGCGGGCATGTTGGCGGATACGGTGGGGGCATAGTCGCCGTCCTCGTGCCGAATGTGGTTGAACAGCCAATTCTCCAGCATGTAGAGGAGTTCCTTGGTGATGTCTTCCCCATTGTTGAACCGGGTTTTGAAATGCTCTACGCGCTCGATGAATAGAAAGTGGACGCGTTTGTGGGGTTCGATAAAGGTATACTCGGCCTTTTCCATTAGGTTTTCTTCAAACGCGAAGTGCGAGATGGTGTAATCCACCAATGCACTCAGCACTTCGCCCGTGAGCTGTTGATCGCCTTTTTGGTAAGCCGCGTGTAGTTCGTTGATGTACTGGACGATGCGCTTGTGCTGCTGATCGATGACTTCAACGCCGGTATTGAGGTTTTGCGGCCAGTCGAGATACGCCATAAGTCGAGTCCTTCATTCCTGGGGGGCATAAGCTAGAACAGGCGCCGATGGCGCTCTGGGCGCGCAGCGGAGCTGCTTCAGTTTATTAGTCATATCTTATTGTCGTTTATTGTCCTACAAGCGGTCCGTGTCCGCAATGCGCTTTGTCAGTGCTTACTGCAAGATTTTCGAGCTTTTCGCCGTTTTCTAGCGCGAGCCCGCCAGGGGGCGCCCCGGCTCAGGGCGTGCCGTAACGGGCGATCCAGCGCGTCACTTCCGGGAAGCGTTCCAGCGGGAAGCTATCCACTCCGGCGCCGAGGTGCAAGTCATGCCCGGGGATCTTCAGGGGTTGGCTTTTCAGCAGCGAGGAAAAGGTTTCGGTCATGTCGGCGACCAGGGTTTCGTTGGCATGCGGAAGCAGTATGCCGAACACCGCACGGTCGATTTGAAACGGCATGTCGCCCTCGCGCGCCACCTGCCGCAGCAGGCGGGCCGCCCAGTCGGCGAGGGCGCCGATGAAGGAGCACCCGAGCACCCGGCGCAGGCCTTCGAGGTTATCGAGTTCCACCCGAATCAGCCAACAGCCGGCCTGGCGCAGGTTGTCGTGGTTATCGAGTCCCTCCAAATAGGCCAGTATGGTCTGGCGGGTGAAGAGCCCGGTTTGGCGGTCGAGCAGCCCCCCGGCCCGAAAGCAACTCAGGGATTCTTGCAGGCTGCCGCTGAAATCGAGTGTGAACTCCAGTTCACGATTGCGCTGCTGCAATTCCTCGGTGAGTTGCTGCTCGGATTGCACCAGCCGACACACCGTCTTGCGCACCAAGGCGAAAATGCTTTGTGGCGACTCCTCCACCAGGCGGCTCAGCGCCGGCTGATCGAGGCGGCGCAGACGGGTCTGCTCACTACTGACCACGGCCGTGGCGGTGCGCTGGTGATTACCCAGGATGAACGCCAGTTCGCCGAAGAAATCGCCGACCTGCATCCGTTTGGGCTGTTTCCCCGGCGCGAAGAACAGGTCTACGGAGCCGCTTTCTATCCAGTACATCACCGAATCGTCGTCGCCGAGGGCGAACAGGATTTCACCCGAATCCAGGCAGAGCGGGACGCCCGCTTGGGCCAGTAAGGCGCCAATCTCTTCAGGGATGGTAGCGGACATTATGGCCCCCCCTCCCTCGGGGTCGCCGAGGGGTCGATGCTGGATGGTTGGGTCAGGCGGCTGGCGAATTCATCGGCCCCCATGGGACGGCCGTATAGGTAGCCTTGGCCCTGGCGGCAGCCGCGCTCGGTCAGGAATTGGGCTTGCGCCCGCTGCTCAATGCCTTCGGCGATGGTGCTCAGCCCCATGCCGCTCGACAGGTCGATAATCGAGCCGACAATGCGGCGGCTGCTCGCATCGGCGGGCAGGCCCTGCACGAAGGAGCGATCGATCTTCACCTTGTCCACTGGCAGTTGGTGCAGATAACTGAGTGAGGAATAACCGGTGCCGAAGTCGTCGATGGCCAGTTGAAAGCCTAGCCCCCGCAGCTCTTCCAAAATGCCGATGGTCTGCTGCGGGTCGTCGATTACGCTGGTTTCGGTGATCTCCAGCTCCAGCCGATCGGGCTCGATTCGCCCCTCGGCGAGGATGGCGGCCAGCTCGGCCGCCATGCGGGGGCGCCGGAAGTGCTGCCCGGAGAGATTGACCGCCATTGTGGGTACGACCAATCCGCCGGCCTCCCAGGAGCGGATATGGCCGATCAATCGGCGCAGGATTTCCTCCGTCAGGGGGATGATGAGCCCCGAGTTCTCGGCCAGCGGAATGAAGCGGTTGGGCCCCAGCAGGCCATGGTCCTTGTGGTTCCAGCGGATCAGCACCTCGGCCCCGACCAGGGCCTCGTCCCCGAGTCGCACCTGGGGCTGGAAATGCAACTCCAAATCGGGCAGCCCCATGGCCAGGCGCAGGTCGCCTTCGAGGGTGACGTGGTCCCAGGCCAAGCGGGAATAGGCGGCGCGAAAATGCAGTTCCTGGTCGCCGCCGCGCCTTTTGGCCTCTTCCGTGGCCACCGCGGCCTCCTGCAGCAAGGCGGCGGCGTCGGCATCGGCGGTCGGTTCGGAGGCGATGCCCAGGCTGGCGGTGACGTGCAGGGTGTAACCCTCCGCTTGATAAGGCCTGCGCATCAAGTGGCGCAAGCGCTGCGCGACTTGGGCGGCCTCGGCGTAATCGGCGAGGTCCTTTAACAGGATGGAGAATTCGTTGTCGCCCACCCGCGCCAGTAAGTCGTTTCCGTGCAGGTGGCTGCGCAGGCGTTCGGCGGCCAATTGCAGCAGCAGGTCGGCCACCGAGTACCCGAGGGTGTCGCGCACCCGGCCCAAGCGATCCAGGCTAAGCATCATTAAGGCCACCGGCGCTTCCGGGGGGCGGGCGCCCAACAAATACCGCGCCTCCTGAATGAAACGGTTGCGATTGCGCAACCCGGTGACGCCGTCGAAGTCTTCCAGTTCGCGGATGCGGGCCGCTTCGGCCTGTTTCTGCTCGGTGACGTCGCGCTCCACCGAGTAATAGCCATGAATGGCGCCGTCGGGGCGCTTGGCCGCCTCCATCAGGGCCTGAATCCAGCGCCAATCACTCCCCACGCGCAGGCGGTATTCGATTCGGATGTACTCGCTGCCCTCGGGGTGGGTGCTGAACAAGGCCGCCAGCATCGGCAGATCCTGGGGATGCACCAGCCGCCGCCAGGCCTCGCACAGGGCGGCGGGGGGGACATCCTCTGCGGTATCGAGCAGCATGCGACCGGCGGCGTTGACCTTCGACGGACAGCCGCCGAGGTCGCGCTGGCAGGCGAAGTCGCGCATGTTCTCCAGAAAGGAGCGGCTCTGTTGGTGCAGCTCCCAAAGCTCCCGCTCGGTCTGTTTGCGGCGTTCGATCTCCCGCTCCAGGGCGGCGTTACGCTCCGCCAGCCGGCGCCGGTGGCGCAGCAATTCGAGCTGGGTATTGACCCGGGCCAGTAGTTCGGCGCCGTGAAAGGGCTTGGTTACATAATCCACGCCGCCGCTGGCGAAGCCCTCCAGGGCGCCCTCGGGCTCGGTCTTGGCGGTGAGGAAGATCACCGGGATATGCGCGGCGGCGGGATTGGCCTTGAGGCGTTTGCAGGTCTCGAAGCCATCCATTTGCGGCATCATGACGTCCAGGAGGATGAGATCGAAATCGCCGTTCTCGACGCTTTCGAGCGCCTCCTCCCCGGAGGTGGCGTAGGCCAGGTCCAAATCCTCGGCGGCGAGCAGCGAGGCCAGCAATTGAATGTTGCGCGGATTGTCGTCCACCAGCAACAGGGCCGCGGATTCGGCGGCCTCGGCGGTGATCACGGCGGATTCGCTCATGTCTCTGTCTCCGCGAGCTGACGCAGCCGCTCTAGCAGGTGCGGAAAATCGTCGAGGTGGCGTCCGAGGGCGGCGATATCGAACTTCTCGGTGGCGAATTCTAGTTCATTCCCGAAGTCGTGCAATGCGCTGCAGCCCGATTCCTGGCCGAGACGTTTGATGTCGAGCGCGAACTGCTCGATCTCTTTAAAGGATTTACGCCGCGCCAAGTCATGCCAGCGGGGCAGCCAGCTTTGCTCCAAGGTCGCCAGGGCCTGGCGTGCGGCGGCGCGGTTTTGGGTGCTGATCGCCCCGGGGGGCGAGTCCGGCGCCGCCTGTTGCTGCGGGGCGGCGGCCGGGCCCTGGGGCGCGGCGGGGTCTTGGGCGGCCGGTTGAAAGTGCGCGGCCAGGAATTCCAGCAATTGGGTTTCGTCGAGCGGTTTGGTGAAGACCGCATCGAACTCCGAGGTCGCCGGGGCCGCCCCGCCTCCGCCGGTGACCGAAGCGGTGAGCGCGGCCACCGTCAGGTCCGGCCGGTGTTTGCGGATCTCCCGCAGCGCCGTAAGCCCGTCCATGCGCGGCATCCGCAGGTCCATTAGCACTAAATCCGGGCGCTGACGACGCACCGCATCCACCGCCTGCAGGCCATTGACCGCCTCGGTGACCCGCAGCCCGCAGTGCTCCAGCACCGCCCGCACTAAGGCCCGGTTGTTCCCCACATCGTCCGCCACCAGTACATGCCCGCCCTCGAAACGGGTCGGCGGGGCGCTCGCCAGGGGCTGCACATCCAGCCCCTCATCGGGGCAGATTTCCACCTCCGGCAGTACAATCTCGAATACCGACCCCGCCCCCACTGCGCTGCTTAAATCCAGCAGGCCGCCCATGGCCTCCACCAAGCGCTGGGAGATGGTCAGCCCCAGGCCGGTGCCGCCATACACCCGCGTATCCTCTTCGTCCTGCTGGCGAAAGGCGTCGAAGATGTTCTTTCGCATCTCCGGGGCAATGCCCTTGCCGCTGTCCTCCACCGCCAGATGCAGCTCCACCCGCCCGTTGTCCAGGGCGCGGGTCCAGGCGTTCAGGCGCACGAAGCCGGCGGCGGTGAACTTCACCGCATTACCCGCCAAGTTCACCAGGACCTGGCGCAGGCGCTGGTCGTCGAGCCGCATGCGCGAGGGCAGCTCGGGGCTCAAGACCAGCTCCAACGACAGGCCCTTTTCCTTGGCCTTGAGGGAGAAGATGCGTATCACCTCGTTGAGCAGGGCCACCAGGTCCGTGGGGCGCGGGTGGATGGTCATGCCCTCGGCCTCGATTTTCGAGAGGTCGAGGATGTCGTTAATCAGGGTCAGCAGGTTGTCGCCCGCCTCGCGAATGATCTGCAAATGGGCCTGTTGCGCCGGCTGGTCCAGCTCCCGATTCAGCAGGTCCGCAAAGCCCAAAATGGCGTTTAGCGGGGTGCGGATCTCGTGGCTCATGTTGGCCAAGAAGGCGCTCTTGGCCCGGTTGGCCGCCTCCGCCGCATCCTTGGCCTGCTCCAGCATCCGCTCGTACTCGCGCTTTTCGGTGATGTCCTGCAACTGCATCACCAGGCTTTGGGGCGTGCCCGACTGGGCGCGCAACAGCGCCACGCTGGCCAATACCCAAATCTCCTTGCCGCTGCGGCCGATCAGGCGCTTTTCGATCACAAAGTTTTCGCACTCGCCAGCCAATAAGTGCTGAATTTGGCGCCGCTCGTTCTCGCGGTCGGCGTAATGGGTGATGGCGGCCAGGCTCTTGCCCAGCAGCGCCTCCTGCGGGCAATCGAGTATCTCCGCCAGGGTGCGGTTGACGCGCAGAAAGCGTTGCTGCAACGGCGACAGCAACGCCAGGCCATGCCCGGAGGACTCGAAGGCGCGCCGGAAATTGGCCTCGCTCTCGGCTTGCGCCCATTCCGCCTTCTTGCGATCGGTAATGTCCTGGGCGTGCAGGATCCAGCGCGCGAATTCGTTCTTCGGACAGCGCACCATGGACAGGCTGGTAAGCCCCCACAGGGTTCGCTTCACCGCCCCCACATAGCGGATCTCCAACGCCGCCGGGACTTCCTCGTCGGTGATCGCCTGCACCCACTCCCGCAGTTGCCGATGGTCGTGGGGATGGACCAGTTGAAACAGGCTTTGGCCGACCATGGCCCGGGTGGAAAGATCCAACATGCCGGCGAAGGCCGGATTGACATCCAGGACCTCCCACCCTTGATCCAAGAAGGCGATGCCTTGATTACTGCCGAAGAAGGCCGAGCTGAACTTGTCTTCGCTCTCTTCCAAGCGCTGCTGCACGATCTGCAGGGGCGTGATGTCCCAGCCGCTGAGCAAGACCCCGCCGTCCTCGGCCACGGCGGCGCTGAAGCGCAGCCGAAATTGCGCCCCGGTGGCGCGCACGCCGCTGTACTCCCCGCTCCAGTGGCGCAACGGCGCATCCTTCGGCGGGCGGGTGAACAGGTCGTCGAACGACGCCCCTTGCGGATCCTCCGGCGGCGCGTCGAGGATTCGGCGTAAGGCCGCGTTGGCCTGCACCAAGCGACCATCGGCATCCACCAGCGCGAACAGGCAGGCGGAGGCCTCCATAACCGGCGACCAGGCCGCGGACGCGGTGGGCAGCTGTAGGGCGGTGTCTGTCATGGGCGGAAACGGCTCGGATTTCGCACAGGGTTGCCCTCTGCGGCTAAGCCGGCGCTTGCGTCGAACGCTGAAGCGCCGATGCGCTTCGAGAAGCCCCGGCTTCGCTCGCCACGGTGTTGTTCCTTTCGAGAATGAGTTGAGAGCGTTAAGATACCAGCCCCCTCCGTTGCGGTCGAGTCAGGCATTGACCTAGCGCCCGGAGATTCCGACCGGGAACGGCGGGTAATCAGCCAGCCGTTTGTTTATAATCGGGTTTTTCTGTCCCTAATAATTTTCAATGCAAATCATCCGCGGTCTCCACAACCTGCGCCCCCGCCATCGGGGCTGCGTGGCCACCATCGGCAACTTCGATGGCGTCCACCTCGGCCACAAGGCGGTGTTTCGGCGTTTGAGCCAACAGGCCGCCGAGCACGCCGTACCGGCCACGGTGATCACCTTCGAGCCCCAGCCGCTGGAATTCTTCACCCCCGACACCGCCCCGCCGCGGCTCACGCGCCTGCGCGAAAAGCTGGCGGCGCTCCACCACTGCGGCATCGAGCGCGTGGTGGTGCTGGAGTTCAACCGCAAACTGGCCCGCATGGAGGCCCACGCCTTCGTGCAGGAGCTGTTGGTGGACGGCCTCAACGTGCGCTACCTGCTGGTGGGCGACGACTTTCGCTTCGGCCGCGGGCGCCGGGGCGACATGAACCTGCTACGGGAAACCGGCGCCGCCCACGGCTTCGGGGTGGAAAACCTGAACACCTTCGCGGTGCGCGAAGAGCGCGTCAGCAGCACCCGCATCCGCGAGGCCCTGATCCGCGGCGACCTGGAACTGGCCGAACACAACCTCGGCCGCCCCTACACCATCCGCGGCCGGGTGGCCCACGGCCACAAGCGCGGCCGCAGCATCGGCTTCCCCACCGCCAACCTCGACCTCCACCGCCGCTTCAGCCCGGTGCATGGCGTGTTCGCGGTCAAGGTCTTCGGCCTCGGCGACTCGCCCCGGCCCGGCGTGGCCAACATCGGCAACCGGCCCACGGTGCAGGGCGACGACCATTACCTACTGGAAGCCCACCTGTTCGACTTCGACCGCTGCATCTACGGCGCGCACCTGGAGGTGGAATTCGTGCGCCAACTGCGAGACGAAAAACGCTTCGAATCCTTCGAGCACCTACGCCAGCAAATCCAACACGACGCCGCCGCCGCGCGGGAGATCTTCGGCTTGGCGGCTGAAGGAACGCAGAGCGCGCAGAGGACCGCGGAGGACGCCGAGGGTTCATAACGCGAAGGAGGCGCTAAGGACGCCAAGGGTTTTCTGAACACGGTTGCATAGGCGCGGCCGTCCTGCGCCAAGGACGAAAACATGGCCCGGAGGTCGAGACTTTGGCCGGTGCGATGCCCGCCGCAAACCGCCTGAAGTCTCAACCTCCGGGTGATTCCCCTGCTTCACGAGTGACTACATAACCTTTGCGCCCTCTGCGCCTCCCCTGCGTCCTTTGCGGTATACCGATGCGTTACACCGAAATACCCACAAAACCCTGAACTCAGAAACAAACTGAAGTACAATCCGAAGGTTATCCACCCACTTCGAGCAACAAGGCCGTCAGCCGTGACCGATTACAAAGCCACCCTCAACCTCCCCCAGACCGATTTCCCCATGCGCGGCAATCTGGCCCAGCGCGAGCCCCAGATGCTGGCCCGCTGGGAGCAGGACGGGCTGTACCGAAAGATCCGCGCGATCTGCGCCGGGCGGCCGCAGTTCATCCTGCACGACGGCCCGCCCTACGCCAACGGCGAGATCCATATCGGCCATGCGGTGAACAAGGTGCTGAAGGACATGATCGTCAAGTCCCGCACCCTCGACGGCTACGACGCCCCCTATGTGCCGGGCTGGGACTGTCACGGCCTGCCCATTGAGTTGCAGGTGGAAAAGAAGGTCGGCAAACCGGGCCAGAAGGTGAGCCCGGCCCAGTTCCGCGAGGCCTGTCGCGACTATGCCGCCAAGCAGGTGGACAAGCAGCGGGTGGACTTCAAGCGCCTAGGCGTGTTCGGCGACTGGGAGAACCCCTATTTGACCATGGGCTTCGCGCAAGAGGCGCAGATCATCCGCTCTCTGGGCAAGATCGTACGCAACGACCATGTGCAGAAGGGCTACAAGCCGGTGCATTGGTGTACCGACTGCGGCTCGGCGCTGGCCGAGGCGGAGGTGGAGTACGCGGACAAAAAGTCCGTCGCGGTCGATGTGCGCTTCGAGGTGCTGGACGACGAAACCCTGATGGCCCGTTGCCATTCGATCCCCAACGACCACGGCGAAGGCCCGCTGTCGATCGTGATCTGGACCACCACCCCCTGGACCCTGCCCGCCAACCAGGCGGTGGCGCTCAACCCGGAGCTGGAGTACGCGGTGGTGCAGTGCCGCGGCGAGCGCGGCAAGGAGCGCTTGCTGCTGGCCGAGGGGCTGTTGAAGGACGCCATGGATCGCTACGGCATCGAGGACTATCATGTCATCGCCTACGGCCGCGGCGACGCCTTCGAGGGCCTGATGCTCCAGCACTGCTTCTATGACCGCCAGGTGCCGGTGATCCTAGGCGAACACGTCACCCTAGAGGCGGGCACCGGCGCGGTGCATACCGCCCCCGGCCACGGCCTGGACGACTACATCGTGGGCCGCCGCTACAACCTGCCGGTGCATAACCCGGTGGGCGGCGACGGCCGTTTTCTGCCCGACACCGAGCTGTTCGCCGGCCAGCATGTCATGGCCGCCAACGAAAAGGTGATCGAGGTGCTCCAGGCCCGCCACGCGCTACTGCGCGAGGCCCGGCTGGAACACAGCTACCCCCACTGCTGGCGCCACAAGACGCCGATCATCTTCCGCGCCACCCCCCAGTGGTTCATCGGCATGGAGCGCAACGGCCTGCGCCAGGCCGCGCTGGCGGAGATCAAAAAGGTCCATTGGATGCCCGAATGGGGCGAGGCCCGCATCGAGTCCATGGTCGAGGGGCGGCCCGACTGGTGCATCTCGCGCCAGCGCACCTGGGGCGTGCCCATCGCCCTGTTCGTGCATAACCAAACCGGTGAGCTGCACCCGAACACCGCGGGCCTGCTGGAAGCAGTGGCCCAGCGCGTGGAGCAACAGGGCATCGAGGCCTGGTTCGCGCTGGAGCCGGAGGCGCTTTTAGGCGCCGACGCCGCCCACTACGACAAGGTCCGCGACACCCTCGACGTGTGGTTCGACTCGGGCGTCACCCACGCCTGCGTGCTGGAGCACCGCGCCGGCCTGCATGCCCCGGCGGACCTCTATCTGGAGGGCTCGGACCAGCACCGCGGCTGGTTTCAGTCGTCGCTGATGACCTCCGTGGCGATGTACGACCGCGCCCCTTACAAGGCGGTGCTCACCCACGGCTTCACGGTGGACGATAAGGGCCGCAAGATGTCCAAGTCCATGGGCAACGTGGTGGCCCCGCAAAAGGTAATGAAGACCCTGGGCGCCGACATCATCCGCCTGTGGGTGGCCGCCACCGACTACCGCGGCGAGATGAGCGTCTCCGACGAAATCCTCAAGCGCACCGCCGACGCCTACCGCCGCCTGCGCAACACCGCGCGTTTTCTATTGGCCAACCTCAACGACTTCGACCCCGCCAAAGACCAAGTGCCCCCGGCGCAAATGGTAGAGCTGGACCGCTGGGCGGTGGACCGCACCCTGAGCGTGCAGCAAGAGCTGAAGGCCTCTTACGAAAGCTATCAGTTCCACCAAATCTACCACCGTCTGCAAAACTTTTGCGGTAACGACATGAGCGGCTTCTACCTGGACATCATCAAGGACCGCCAGTACACCGCCGCCGCCGACGGCCTGGCGCGGCGCTCCTGTCAGACCGCCATCTACCATATCCTGGAGGCCATGGTGCGCTGGTTCGCGCCCATCCTCAGCTTCACCGCCCACGAGATCTGGCAGCACCTGCCCGGCCAGCGCCAGGAATCCGTGTTCTTCGAGACCTGGCACCAAGGCCTGTTCGCGCTGGACGCCGACGACCCCATCGGCCGCAAGCTCTGGGACCAAGTCATCGCGCTCAGGCCGCATGTGCTCAAGCGCCTGGAGGAGCTGCGCAAGGACGGCGCCATCGGCGGCTCGCTAGACGCCGAGGTGGCGCTCTATTGCGACGGCGAGCTGCACCAGGCCCTGGCCGCTCTGGAGGACGAACTGCGCTTCGTGCTCATCACCTCCGAGGCCCGACTGAAACCCCTGAGCGAAAAGCCCGCCGACGCCCTGGCCACCGAGACCGCAGGCCTGTTCCTCGGCGTGCGCCCCGCCGAGGCCCGCAAATGCGCCCGCTGCTGGCACCACCGGCCGGACGTGGGCCAACACCCCGAACACCCGGAAATCTGCGGGCGCTGCGTCGAAAACCTGGGCGGCAAGGGCGAGGTGCGGCGGTTCGCCTGAGGGGAGCCCCTTAATAACGCAAAGACGGAAAATACCCGATGCACAACGAATTCACCGCGATCGTGGAGAGGGACGGGGAGTGGTTTATCAGCTTTTGCCCCGAAATCCCGGGCGCCAACGGTCAGGGCCGAACCGCAGAGGAATCGCTGCAAAGCCTCTCCGCAGCCATCGACCTGATCCTGGAGGACCGACGCGAAGACGCCCTCAGAGGGCTGCCTGATGACGCGGAAAGGCATATTGTGGCCATAGGATGAAACGCCACGCCCTGTTACGTCATCTCCGCCGATACGGATGCTATTTAAAGCGAGAGGGTGCTGCACATTCGCTTTGGTGCAATCCGTCCACGGGAGCCACCGAGGCCGTGCCCCGCCATCAGGAGATCCCGAACCGGTTAGCGCGGAAGATCTGCAAGGCCCTTTCGCTGCCCGAAATCGGCTAGGCAAACCCCGCGTTCTTATCTCCTCCTTTGCGTCCTTTGCGCCTCCTTAACGCCCTTTGCGTTATACCGGACCCGAACCAAACTATGAAAAACAACTTCCTCTGGCTCACCCTGTCGCTGGTGATCATCCTCGCGGACCAACTCACCAAATACCTGATCGAGGCCAATCTGCTGGTGTTCGAAACGATCCCGATCCTGCCCTTCTTCAATCTGACCCTGGTGTACAACGAAGGGGCGGCCTTCAGCTTCCTGGCCGATCAAGGCGGCTGGCAACGCTGGTTCTTCGCCATCCTCGCGGTGGCGGTCACCATCATCCTGGTGGTCTGGCTGGCGCGCCTCCGGCATCACGAAAAAGTGGTCGCCGCCGCCCTGGCGCTGATCATCGGCGGCGCCGTCGGCAACCTGATCGACCGGGTGCGCTACGGCCATGTGGTGGACTTCCTGGATGTCTACTACAAGGATTGGCACTGGCCGGCCTTTAACATCGCCGACTCGGCCATCACCATCGGCGTGGCGCTCATGATCCTCGACGCCCTATTCCCCGCCAAGCCGCCCCAAGCCGCCGACACGCCCAAGGACTAAGAGGCCAGCCCCGCCCTGCCGGCGCCGCCAATGCCCCGCCCCGTCACCCTCGTCTTCGCCGGCCACGACCCCAGCGGCGGCGCCGGCATCCAGGCCGATATCGAGGCCATCGCCGCCGCCGGCGGCCATGCCGCCACCGCCATCACCGGCATCACCGTGCAGGACAGCTGCAATGTCCAGGCCCTTATCCCTCAGCCGCCCGCGCAAGTGGCCCGCCAGGCGCGCGCCGTGCTGGCGGATATGCAGGTGGCCGCGGTAAAGATCGGCCTCATCGGCGACCCCGCAATCGCCGCCGTTATCGCCGACATCCTGGCCGAAATCAGCCCGCGCATCCCCGTGGTGCTCGACCCAGTGCTCGCCGCCGGCGGCGGCAAGGCGCTGGCCGGCGAGCGCCTGATCCAGGCCCTGCGGGAACGCCTGCTGCCCTTCGTCACACTGCTGACCCCCAACGCCATCGAGGCCCAACGGCTCACCGACGCCGCCCAACCCCCCGCCGCGGCCCGAGAACTCCTGCGACTGGGTTGCGCAAACGTCCTCATCACCGGCGGCCATGACCCCGACCCCGCGCTAATCAATCGGCTCTATCGCCAACACCAGGCGCCGACGGCATTCGTCATCCCCCGCCTGCCCGGCGAATTCCACGGCACCGGCTGCACCCTCGCCTCCGCCATCGCCGCCCGCCTAGCGCGGGGCCTGGAAATAGAGGCCGCCATCGCGGCGGCCGGCGACTATGTGACCGCCGCCCTCCGCCATGCCGACCGCCTGGGTCAAGGCCAACAGATCCCCCGCCGCATCGTGTGGCCGAATCCGCTCGCATAAACCAGGCCGCGTTGCCCCTGCGGGTACAGCCGCCCGCAAATCTTGGCGATATTTCACCGCAAAAATCCACGCCAATATGGCAGCCCTTGGCCCCCGCAAAACCAATATTTCTGTCAAATTGGCAGGATTCGGGGTAACCCGTTCGGTTTTCCCTTGGCCTAAAGCCTGCAAATAAACACCAGAAACCGTGATATTAGCGATTTCCATCGCTTTCACCGCTTATCGGTGCGGAAATTGCTCATAAAAACACTCTAACGCAACGAATCCATACGGGGTTTCAACAGATGATTAAAAAACCAGCGAACCTAATCAAGCTTGCCATGCTTTCGTTTTCCTTGGTCGCAATGCCAGCGGTGGGCAGCATGCACGGCATGCATGGCATGGGCGGGATGAGCGGGATGTCCGGCATGGGCGGGATGTCCGGCATGGGCGGGATGTCCGGCATGGGCGGGATGTCCGGCATGGGCGGGATGTCCGGCATGGGCGGGATGT
>JAABTK010000063.1 GCA_011389885.1 Gammaproteobacteria bacterium | reverse complement strand
GTCCCCACGCGCCGCGTGGGGATGCCGCCCCGGCGCGCTGCGCCAGGCGCAGATGCGAGCGTTCACCACCGGCGCGCTTCGCTCATTCGCCCCGGCTGAAGCCTCGGCCTCCGGGCGCGGCCATCGCGGATGCAATCCGCTCCCACGGGAGGGCATCGCGGATGCAATCCGCTCCCACGGGAGGGCATCGCGGATACAATCCGCTCCCACGGGAGGGCATCGCGGATGCAATCCGCTCCCACGGGGGTTTCCCCCCCGCGTCCGGGGCCGCTGTTTGAACCACGAAAAACACGAAAGTGTTCGTGTTTGATTTGGCCTCTGGGTGGCGCGCAAAGGCCCGCGCTTTTGAGCCCTCGTCCTTCCGGCGGCCGGAGCAGTGGTCAAGGCCAACACCCCGCGAAAGCATGCAAAACTAAAGTTTTGCACTCCAGCCAGAAAGCGCCGTTAAACCACCCGCCGCCAATCCGCCGCGATTAGGTTGCGCGCCTCGGCCCCGAACACCAGGCCGAGTTCGAATAGGCCCTTGCCCGGGGCCTTTCGATACTTTTCGCTGTAACCGCGGTCCTGAATTTGGGCCAGCGCGGGGTTGGGCCGAGACTCCAAGGCCGCCACGGCACCCCGTTCCAGCTTGATCTCCATTACATAGACATAGCCCGCCAGTTTTACCGTCAGATCCACCTGGCCCTGGTTGCTGATGTCCTCGGGGATAATCTCCGCGTCCAGGCTGGCAAAAAAGGCGTAGAGCACGCTGGCGTAGTAGCCCTCCGCCTCGGCCAGGTCGTTGTTGGTGAAATTGCGCCAGGGGATGCCGGCAAACAGGCGCTTAATCACCGCAACCAGGGCGTCGAAATCGGCTTCGCTCAAGGCGTCGTATAGCCCCCCTTTAAAGCGTAAACGCTGCTCGGCCAGGCCGGTATAGGCCTTAATGATTTGATTGTTCAGCGCGGTGCGGACCTCGTGATTGGGGATCCGCAGCCGGAACACCAGTTCGCCGAGCTTGCGAAAGCTCTCCTCGATAGTCAGGTAGCCCGTTTGAAACAATAGGGTCACGGGATTGATGTGCTCCACATCGAAGGAATCCAGGATCTCCTCGCTCACCTCTAAAGACTCCAGCTCCGGGACGAAATACCGTTCGCGCTGAAACAGCTTAATCAAAAAGCTCGGGCTGCCGGTCTCGAACCAGTAGTTGCGGTAACTCAGGTTCTCGCTGATAAACAGCAGGATATCAAAGGGGTTGTACACCGACTCGCCGAGAAAGCTGTAACCGTTATACCACTGCCGCAGCTCCCCCCAGTCCACGCCTTCCAAATGCCCGGCAAAGGTGGTTTCCAAATCCCTTTGGGTGTAGCCGCACAGGGTGGCGAAGCGCGGGCTGAGGGTGATGTCCTGCAACTGATTCAGCCCCGAAAACAGGCTCACCTTGCTGAACTTGGTCACCCCGGTCATGAACACGAACTCAATGCGCTCATCCTGGGTCTTCATCGCCGAATACAGGTTCTTCATCCCCTCTCGAATCACCGCCGCCTGGGCCGGGTCTTCGATATTGTCCAGGATGGGCTTGTCGTATTCGTCCACCAGGATGACCACGTTGCGTCCGCCCTTCTCCCTGGCGCAAGCGATCAAATCGGAGAAGCAACCGGGAACGTCGGTGTCCTCATTGCAGCGAACACCCAGTCGTCGCTGGTTGTCCTCCAGCATGTGGCGAATCCTTTCATCCAATTCCTCACGGGTCCGCACCACCCCGGCCGCGAAATCCAGCCTGATCACCGGATGCCGCCGCGACCAGTCCCAGTGGTCATGCACGGCCAAGCCGCGAAACAGCGGCTCATTGCCCTCGAACAGCTCCTTCAGGGTATCCACGAACAGGCTCTTGCCGAAGCGCCGCGGCCGCGACAGGAACCAATACTTGCCCGCCTCGGCCAAGGCCAGGGCATGGGCGGTCTTGTCCACATACGCATAGCCCCGCTCGATGATTTGGCTAAAGGTCTGAATGCCAATGGGGAGTTTTTTCAGGGGTTTGGACATGGTTTGCTGCCGGCTGGTTAAACTGGGTTCATTGTAGCGGATTTGAAGGCGCTTGGAGAGGCAAGCCCCGCTACGGGTTCGGTTTTGATTTTTCTTGGCCGCTGCCGGACTACAGTCCGGGCTCCGAGCGGTCCTCTGCGTCCTCTGCGTCCCCACTCGACCCCGATTAGGTTCCCGTGCGCTGGGCCAAAAACCGATCCAACGCATTCGCAAAGGCCTGGCGGTCGCGCTGGTCGAGCGCGGGCGGGCCGCCGGTTTGGATGCCGCTGGAGCGGAGGGTGTCCATGAAGTCGCGCATATTGAGCCGCTCTTTGATGTTGTTTTCGGTGTAGAGTTCGCCGCGGGGGTTGAGGGCGTGGCCGCCCTTTTCGATGACTTCGGCGGCGAGGGGGATGTCGGCGGTGATCACCAGGTCGCCCGGTTGCGTGCGTTTGACGATTTCGTTGTCGGCCACGTCGAAGCCGGCCGAGACTTGGAGGGAGCGAATGAGACGCGATGGCGGGGTGCGCAAGGGTTGGTTGGCGACCAAGGTGGTCGCGGTGGCGGTGCGCTCGGCGGCGCGGTAGAGGATGTCTTTAATGACGCCGGGGCAGGCGTCGGCATCGACCCAAATTTTCATGTCAAAGCATCCAAAGCAGGAGCGCGCAGTTGAGCGCGACGGTAATCCAGAACGTCACCCGAAAACCGGTCTTGCGGGTCTTGTGGCGAAGCATCTCCTGCGCCACCAAGGCCCCGGGCCAGCCGCCGCAGAGGGCGAGGACGTGGAGGTTGAATTCGGGCACGCGACGCCGCCGCCTGCGGGCGGCCCTTTTGTCCAGGGCGTAGACCAGGAAGGTGACGCCGCTGAGGATGATGTAGAAGGCGAGGATGGGCAGGATCAGGGCGCCAATGAGCGTGGCCACGATGAGGGCGATCAGGAACAGGCCGGCGACGACCATGGCTGCGGTTTGAGAGTTGTCGGTTCGGGTTGTCACGGTCCTTTTTTCCTTCGCGTTACGGCCTCGTTGGCCGGCGCCCAGGCCGGAGATCGGGCCGGGATTCGGGTGGCTTCTTGGGCGGACTTAAGTCCGGGCCCCGCTGGTCAGCCGGGCTCCGTGGGCGGCCTTTGGGCGATAATCATCGCCAGGTCTCGCCGGCCCGCGGCGGTGTCGCCGACCGCCGCCTCTTCGCGGTAGTGGCGAATAGCCAGGCCTTGGCACAGGGTCAGGAGTTCGTTGTCTCGCAAGCGGAATTCCGGATTAGAGGGGCCGCGGCCGGTCAATCGGTGTTGGTCGAAGGTCTGGTAAAACAGCAGGCCGCCGGGCCTCAGCGCCGCCCTTAACGCCGGAAACAGCGGGCGATGGAGGAAGTGGGCCACCAGGATCAGGTCGAAGGCCTCCGCTGCGGGCGGTTGTTCGATTACATCCCGACACTGGGTTCGAATGCGCCAGCCAGCCGCGGCCTGTTGCAGGCGCTCCAAGGCGGTTTCGGATCGGTCCCAGGCGTGGACCTCGAGGCCGCGTTCGGCCAGCACCAGGGCATTGGCCCCGCGCCCGCAGGCGAGGTCCAGCACCCGCCCTTGCCGCGGCGCCAGGTGGAGGTTTTCGGTGAGCACGGCGGCGGGCGCGCCGAGGTCCGGGGCCTCGGCGTGGCGTCGCTCCCAATCCGCGCCTGGGGTCATCCTGATAGCTCCAAGACTGGAACGCATCGACGCCGTCGGCCGCGCCTCATACAAAGCCCTTGCGGTTGCGCGCCGGCCCCGGCGCGAGACCCGGATCCAGGTCCGCCTGGATGTCCGCAAGGTCCTCCAGGCCCACGGCGACCCGAATCAGCCCCTCGGTGATGCCGGAGCGGGCCTTTTCCTCGGGGGAAAGGCGGCCGTGGGTGGTGGTGGCCGGATGGGTGATGGTGGTCTTGGCGTCGCCGAGGTTGGCGGTAATGGAGAGCATGCGGGTGGCGTCGATCACCCGCCAGGCCCCCTCGCGCCCGCCTTCCACCTCAAAGGATACAATGCCGCCGGGGGCCGATTGCTGGCGCTGCATCAATCGGTATTGGGGGTGGTCCGCCAGGCCGTGGTAATGCACCCGGCTGACGCCTGGATGTTTCGCCAGCCATTGGGCCAGGCCTTGCGCATTGCGCGAATGGGCCTGCATGCGCAGGGGCAGGGTCTCCAGCCCCTTAAGGAACACCCAGGCGTTGAACGGGCTCAGGGTGGGGCCGGCGGTGCGCAGCACGCCGAACACGTCTTCGCCCACCCGCTTGCGGTCGCCCGCCACCGCACCGCCCACGCAGCGGCCCTGGCCGTCGATGTACTTGGTGGCGGAGTGAATCGCCAGGTCGGCCCCCAGCTCCAGCGGGCGTTGCAGGATCGGGGTGCAGACGCAGTTATCCACCGCCAGCAAGGCGTCGTTGGCATGGGCCAGGTCCGCCAGGGCGCGGATGTCGCCCACCTCGCCCAGGGGGTTGGAGGGCGTTTCCAGGAATAGCAGGCGGGTGGCCGGTTCCAGCGCGGCCGCCCAGGCCGCCGGATCGGTGAGATCGACAAAGGTGGTGCGAATGCCGAAGCGGGCCAGGTATTTATTGAACAGCACGCTGGAGGTGCCGAAGATGCTTCGCGAGGCCAACAGGTGGTCGCCCTGTTGCAGCAGGCCCATGCAACAGGCGAGGATGGCCGACATGCCGGAGGCGGTGGCCACCGCGGATTCGGCCCCCTCCAGCGCCGCTAGGCGCTCCTCGAAGGTGCGCACCGTGGGGTTGGTGAAACGGGAATAGATATTGCCGGGCTCTTCGCCGGCAAAGCGCGCCGCGGCCTCGCGCGCGCTTTGGAACACGAAGCTGGAGGTGGTGAAAATGGGTTCGCCCTGTTCGCCCTCGGCGGTGCGGCGGTGACCGGTGCGCACCGCGCGGGTAGCGGGCCCCCAATGGGAATCGAAGCTGTCATTCATGCGTTATTGGCCAAATCGAGCAGGCTCATCTGCTCTTGTTGTTCCTGTTTAGCGGCGTCGCAGCGGGCCTGCTCTAGGCGGGCCAGATAGCGCTCGGTGACATCGCCGGTGACGTAGTTGCCGTTGAATACCGAGGTGTCGAAGCGCTCCACCTGCGACCGGCCCTTCTTTTGCACCGCGCGAATCAGGTCCGGCAAATCCTGATAGATTAGGCGATCGGCGCCGATGTAGGCCCCCACCTCTTCCTCGGTGCGGCCATGGGCCACCAGCTCGCTGGCGGCGGGCATGTCGATGCCATAGACGTTGGGGTAGCGCACCGGCGGCGAGGCGGAGGCGAAATAGACCTTTTTGGCCCCCGAATGGCGGGCCATTTCCACGATCTTTTTGGAGGTGGTGCCGCGCACGATGGAGTCATCCACCAGCAGCACGTTCTTGCCGCGGAACTCGGACTCGATGGCGTTGAGCTTGCGGCGCACCGACTGCGCCCGCAGTTGCTGGCCGGGCATGATGAAGGTGCGCGCGATGTAACGGTTCTTGATAAAGCCCTCGGTGTACTTGATCCCCAGGCTGTTGGCCAGCTCCAAGGCGGCGGTGCGGCTGGTGTCCGGGATCGGAATCACCACATCGATATCGTTATCCGGCCAATCGCGCTGAATCTTTTCCGCCAGGGTGGCGCCCATGCGCGCCCGCGCCTTGTGGACGAAAATGTCATCGATAATGGAATCGGGGCGGGCGAAATAGACGAATTCGAAGATGCAGGGTGAGTTCTGCACCTTCTCCGCGCATTGGCGGATGTGCAGGATGCCGTCCATATCGACGAACACCGCCTCGCCGGGGGCCAAATCGCGCACCCGCTCAAAGCCCAACACGTCCAACGCCACGCTCTCCGAGGCGATCATATACTCCATGCCCTGCTCGGTCTCGCGGCGGCCGAACACAATGGGGCGAATGCCGTGGGGGTCGCGAAAACCAAGGATGCCATAGCCGGTGATCATGGCCACCGCGGCATAGCCGCCGCGGCAGCGCCGATGCACCCCGGCCACGGCATTAAACACGTCGTTGGCGTCGATCCGCATCTTGCCCAGGGCGTGCAGCTCGTGGGCGAAGATATTCAGCAGCACCTCGGAATCCGACGAGGTGTTGATGTGGCGCAGGTCCTCGCGGTAAAGATCCTCCTTCAACTGGTCGGCATTGGTCAGGTTGCCGTTATGCGCCAGGGTGATGCCGTAGGGTGAGTTCACATAAAAGGGCTGAGCCTCGGCGTTGGAGGAACAGCCGGCGGTGGGGTAACGCACATGACCGATGCCGAGATTGCCGCGCAGCTGAAGCATGTGTTTTTGCTCAAACACATCCTTGGCCAGGCCGTTTTCCTTACGCAGGTGCAGGATGCCGTCTTGCAGGGTGACGATGCCAGCGGCATCCTGTCCGCGATGCTGTAGCACCAACAACGCGTCGTAGAGTGCATGGCTTACGGTGCTGTGGCCGAAGATGCCGACGATTCCGCACATGGGATCAAGCCTCCCGTCAACTCACTGAATGAAACGACCGCGAGCCCGCGATCAGGAATACCGAAAACGCGCCGCCACATCCGCCGGCAGCAGGCCATGCAACCAACTCGCGAGGCCGTTAAAATAGGGCAGCAGTTCCGACTGCCGCCACCACGGATCCTGCGGCAAGGGCGTCAGCCCCGCCGCCAACACCAAAACCGCCACCAACAAGGCCCCCCGCGCGGCGCCGAACAAGATGCCCAGCAAGCGGTCGGCGCCGCTGAGGCCGGCCTTCACCAGCAAGCGGCCGGCCAGGAAATTGATCAGGGCGCCGACCACCAGGGTGGCCAGGAACAGGGAGAAGAACGCAATGCCGTACCGAAACGAAGGGATTTCGATCCAATAGAGGTGCAGCGCCAGATCGCGAAAGAAGGCCCAACCGACCCAAAACGCCAGCACCCAGGCCAGCAGCGACAGCGCCTCCCGAATGAAGCCGCGAAACAAACTGATCAGCGCCGACGCCAAAATGATGCCCGCGATGAGGTAATCGACCCATATCCAGTTCATAGGGATGGCAGACGCCCGATCCTCGGTGGTGTTCAGCAAACGGGCATGTTACCAGAGGGATCCGGGGCACGGAACCGAACGGCGCCCAAAGCGCTCAAGGATAAGCCTTCACCCGACCGGCGAGTTTACGGTCGCGCATCCAATCCTCCAGGCGCGTCACCAGTTGGTCGGCCCCTTCCCGGCGCGCCTCCGGCCCCACCAACACCCGATACAGCACCTTGCCGCGGACATCCACCTCTTCCATAAAGCCCGCAAAACCGCGCCCCCGAAGCTCGGTCACCAGGCGCTCGGCGTTGCCGGCGTTGGAGAAACTGCCCACTTGCAACACCCAGCCTTGGGGCGGCGGCAGGCCCTCATCCATGGGCGGCGGCGCCGGGGTCCGCGCGGCGGGGGTCGAAGACGGCGGCGCAGGGGCGGCGTCCGGCGGGATGTCGAGCAGGGTGTACGCCTCGGTGGGGGGCTCGTAGACCCCGGAGGGCAAGGCCTTGATTTCGCTCTCCGCCCCAAGCGGCGCATCGGTCCGCGGCCGTGACGGCCCGCCCAAGGGGCGCACTCGGGACTCGCCCGCATCCGCGGGACGCTCCGGGATATTGGACCCACTGATCTCGCGCGACGCCATCTGTTCGGTATCCACGATGACGGGCACAAAGATCACCGCCAGCGAGACCAACACCCCGGCGCCCAGTAAGCGTCTTTTCAAGCCTTCCTCCATCGCCCCCTCAGTCTGTTCGGACTCATGCCCGGTACGCGAACACCGCTGCAAGCCGCTCGACGCTGCGCAATCATGCACCCGCGGGCGGCACTGGGTCCAGAGTATAAGCCCTTTACCCGAAAAACAAAAAAGCCGGCCGCCACGAGGGCGGACCGGCTGGATAAAAAGGGGTTCATGCAACCCCGTGCGCAGACGGGGCGATGGGGATCAGGCCGGAACCAGGGTGCCGCGGAGTTTCTCCAAGGCCCGCTTCTCGATTTGGCGGATGCGCTCGGCGGATACGCCGAAACGATCGGCCAGCTCATGCAGCGTAGACTTGGTTTCACCCAACCAACGCGCCTGCAGGATCTCGCGACTGCGGTCATCGAGGTCGCCCAAGGCGCTGTACAACTGCTTGCGCTCGTGCCGCTTGTTGTCTTCGGCCTCCAGCAGCGAATAGGGTTCGGACCTGAGGTCCGGCAGATAGGCCGCGGGCGAGGTGGCGATTTGATCATCGTCGCCCATGCCGCCGTCAAAGGCCATGTCGCCATTGTTCAGCCGCGACTCCATCTCAAGCACGGTCTCCGGTTTCACCCCGAGATCCTTGGCCACGCCCTCCACCTCGGCCTGGGAAAACCAGCCCAAACGCTTCTTGCTGCTGCGCAGGTTGAAGAACAGCTTGCGCTGGGCCTTGGTGGTGGCCACCTTCACGATGCGCCAGTTGCGCAGCACATACTCGTGAATCTCGGCCTTAATCCAATGCACCGCGAAGGACACCAGACGCACGCCGTGCTCGGGATCAAAGCGGCGCACCGCCTTCATCAGCCCCACGCTGCCCTCCTGAATCAGATCCGGCAGCGGCAGCCCATAGCCCGAATAGCCGCGGGCGATGCGCACCACAAACCGCAGGTGCGCCAGCACCATCCGCTTGGCGGCTTCGAGGTCGTTATCGCGTTGCAGACGGGTGGCCAACTCGATTTCCTCTTCTGCGGTCAGCATGGGCACCCGATACACCGAATTGATGTAGGCGTCGATATTCCCGGTGGACGGGATCGTGGCCAAGACCATATCGTTCGACATTTTTAAGCCCCCTTTCTATAACCTAGTAATTCACTCTGGTACTAAGGCTATCACTAAAATTAGACCAAGTCCAGTAGTCGCCTATTGCTTCGCCCGGCGATTGCGCCTCGGCGTCGGGATAAAGCCAAGCAAATTCCCTGCCCAAAAACGGGCGCCGCGCCAAATAAGGCGACAACCGAACCACGAGCCCGAAAAACCCGGAAGATTGGCAAACGCAGCGGCGGGATTTGCCCCACCGGCGGGGCAAATCCACCACTCAGCAATCAGCGGATGCGATCCGGCTCCAGGCGGTCCAAGTGCCGCCCCACCGCTAGCCAGGCCCCGAGCAGACCCAGCAAGGCCCCGCCTGCCAGCAATAGACCGAAGGTGACGAAGCCGGTTCCTCCCAAACGAAATTCACTGTGATAGAGACCGGCGAGGCGCCTCACCGGCCCCGCCAGTTGCCACAGCGAAAGCGACACCAGCAGCCAGGCGAGCAGGCCGCCGAGCACCCCATACCAGGCCCCGATATACAGAAAGGGTCGGCGAATGAAGCCATTGGTGGCCCCCACCAGCTTGCACACCTCGATTTCATCGCGGCGGCCCTGAATCTCCAGGCGAATGGTGTTGCCCACCACCAACAGCACGCCGATCGACAGCAACAGCGCCAGCACCCGGACCACCCGCTCGGCCACCTCGGTCATGGCGTGAAAGCGCTGCAACCACCGCAGGTCGAACTGCGCCAACTCCACCGCCGGATGCGCCTTGAGTTCCGCCACCAGGGCATCCATCAGCGCCGGCTCGCGCTGCTGCGGCGACGGCGTCACCGCCAGCACAAAGGGCAAGGGATTGCTTTGCAACAGCCCCAGGGCCTCGGCAAAGCCGCTGGAGTCGCGAAACTCATCCAAGGCTTGCCGCGGCGCGGTGAGCCGCACCTCAGAAAACCGTTCATCCTGCTGCAACTCCGCTTGCAGCCCCTGGGCCTGCGCCGGCGTCGCCCCCAGCTCCAGGAACAACGAAATACCGGCCGAGGCCTGCCAGTCGCCGGTAAGCCGCTGCAAATCCCCCAACACCATGTGCAGACCAGCGGGCAGCGCCAGCGCAATCCCCAACACCGCAGCGGTCATTAGGGTCGAGAGCGGGGATTCGAGCAGCGCGGACAGGGAATCCAGCGCCGCCTCCAGGTGCCGGTGCAGCCCATAGCCGAGGTTCAGCCGGCCGCGGGGAGTCGCCTGCGCAGACGGGGCCTCGCGCATCAGCCCACGTCCCCGCCGGCGATGCCGTCGCCCATCAAGCGCCCGCCGCGCAGCACCAGGATCCGCCGCCCCATGCGCGAAATCAGCCCCCAGTCGTGAGAGGCCACCACAGTAGTGGCCCCCACCTGATTGAATTCTCGAAACAACCGCATGATCTCCACCGAAAGGTCCGGATCCAGATTGCCGGTGGGTTCGTCCGCCAGCAACACCGGCGGGCGGGTGACGATGGCGCGGGCAATGCCCACCCGCTGCTGTTCGCCGGCGGACAAGGCCACCGGAAACAGCTTTTCCTTCTTTAACAGGTCCACCTTATCCAGCGCCGCGCGCACCCGCCGCCCCACCTCCTTGTGCCCGGCCCCCACCACCACCAGCGGCAACGCCACATTATCGAACACGGTGCGATCGCCGAGCAAGCGGTGATCCTGAAACACCATGCCCACCTTGCGCCGAAAATAGGGTAATTGGTTGCGTTCGATGCGCGCCAGGTTGTGGCCGCCCACCTGCACCTCGCCGCGGGTGCAGGTTTCGATCAGGCCGATCAGCCGCAACAGCGTGGTCTTGCCGGCGCCCGAATGGCCGGTGACGAACACCATCTCGCCCTGCCCGATCTCGAAGCTTAGATCCTGCAACGCCTCGAAACCATCGGGGTAACCCTTGGTGACATGCTCAAAACGGATCAACGGCGCAACGCCCCCGGCTCGGCATCGCGTTCAACCCGGCGGCGACGCTCAGCGCTCAAACAACGCATCCACAAACTCCCGCGGGTCAAAGGGACGCAGGTCCTCGATGGCCTCGCCCACGCCGATAAAGCGAATGGGCAGGCCCAGGCGCTCGGCGATGGCGAACACAATGCCGCCCTTGGCGGTGCCGTCGAGCTTGGTCAGGGTGATGCCGGTCAGGCCCACGGACTCATGAAACTGCACCGCCTGATTGAGGGCGTTTTGGCCCGTGGTGGCGTCCACCACCAGCATGATTTCGTGCGGGGCCTCCGGGTCGATCTTCTTCATCACCCGGCGGATCTTGGCCAACTCCTCCATTAGATTGGCCTTGGTATGCAGCCGCCCCGCGGTATCGCCGATCACCACGTCGGTGCCGCGCGCGGTGGCCGCCTGCAGGGCGTCGAAGATCACCGAGGCGCTATCCGCCCCGGTATGCTGGGCCACCACCGGGATGGCGTTGCGCTCGCCCCAGCTCTGCAACTGCTCCACCGCGGCGGCGCGAAAGGTGTCGCCCGCGGCCAGCATCACGCTCTGCCCCTCGTCTTGCAGGCGCTTGGCCAGCTTGCCGATGGTGGTGGTCTTGCCGGCCCCGTTCACCCCCACCATCAAAATCGCCTGCGGCTTGCCGGCGGAGGCTTGCGCCACCGGCTGGTCGCATTTCTCCAACACCTCCAGCAGTTGCTCCTTGAGCACCCGGGTCAGGGCCGCCGGATCGGACAACTCGTTACGCCGCACCCGCGCGGTCAGTTCATCGATAATGCGGGTGGTGGCCTCCACCCCCACGTCAGCGGTCAGGAGCAGGGTCTCCAGATCCTCCAACAGCTCATCATCAATAGTCTTGCGGCCCAGGATTAGATTCGCCAGGCCGTCCGTCAGGTTGCTGCGGGTGCGCGCCAGCCGGCTCTTCAGCCGTCCGAACAGCCCCTGCCCCTCCTCCGGGGCGGCCGCCTTGGGTTTTTCCTGGGGCTCGTTTTTCTTCTTGCCGAATCCGAACATCGCTGCACTTTTTCTCGGGTTGAGAGGAACCGCACACGGCCCCCATTTGTCTGCTTACGAACCAAGCGCCGGCGGCGCCGGCGAAACCGCTTTCGCCGATTTTAAACTTGGACAAGCGGCCGCGGCTTTGGAACAATGCCTTGCCGACCTCCACGCAAGGCCTCATTGTACCGGGTTGTGCGGGTCGCAAACAGTGTCGTTATCAGGAGTGCATCCGACCATGAAAAGACTGCTCATTATCCTCGCCCTAGGCGGCCTCGGGCTCGGGCTCGCCGCCCAGGCGGCGCAAGAGGTGCATGAATACCGCCTCGACAACGGCATGCAGGTATTCGTAAAACCCGACCGGCGCGCCCCCATCGCGGTGTCCCAGGTCTGGTACCGGGTGGGCGCGAGCTACGAGCCCGACGGCCGCACCGGCATCTCCCACGTCCTGGAACACATGATGTTCAAGGGCACGGAGAAGTACGGCCCCAACGAGTTTTCCCGAATCATCGCCGAAAACGGCGGCGAAGAAAACGCCTTCACCGGCCCCGACTACACGGCCTACTTCCAAACCATGGCGGCGGACCGCATCGAGGTCTCGTTCGAGCTGGAGGCCGACCGCATGCGCAACCTGCTGCTGCGGCCCGAAGAGTTCGCCAAGGAGGTGGAAGTGGTCAAGGAAGAGCGCCGCCTGCGCACCGAAGACAAACCCAACGCCCTCACCTACGAGCAATTCAAGGCCGTGGCCTACCGCAGCCTGCCCTACGCCAACCCGGTAATCGGCTGGATGAACGACCTGGAAAACCTAGAGGCCAAAGACCTCGGCCACTGGTACCGCAAGTGGTACGCGCCGAATAATGCGGCCTTAGTCGTAGTCGGCGACGTGGACCCCGAGCGCATGTTCGAGCTGGCCAAGCAGCACTTCGGCCCGCTCAAGGCGGAAACCCTGCCCGAAAGCAAGCGCCTGCGCGAACCGCCCCAACGCGGCATCATTCGCACCGAGGTCAAGGCCCCGGCCCGCCAACCCTATCTCGTAATGGGTTACAAGACGCCAGTGCTCGCCAGCGTGGACGAGCAAACCGCGCTGGAGCCCTACGCCCTAGAGATGCTGGCCGGCATCCTCGACGGCGGGCAAAGCGCACGCCTCAAACGCGAATTGGTGCGCGGCGCGGAGATCGCCACCTCGGCCTCGGCCAGCTACAGCGCCTTCACCCGCCTGCCGGGGATGCTGACCCTGTCCGGGGTGCCCGCCGAGGGCTACGACGTAGCCGACCTGGAACAGGCCTTCACGGAGCAAACGGCCAAGCTGCGCACCGAACTGGTGAGCGCCGAAGAGCTGGAACGGGTGCGCAACCAAGTGATCGCCAGCCAGGTCTACGAACTCGACTCGGTGTTCTACCAGGCGCTGCAAATCGGCCTGTTGGAGACCGTCGGGCTCGACTGGCGGCTGATCGACCAATACGCCGAAAACCTGCGCCAAGTCACCGCCGAACAGGTGCGCGACGTGGCCCGCAAACACCTAACCGAAGACCAACTAACAGTGGCGATATTAAACCCCCAACCCATTGAAGAGCCGGCCATGGCCGCGCGGCAACCCAGCGGAGGACGGCACGGTGGATAACCTCATGCGCAGCCTAGCCGGCGCCCTGACGCTGGCCCTGACCCTGGTCGGCCCGACCCAGGCGACGCCGGAAATCCAGCACTGGCAGACCCAAAGCGGGGCCAAGGTGCTGTTCGTCGAGGCCCCGGACCTGCCCATGCTCGACATCCGCATCGTATTCGATGCCGGCAGCGCCCGCGACGGCGACACCCCGGGGCTGGCCAAGCTCACCAACGCCGTGCTGGACCAGGGCGCCGGACCCTGGAGCGCCGACGAGATCGCCCAGCGCATGGAATCCGTGGGGGCCGAATTGGGCAACGACTCCTTGCGCGACATGGCCTACCTGAGCCTGCGCACCCTAACCGAACCCGCGCCCCTGAAAACCGCCCTGGAGACCCTGACCCAGGTGCTGACCGCGCCGCGCTTCGCCCTGTCCGACGTAGACCGCATCCTGCAAGCCATGGGGGCCACGCTAAAAAGCCAGCAGCAATCCCCCGGGGCCATCGTCAAGCGCCGCTTCATGCAGGCGCTATACGGCGACCACCCCTACGCCATCCACAGCGACGGCACCGAGGCATCCCTGGCCGCCCTAACCCCGGAACAGGCGCGCGCCTTCCACCGCCGCCTCTATGTAGCCAACAACGCCGTAGTCGCAATGGTGGGGGCGGTGCAGCGGCCGCAGGCCGAGGCCATCGCCGAACAACTCACCGCCGCCCTGCCGGCCGGCGAACCGGCGCCCAAGCTGCCCGAGCCCGAACCCCTCAGCGAGGCGCGCAGCGTCAAGGTCGCCTTCCCCTCGGCCCAATCGCACCTGCGCATCGGCCAAATCGGCATGCGCCGCGGCGACCCCGACTACTTCCCGCTGTATGTCGGCAACCATGTACTCGGCGGCAGCGGTCTGGTATCCCGTTTGGGCGAAGAGGTGCGCGAAAAACGCGGGCTTTCCTACAGCGTCTACAGCTACTTCTCGCCCATGCATGCGGACGGCCCCTTCATGATGGGCGCCCAGACCCAAAACGCCCAGGCCCTGCAGGCGCAAACGGTGATGATGGACACCCTGCGGCGCTTTATCGAACACGGCCCGGAGGCCGCAGACCTCGCACGCTCGAAAAAGAACATCACTGGCGGCTTCCCGCTCGACATCGCCAGCAACAGCAAGATCCTCGGTTATCTGGCGATGATCGGCTTCTACGACCTGCCGCTGGACTACCTGGACAACTTCGTGCAACGCATCGAAGCGGTAGACGCCGCCGCGATTCGGGAGGCCTTCCAACGCCGACTGCATCCCGAGCGCATGCTCACGGTGGTCGTCGGGCGTCAGGTCGAGCCCGCGGAAAGCAAAGCGGAGTGAACCGCCTTGCCCCTGCACCGCATCGCGCCCGCTGAGCCGATGCCGAAGCCCGCCAATCGGCTACGCATCATCGGCGGCGCCCACCGCGGACGCCGGCTCGGCTTTCCCGACCTGCCCGGCCTGCGCCCCACCGGCGACCGGGTGCGCGAGACCCTGTTCAACTGGCTGCAACCCTGGCTGCCCGGCGCCCGCTGTTTGGACCTATTCGCCGGCAGCGGGGCCCTCGGCCTGGAAGCGGCCTCCCGCGGCGCCGCCGCGGTGACCTTGGTGGAACAGGCGGCGGCCGCCGCCCGCAGCTTGCAGCGCCATGTGATAACCTTAAACCTAACCCAGACCCGCGTGATTCACGCCGACGCCCTGGCCTGGCTGCGCCAGCCAGGCGCCCGCTACGACCTAGCGTTTCTAGACCCGCCGTTCGATGCCCAGCTACACCGCCCGGCACTGGACGCCCTGCTCTCGGCCGAGGCCCTGGCCCCCGACGCCTTGATCTATCTGGAGCGAGCCCGCAAAATCCCCCTCGCCCTGCCCGACGGCTTGACCATTCTCAAGGAAAAACACGCCGGCGAGGTCTATTTTTGCCTGTTGCAACGCAACCCAGAGGGGCCGCATGCGGGCGTCGATTGACATTCCCGCTTCTGACACTATCATGCACGCCCACATTGACCACAGCCCATGACTACAGCCGTCTATCCCGGAACCTTCGACCCCATCACCAACGGCCACAGCGACTTGGTGCAACGCGCGGCGCGGCTGTTCGATCGGGTGGTGGTGGCGGTGGCGGCCAACGCCGGCAAGCGCCCGGCCTTCGGCCTCGCCGAGCGCGAACGCCTGGCCCGGCTGGTGCTGGGCGACCTGCCGCGGGTTGAGGTGGTGTCCTTCGACACCCTGCTGGTGGATTTCGCCCGCGCCTGCGACGCCGGGGTGATCCTGCGCGGGCTGCGGGCCGTATCCGACTTCGAATACGAGTTCCAGCTCGCGGGCATGAATCGCCGCCTGGCGCCGGGGGTGGAAACCCTGTTTCTCACCCCCGCCGAGCAGTTCGCTTACATCTCCTCCAGCCTAGTGCGGGAGATCGCGGCCCTCGGCGGCGATATTTCCGAGTTCGTCCATCCGGCGGTGGCCGAGTCGCTGAGCGGCTGGAGCGCGAATCGCACGCGCCCGTCCAGCGGCCCGAAGACCGTATAACCAACAACCGAGTCATCGGCGTCTTCGACCCCATGATGAGCGGATGACTATGCCCCGCCCGGCGCTGGCTGCAAGCCAAACACTCAAACGTAATCGAGGGCGCGTGCCCGACCAATCAGGAGAAACCTCATGGCTTTGATCATCACCGACGAATGCATCAACTGCGACGTCTGCGAGCCCGAATGCCCCAACGGCGCCATCTACCAAGGCGAAGAGATTTACGAAATCGACCCCGATCTCTGCACCGAATGCATCGGCCACTACGACGAGCCCCAGTGCGTCGAGGTCTGCCCGGTGGACTGCATCCCCAAAGACCCGGATCACGAGGAGACCGAGGACGAGCTGATGGAAAAGTACCGCCGCCTCACCAGCGAAGACTAGCCCGGTTGCCAGGGATCCAAGCTGGAATCCATCGCCTGTGGGAGCGGTTTGCAACCGCGATCAGCCGCGCCAGCGGCTTGGCCCGGGCGTTTGCGCCGGAGCAAAGGCCGCCATCGCGGATGCAACCCGCTCCCACGGTTGTTTCCGCCGATTCGGCGCGGGCGTACTGGCCGGCGGCGCACGGCGGCCCGCTGGCTCGAACCGGGCGCGGGCAAAAAGCGCCCCGCGCCGCGGCTTAAATTGCTACACTAATGCCGGCGCCTCGCCCGCGATCAAAACGTATGCCTAATCAACCCCTTCGGCCCGGCTTGGCCGGCGCCTAGGATCGCCATGAAATTTCTGCTCGATTTCTTCCCCATCCTGCTGTTCTTCATCGCCTACGAGCTGTACGACATCTATGCGGCCACCGTCGTCGCCATCGCCGCCGGCTTCGCTCAGGTGGGCTACCTCAAGCTCCGCGGCGGCCTGGAACGCATGCACCTAATCACCCTCGCACTGCTGGTGCTCTTCGGCGGCCTGACCCTGCTGCTACGCGATCCCCTATTCATTATGTGGAAGCCCAGCGTAGTCAACTGGCTGTTCGCCGCCGCCTTCCTGCTCGCCCCCCTGTTCGGCGGCCTGACCCTAGCGCAACGCTTAATGGGGGCCAGCATCGCCTTGCCGGCGGCCGTTTGGTCGCGCTTGAACCTGGCCTGGATCCTGTTCTTCGTAATCTCCGGCGGCCTGAACCTCATCGTGGCCTTCAACTTCGACGAACAAACCTGGGTCCACTTCAAGCTATTCGGCATGCTGGGGCTCACCTTGGTGTTCATCATCGGCCAGGCCCTGTACCTAAGCCGACATATCCAACCACCGGAACCCGCCTGTTCGAAGGAGGTCTGAAATGCTGTACGCGATCATCGGCACGGACCGGGAAGACAGCCTGCAAGCCCGCCTGCAGGCCCGCCCCGCGCACCTCCAACGCCTACAGACGCTGCGCGACCAAGGGCGCCTGATCCTCGCCGGCCCGCTGCCCGCCATCGATAGCCCGGACCCCGGCGCCGCAGGCTTCGCCGGCAGCCTGGTAGTGGCCGAGTTCGACAGCCTGGAAACGGCCAAGGCCTGGGCCGACGCCGACCCCTACACCCTGAGCGGCGTGTTCGCCCAGGTGCAGGTAATGCCGTTCAAAAAAGTGTTACCCTAACGCGACCGTCCGCCAACCCCGCGCCCAAGCGGGCCGCAAACGGTCGCCACAATAAACCTAAAGGAGACTCGACAACCCATGTCCCGCTTTGCAACCAAAACCCTGCGCAGCCTAACCTTTTCCCTCTGCTGCCTGGCCCTGCCGTTGGCCGGCCCGGTGGCGGCGGAAGACCAAAAAGTGCTCGTAACCGTCAACGGCGAGCCGGTCACCGAAGCCCTGTTTCGCCTCTACCTCGGCCGCCGCGGCGGCAACAGCGACACCCAGGAAGGCCAAATGGCGGCCATGAACGAACTGGTCAACTATGTACTGTTGCGCCAGCGGGCCAAAGAGGAAGGCGTGACCGAGCAGCCCGAGGTGCAAATGTCCCTCGACCTGCTGCGCGATGAACACCTGTCCAAGATCCTACTGGCCAAGCACCTGCAAGAGCACCCGGTAACCGACGCCCAGGCCACCATGGCCTACAACGAAATCTACAAAGACGGCGCCGGCCAGGAATACAAGGCGCGGCATATCCTGGTGGAGACCGAAGACAAGGCCAAAGAGCTGATCGGCGAATTGACCGGCGGGGCCGACTTCGCCGCGCTGGCCAAAGAACACTCCACCGGCCCCTCCGGCTCCAAGGGCGGCGACTTAGGTTGGTTCGGCCCCAAGCAGATGGTGCCGGCCTTCTCCGCCGCGGTGCAGCAAATAGAGAAAGGCCAATTCAGCAAGGAACCCGTGGAAACCCAATTCGGCTGGCATGTCATCCTGGTGGAAGACAGCCGTGACGCGCCGGTTCCGGCCTTCGAAAAGCTCAAGCCCCGCCTGATGCAGGCCAAGCAACAGGAAATCGCGGCGGAATACATCAAGAGCCTGCGCGAAAGCGCCGACATCGAAGTAACCGAACCCAAGGAATAACCCCGCAACCGGGCCGGCGGCCGCGGGGCATCGATCACGCGCCCCGCCCCATGCCGGCCCCCGTCGGGCGGACCACTGCGGCGCCCGCCTCCCTCGCGGACCAACACAGCCACCCGCCATGCCGCCCCATCCCGCCTACGCCGAAAAATTCCCCCGCATCGCGGCCAAGACCCCGTTCCGACAACTCCCCGGCGCGCTGCAAGCCTGGGCCGAGGCCCGCGCCTTCGAGCATCGGCTGACCCTGCAGGAATTACAGCAAACGGTGGAAATCCTGCTCGACCTGAATATGTGGGGCCAAGCGCCGCCCGCCCTCCAACCGGGCGCCGCCAACGGCGGATTCCTCGCCGCCTTGCGCACCCACTGGCAGGCGCTGAAGACCCAACCCAATCGCTACCCCGCGGAACAAGCGGCCGCCCCAACGACCCCGCCGCAGGTAAAACACAGGCCCAAGGGCGAACTAGGCCTGGGGCGCTGTCCGGTAGCCTCGCCGCGCACCCGTTGCTGCAATCTACTCACCCTGGACGCGGTGGACAACTGCGGCTACGAATGCAACTATTGCAGCATTCAATCCTTCTTTGGCGGGCGCGAGGTCTACTTCGACCCCGAGTTCGCGCAAAAACTCGCCCGCCTGGAGCTAGACCCCGAGCAAATCCACCATATCGGCACCGGCCAATCCTCCGACTCACTGATGTGGGGCAACAACCAGGGCGCCCTGCAGGCGCTCACGGCGTTCGCCCGCCGCCGCCCCAACGTGATCCTCGAACTCAAGACCAAATCCGCCAACGTCGGCTGGCTGCTGCGCCACCCGGTGCCGCGCAACGTGCTCTGCACCTGGTCCCTCAACACCCCGCCCCTGATCACCCACGAAGAACGCGGTGCGGCAGACCTGGAACAACGCCTGAGCGCCGCCCGCAAGGTGGCCGACAAGGGCCTGCTGGTGGGCTTTCACTTCCATCCGATGATCCACTACGACCGCTGGCGGGAAGACTATGCCGCGGTGATTCGCCGCATCCAGCAGGACTTCGCCCCGGAATCGGTGGCCCTGGTCTCCCTCGGCGCGCTAACCTATACCAAACCCGTGCTCAAGCGCATCCGCGCGCTGGGCCGCTTCAGCCAAGTGTTGAAGATGCCCATGACGGAAGCCAACGGCAAGCTGTCCTATCCCCCGGCGCTCAAACAGGAGATGTTCGCCCATGCCTACGACTGCTTCGACCCCGCCTGGCGAGAACAGGTCTTCTTCTACCTCTGCATGGAAGATCAGTCCCTCTGGCGCCCCGTATTCGGTTACGATTACCCCGACAATGAGTCGCTGGAGCAGGCGATGAAACACGCCTACACAGCGAAGATCCGCCAAACCAGGCCCGCCCGGACCCAACTCGAATCATGAAACCGATACGCTACGCCCTACTGTACATCCTCTCCGTGCTGGCCCCCGCAGCGCTCGCCGCGGATGGCGGCGAACTCCAAGAGACCCGCGACCTGCACGCCCTCGGCCAGCAGGCGGCCGACCTCGGCCGACCCATCGTGCTGCTGGTGTCCCAGGAGCATTGCACCTATTGCGTGCGCATACGCGAGGAAATCATCGACCCGCTGCTCAAGAGCGGCGATTTCGCCGGCCGGGTGCTGTTCCGAGAGCTGTTCATGGACGCCTGGGTCCAGGCCCGCGACTTCTCCGGGGGCCGGCGCGGCGGCGCCGAGGTGGCGCGGGGCTATGGCGTGGACCTCACCCCCACCCTGCTGTTCCTCTCACCCGCCGGCGCCGAAATCGCCCCGCGCCTGATCGGCATGCGCACCCCCGAAATGATGTTCGCCTACCTCGACGCCCGAATCCAAACCGCCCTCGAAGCACTGAATCGCGATTAGGCGATTTCCAAGGCAAGCCCCGCCACAGAGAACACCGAGAACTGTCCGGAAAAAAGGACCGGCTTCCCGGGTCTTTCTTACCCGAACGACATCCTCTAAACTGTATGTAATCCGTTCGAGAAAATCATTAACACCCATTTTGCCGGAAAGTCACCCATGGCCGCCTACGCCTATCTGCGGGTTTCCACAGATCAACAGGAGCTGGACAACCAGCGCCACGGCATTCTGGAGTACGCCAACACGCACGTAAGTCGGAGTATCGATTCATGAACATCTCACTGCCGTTGGAACAGATGTCCATCGAAGAAAAGCTGCAAGTCATGGAAACCATCTGGGACGACCTCAGCCGCCGCGCGGAGTCGCTCGCCCCCCCGCCCTGGCATGGCAAGGTCCTCGAAGCCATAGAGGCCGCCGTCGAACGCGGTGAGGAAAGCTTCGACGACTGGGAAGTCGCGAAGAAACGCCTCCGCGACACCCTCGAATGAAGATCCGGATCTCAGCTTCCGCCGAGGCGCAGCTGCAGCATGGGTTCCGCTTCTACGAACGCCAAGCTCCCGATTTGGGCGGATACTTTCTGGACTCCCTGATGGCGGATATCGACTCCCTGCATATTCATGCAGGCGTCCACATTCAGTGTTTCGGCCGCTATCATCGGATGCTCGCCAAGCGCTTTCCCTTTTCGATCTATTACCGTATCGAAAACCGGATTATCCAGGTCTATGCGGTGCTCGATAACCGGAGGAGCCCGGAATGGATCCGCAAAACGCTCTTGCGTCCTTGAATTCGCTGCCCCGGAGCCGCTTGGCGCGTGAGTTCCAGTTATGATCGTGGGCCGCCACAGGCGCTAGTGCATCCTGCGGAAGTACCACAAAGCGGCGCCGAACACCGCCAGCCCGGGAAAAGAGGCGGCGAACAGCGGGTTCAGTTCGTAGACCACCGCCATGTGCTCGAACACCTTGTTCAATAGAAAGAACAGGGCCCCGATTAGGGTGCCGATGAACACCCGTTGACCAATGCCCACGCTGCGCAACACCCCAAACACAAAGGGCACCGACAGAAACACCATCACCAGGGTCACCAGCGGCATCACCATCTTGCTCCAAAAGGCCACCTCGTATTGAATCGCCTTTTGCCCGTTCTCCCGCATGAAATCGATGTATTTGTACAGCCCCCAGGCCGAGAGCATCGTCGGCTTCACCACCACCACACTAAGCAGGCTCGGGTTGAGCATGGAATCCCAGGTCGCCCGCTCCATGGTGCGGCTCTCCACCCGATCCTCGTAAAACTCGCTCTGGCGGATGCCGCGCAGCAGCCAGTGGTCCTGCTGGTATTGGGCGAACCCGGCATAGGTGGCGAGCTTGAGGCGGCCGTCGTCGCGGAATTCATAGATATAGATATCCTCCAGGCGGGCGCCGGGCAGGATCTTGCGGATATTCACGAAGGAGTCGCCGTCGCGCGCCCAAAAACCGTATCTCGATTTCAGCGTAATCTGCTGCGAAATACGCTCCGCCCGCATCGACTCGGCGATTTGGTCCGTCTCCGGGGCCACGAACTCCCCCAGCAACACCACGCCGACCATCAGCACGGCCCCGGCCTTCACCGCCGCGAACACGATCCGCGCCACCGACACCCCGGCCGCGCGCATGGCGATTAGCTCCGAACCGCCCGCCAGGCCGCCGAGACTGATCAGGCTGCCGATTAGCACCGAAATCGGAAACACATCATAGGCCCAGCGCGGGACCATCAACAGGCTGTAGACAAAGGCATCGCTGGTCTGGTAATTGCCCTCCCCCACGTCCTGCAACTCGTCCATCAGGCTGAAAAACGAAACCAGGATCACCAGCACCAAGGCCGACAGCAAAATGCCCTCAATCACCGCCCGCCCGATATAACGCTCCAGCGTCTTCATGCCGCGCCGCGCCGCAGGATGCGCACCTGCCGGAGCAGGACCGACAGGCTATAGCGGCGGGACGCCATCACCAACCCCGCCAACCCCAACATAAAGAAATGCACCCACCACCGGCCCAACCAGGGCGGGGTGACGCCATTCTCCATCCAGGTCTCCGACACCGCTTGCAGATTAATGAAAATGGTATAAAACAAAATCGCCAGCATCATGCGCCCGTACACCCCCTCCCGCGGCATGGAACGACTGAGCGGAATGCTCACCAGGGTGAACACCAACACCGCCAGCGGGTACATAAAGCGCTCCTCCAACTCGGCCCGCTCCTTGATATCGTCCGACCCCCAAATATCCGCCGTCGGCCGGGCGTTTTCCGGCCAGTGGTGTCGCTCACGCAACTCGTCGATAACCCGCACCCCATAGCGCTCGAACTCACCGATGGAAAAGTCCCGCCGCCCCGGCTCGCCCTCATAGCGCCGCCCCTGCTCCAGGATCACAAAGTGGTCGCCGGTCTCCGGATCCTGATACTGCCGCCCCTCGGCCGCCGTAATCAGCCCCAACTCGCCGTGCTGGCGGTTTTGCACAAAAATCTTCTGCAAGCGCTCGCGGTCGTCCGACATGCCCTCGATATAAAACACCAGCTCGCCCTGGCTGAATTCATTGAAACGCCCCGCCACCGCGCGCCCCAGCTCGGCGGTCTTGGTCTTTTGGTCCTTCAGCTCCTCCATCTGCTGATTCACCCAGGGCGCAAGGCTGAACGACATCCAGGCCACCACCAGCGCCACCGGCACGGCCAACAGGAAAAACGCCCGATAGATGCGTCCCGGCCCCACGCCCCCCGCCGCCATGGCGGTCATCTCACTGTCGCGGTACATCCGCCCCAGGGTGTACAAAATAGACAGAAAAAACGCCGGCGGCACGATGCGGCCGAGGATGGCGACGCTCTGCAGCGACACCATCTGCAACAGCACCTGACTGCTCAACGCCCCCGCCGCGGCCTTTTGCAGGGTCTTCATGAAGCCGTGGCTGATCAAAATCAGCAGCAGCACGGTCAGGATCGCCAAAAAGGTCTTCAGCGTCTCCCACAGGATGTAGCGATCAATGATCGGTATCATTTGCACCTGACTATGGCAAAATTGGCGTATTCTAGTAGACTGCCTAACGGCGAACCAGCACCGCTTCCCGAGAGGACCGTATGAAATACCGCGTGACCACCGACCACCCCGCCCGCAAATCCACCCCCTGCCTGATCCTGGGGGTCTTCGAAGGCCCCAAGCTGAGCGGGCCGGCCGCCTTGGTGGACGAAAAGACCGCCGGCCGCCTGCAAAAAATCCTCGACCGCGGCGACTTCGAAGGCAAGGCGGGCGACACCCTGCCGCTATACGATGTCCCCGGCGCGGCCGCCGACTGCATCTTGCTCACCGGCCTCGGCAAGCCCGAGAAATTCGACTTGGCAGCCTACCGCAAAGCGGTGGCAAAGGCCATTGGACTTTTGCAAAACCGGCGCCCCAAAAAGGCCCTCTGCACCCTCTCGGCGATCGACATCCAGGGCGCGGATACCGAACAACGGTTCCGCGACGGGGTGCTCGCGGCCGAGGCCGCGGTGTATCGCTTCGACCCCTGCAAGAGCGAAAAAAAGCCCCCCGCCCGGCCGCTGAAAAAGATCAAATTTCAACTCGAAAAGGGCGGCGATCCGGCCCTCGCCGAGCGCGGCCTGCGGCACGGCCAAGGCATCGCCGCCGGCGTGCGCCAGGCCAAAGACCTATCCAACCTGCCCGGCAACCTCTGCACCCCGGCCTACCTCGCCGAGCAATCCATGGCCCTCGGCGGCGGCTCAGACCAGGTCTCGGTGCAGGTGCTCGAAGAGGCGGAAATGGAAACCCTCGGCATGGGCGCCCTACTCTCCGTATCCAAGGGCAGCCGCCAGCCGGCCAAGCTGATCGTAATGCACTACCAGGGCGGCAAACCGAAGGCCAAGCCGGTGGTGCTAGTGGGCAAGGGCCTGACCTTCGACGCCGGCGGCATCTCGCTCAAGCCCGCGGCGGCCATGGACGAAATGAAATACGACATGTGCGGCGGCGCCAGCGTCATCGGCGCCCTGCGCGCCTGCGCCGAAATGGAACTGCCGCTAAACGTCATCGGCGTAGTCCCGGCCTCCGAAAACCTGCCCGACGGCGCGGCCAACAAGCCCGGCGACATCGTCACCGCCATGTCCGGCCAGACCATCGAAATCCTCAACACCGACGCCGAAGGCCGCCTGATCCTATGCGACGCCCTGACCTACGTCGAGCGCTTCAAACCCGCCGCTGTGGTCGATATCGCCACCCTCACCGGGGCCTGCATCATCGCCCTCGGCAAGCACGCCTCCGGCCTACTGGCCAACGACGACGCCCTGGCCGAGCAACTACTCGCCGCCGGCGAATCCACCGGCGACCGCGCCTGGCGCCTGCCCCTGTGGGAAGACTACCAAAGCCAGTTGGACAGCAACTTCGCCGACCTGGCCAACATCGGCGGCAAGGGCGCCGGCGCCATCACCGCCGCCTGCTTCCTCTCGCGCTTCACCAAAAACCTACACTGGGCCCATCTCGACATCGCCGGCTCGGCCTGGAACAGCGGCAAGGCCAAAGGCGCCACCGGCCGCCCGGTGCCGCTGCTATGCCAATTCCTAATCAACCGCTGCAAGCTGGGTGAATGACCCAAGTCCAATTCTACATCCTCGCCGCCGGCGCCCCGGGCAATCGCTACACCCTGGCCTGCCGTTTGGCGGAAAAGGCCTGGCGCCAGGGGCATCGGGTGTTTATCCATGCCCGTGACGAAGACGAGGCGCGCCACATCGATCGCCTGCTATGGACCCTGCGCGACGGCAGCTTCGTGCCCCATGGCCGCTTTCCCCAGGCCGACCCCGAACTCAACCCGGTGCTCATTGGCCATCAAACCGACGCGGGCGAGGAACACGACGTGCTGATCAACCTAAACGCCGAAGTCCCGGCCTTCTTCAGCCGCTTCGAACGCGTGCTCGAAATGATCGACCACGACGAAAACAACCGCCGCCACGGCCGCGAACGCTTTCGCTTTTACCGTCATCGCGGCTATCCCCTGGAATCCCACGAAATCGCAAAATGACCTCCAATCACGACAGCGCCCCCCTGGTCGTCGATGCAGACGGCATCCCGGTCCTCGATCAAGTGGTGCAGCACACCGCCCCGTCGCGACCCATGCCGCCGGGCCCGGCAGACGACGAGATCGAACGCCTGGCCCGGGAGATCGCCGCAGAGATCGCCGACGAAATCCGCGCCGACCTGGAAAAGCGCCTCAAAACGGCCCTCGAACAAACCCTGCGAGCGCCCCCCGTGTTGCAAGACGGGCAAGCTTAAACCCATTTCAAACAAGATCCTCAATGGCCAGCCCGACGCCGAGATGCCCGCGCTGCGCGCCTTGGACCCGCACCTCGCCGCCCCGACATCCTCGCCTACGCCCAGACCTTGCCCACAGAACGTCGAACCTGAAGATGCCGCCGCCGCTTGGGCCTCGGGCTTTTTCTAAAGCCCTACCGACCTTTGAAACGCCTGCTATACTCTGCTATAGGCATTCGGAGGTCTTTTATCCGTATGCCCGGATCTTGCGGAAAAAAGCGGAGCCCTTATGCAAACGGCCGACACCCCGGGGTCACAACCCCTAAAACTGCTCATCGTCTCCACCCAAGACGATTTCCTGCATCGGGCCCGCGAGAGCCTGGCGGACCTGGAGGTGGCGCAACGCACCGTGCAGCTCTTCGAGGCCCGCGACAGCGTCGAGGCCCGCGGCATGCTACACCAGGAGGGCGTCCTCGCCGCGGTGCTGGTAGACCAGACGCTGGAAACCGAAGACGCGGCGCTGGAGCTGGTGCGCCACATCCGGCTGGAGCTCGGTCTGGCCCAGCCCCGGCTGATCTTGCGCGGCCTGCCTTCGGCCATGAATGCCGCCGGGCCGGAACCCATCGCCACCCACCTCGACGGCTTCATCACCGACTCCCGCCGCGCCCCGGCCGACCTGCGCCCGACCCTGCAAAGCCTGCTCACGCCCTCCCGCGAACAGCAACTGGAGCAGGAGCGCCGGGGCCTCTACCGGTTGATCAGCTACAACAGCATCCTGCAACGCATCCAGCGCCCCGAGGAATTCTTCGCCAGCATCCAGGCCTACGCGGTGCAACTCACCAATGCCATCGAGCTTCCGGGCGCCGCCGAGGCCATCGGTTCCGCCGTTTTCACCGACGACGGCCGCAATCCGCTACTGCGCGGCCGGCAGGGCTCCCTCGCGGCCCTTGCCGAGGACCACGAACGCTTCCAGCTGCTGTACGAGAGCATCAACGACCTGTTCCGCAACCGCCCGGAAATCGAACTGTTCGGCCCCATCTCCCTATTTCCGATGCAACACGACGGGCATGCCACCGCCTGCCTAGCGCTGGAAACCGACAACTTCCCCGATGCCTTGCAGCTGGTGCTGCTGTCGCAATTCACCACCGCCGCCGCACCCTCTCTCGGCCGTCTACAGCAAATCGACAGCTTGCGCCACGGCAACCAAAAGGCCATGCAGCTGCTCGCCGTAGTCGCCGAGTATCGAGACGAATCCGCCACCGACCATATCCTCCGCGTCCAGCAATACACCGAAAGGACCGCCCTCAAGCTCGGCCTGACGCCCGAACTCGCCGCGCACTACGCCCTGGCCGCCATCACCCACGACATCGGCAAGCTCGCCATCCCAGACGCCATCCTCCTCAAATCCGAGGCCCTCACCAGCGAGGAATTCGAAATCATCAAACAACACCCGCGAATCGGCGCCGAACTCCTGCCCGATACCGAGGCCTTCACCCTGGCCAAGCAAATCGCCCACAGCCACCACGAGCGCTGGGACGGCACAGGCTACCCCGACGGCCTGGCCGGCGACACCATCCCCCTGCCCGCCCGCATCCTCGCAGTGGTGGACGTGTTCGACGCTTTGGTGAATAATCGCGTCTACAAAAGCCCTTGGCCGGCCGAGCAGGCCATCGCCGAAATCCGTAACGGCGCCGGCACCCAATTCGACCCCCGGGTCGTCGAAGCCTTCGTTCGAGTCATCGAAGACGAACGCACCGAACCCGTGACGCTCTGAATTCACCGAGGAGTAGCAGTCCTTGGAGGACTGCCGCCCCTTGGGCTGATTCATATCCCGGCGTGGTGCGTCACTCCATGACCGTTAGCCGGGCCGAACCAAGCTCCCAACGGAGGCCGAGGCTTCAGCCGGGCCGCGCCACAAACCCACACCACCCCACATACCCAAAAAAGCCAGCCCAAACCATGACCGAAACCGACCTCAACATCGACCACCACGAAATCCGCAAATTCGAGCAACTCGCCTCCCGCTGGTGGGACCCCGAAGGCGAATTCAAACCCCTGCACGAAATCAACCCCCTGCGCCTCGAATACATCGACCAGCGGGCGCACCTCACGGGCAAGAACGTACTGGACGTAGGCTGCGGGGGCGGCATCCTGTCGGAGGGCATGGCCCGACTCGGGGCCAAGGTGACAGGCATCGACATGGGCCAGGCCCCGTTAGAAGTGGCCCGACTCCATCTGTTGGAAAGCAATCTGGAAGTGGAATACGAACGGATCCCGGTAGAACGCCTAGCCGAAGAACGCCCCGGAAGCTACGACGTCGTCACCTGCATGGAAATGCTCGAACACGTCCCCGACCCGGAATCCGCCATCCGAGCCTGCGCCAAACTCGTCAAACCCGACGGCTGGGTCTTCTTCTCCACCATCAACCGCAACCCGAAATCCTACCTATTCGCCATCATCGGCGCCGAATACGTTTTACGTCTGCTCCCACGCGGCACCCACGACTTCGCCAAATTCATCCGCCCCTCCGAACTCGACCGCTGGACCCGCAGCGCCGGACTCAACACCCTGGACATCACCGGCCTGGTCTACAACCCCCTGACCCGCCACTACAGCCTCGGGCGCGACATCGACGTCAACTACATGACCGCATGCCGCCTGGACTCACTCTGACCCCGTCACCGACCACCCAATCAGAGAGCTTCCTCATCGCCCCAAGCAACCCGAAACCTCCTGGACGTCGAGGCTTCAGCCGGGCCGAACGAAGCCCCACACCGCCTGAAGGCTCGACCTACAAAACCCGATCACCCTCGTCCCCACGCCCCAGCGTGGGGACGCATGCCAGGCGCTCCAGCGCCTCAGCCGCCCGAATAGAGCAACGCCTGATCAAAGATCAATCAACCCAACCCCACCTCTTTCCGAACCCGCCGATAGACCTGAATCACTGCGATCTCCAGCCCCACCGAGTCCAGTTCAAACCGATCCTCTGCATAATAGGTCTCCGGCCTCCATGCCATCCTCCGTCGGAACACCCGCACCAACGGCACACCCAGAGAAACCGCCACATACTCCAACAGCGTCGGAATCTGCGTATAGTTGGCAAACTTCTCATTCAAATCCACACGCTGAGTGGACTCTGAGAGCACCTCGACGATCAACAGCGGATTGGCGCGCGAATACGGATCTCCTTCATTATCCCCGCAAGCCGCCATGATGTCCGGATAATAGGCAAAGCGCTTACCGTTCGACTCACCAATCACCTTCATATCCGACCGCCAAACCCGACATCGCTCATCCAAAGCATTCTCAATGGCAGCCGCGATACTCGTCGCGATGGTATTATGTACCTCCGAGGCGCCGGCCATGGCGTAGACATGCCCGTCCACATACTCGCTGCGCACGTCCGCGTCGCGCTCCTGCGCCAAGTATTTATCAAAAGGAAGATAGCCTGCTACAGCCAAGTGCGCCATTCAGTCCGCCTCTTTTTGGATGCCCCACAACATCCCCTGGATCCCACCAACATCCCCTGGATCCCAAGCTCCGCTTGGGATCCGAGTCTTGGCAGCTCTGCTGCCCGACCCTGGCCCCGGCAAGCAGAGCTTGCTGCACCGCATTCCCAAGGGGACCTTGGGAACGAGGAACATCCCCTGGATCCCAAGCTCCGCTTGGGATCCGGGTCT
>JAABTK010000062.1 GCA_011389885.1 Gammaproteobacteria bacterium | reverse complement strand
CTTAGTCCGCGCAGGGCGCCGGTGATGGGCACGGCGCTGATAGATCGCGACCAAAGCCAATGACCGGGGGAGCGCCTTTGCCCATCCTACGCGCTTCGGCTTTGTGATGCGCCTCGCTGCACTCGGCGCATCCTATCCGACTAATCCTAACGCAAAGGGCGCGAAGGAGCCGCAAAGGACGCCAAGGCGAAATAGGACCCCGAGAACCGGCGAAGCAAGGATTCGTGTCTATTCGTGTCTACTCGTGGTTCTGCTTTTCCAACACGGATAAGCACGGGTCGGTGCTGTTTGTCCGATTTAGTCCTGAATGATTTCCACCCGGTTTTGCTTTGCGTTGCGCCCCTGGCGGGTGATGACTTCGTAGCTTAGGGCCTCTTTTTCGCCGGGCTTTAGGCTCGCTTGGTATTGCACGGTGTTGAAGTCGTGCCTTTGGGCTTTGAGTGCGCTTTTGAAGGCGACGTCGCCGGAGAAGCTGCGTCGAACTTCGACCTCAATGGGTTGGTCGGTGTAGTTGCGGATGCGTTGGGCATAGACTTCGTGCTCATCCCAGCCGGCTACTGCGGCCTGGTGGTCGATTTCCACCTGGCCGGAGTCCACCCGACGATAGACCTGGGCCTTGGGGTAACGCTGCCAGATGTTGTTGCGGAAGACCCATTTCTTCACCAGTTCGAACACCACCTCGGGGTCTTCGCCGAGGTTCAGTTCCAACTTGTCGCCGATGGGGACGTATTGAATCTCGCGCTTGGCCAAAAAGCTGAGGCCTTGGCCTTGGCGGCGGTAGATGCCCACGCGCCCGTTGGGGATGGGGGTTTGGCCCAGGTCGGACTCGGTGTCGTTGGTCAGCAGGTATAGGCGCACCAGGCGGTCGCCGTATTCCGCCGGGCGGTAGCGGTAGGCCACGGTCATGGGCGCGGCGTCGGCCGTGAAGCTGCGCAGGCGCTTGGACCAGCCGTCGGGGATGGTCTCTGTGCCTTCGATGGTGTAGATGAAGTATTCGCCCAGGGCCTCTTTTTCCACCGCCTTGGGGGCCTGGGGTTGGGCCGAGCGGGCGGAGGCGGCCAGTTCCATCATCGGCGCCGGGGCCTCCATTACCCGCCGCGCGGCCTTTTGGCGGAATTGGTCAAACTCCTTTTGTTGCAGCCGCGCGACGTCTTCGATGCCCACCCGGGCCAGTTCGGCGATCTTTTCCACCAAATTGATTTCGCCCACTACCAGCCGCACCTCGGCGTCGTCGTAGGTCTCGCCGGAGCCGTTGTTCACGCGCACGAAGCCTTGTAGCGCCAGGTGTTTTTCATCCCTATCGGCAATGGCTACATAGTCCGCGGCCCAGTCGATGCCCGAGGTGAAGAAGCTGATCTCCACCTCGGCCTCCAGGCTCTCCTCGGCCTGCACGTTCCAATACAGCATTTGCGGCTTGTCGTGGGGGAAGGTGGTATCCATCACCGTGAGGCGGTGGTCCTGGCCGGGAAACCGCAACGTCACCGAGGTGGGATCGATTAGGGTGTTGGCCCAGGAGAATTGCAGCGGATTGATGCCTTGTTTGAAGCTGAGGCGGCGGGTCTCCCGCACCAGGGTGAGGTCTTCGGAGTTGTAGATGGTGAGTTGCACCGATTGCCTTTCGGGCACGGTGGATAGGTCGAGGTTACGGGCGCTTGCGGGCAGCGCAGCCAACAGCAGCAGCGGCAGCAGCCAAAGCGGCCGGGGCGGGTTTCGGGTCAGGTGCATCGAATCGTCTCCTTTACCACTCATTCTTGAACCGCAGGTGCAGTTGGTGTTCGACCTTGCGGGCCTCGCCGCTGGGCTTGCGCCCCGGCAGATCGACATGGAACACCAGGCGTTCGGCGGTCGAGCGCTCGGGGTCGGGCTGGCCGGCTAGGGTGGTGTCGGGTCCGAGTTCCCACTCCACCGCCCGGCCGCTGGCGGCGCCGAGTTCTGCGCGCACCCGCCGCAGGTCCTCCGCCAGGTCGAGGGTGACCGGTGCTGGCTTGAAATTCTCCATTTCATATTGCAGCACCACGTCGAGGTGATAGAGGTCGCCATTGACCCGCTCGCGCTCGTTGCGCTGGATGGTGCGCTTGACCGAAATATCCCGCGCGACGCCGAGAAACAGCGCCAATTCGCTGTCCCGCGGGGTGAAGCGGGCCCAGTCCTCGCCCACAAAGGCGGCGCCGCCCTTGCCGTCCTGTTGGAAGATTCGCGCCTTGCCGAAGGGCAGCGCGCTGTCGCCTAGGCCGTGGGCGGCGTTGTTGCGCAGCACATAGTGCATGGGGATGCGCAGCTTTTTCTGCGCCGCATCCAGGTAGCCGTGCTCGGCGAGATCGGCGGTATAGCGCTTGCGAATGGGCGCCTGGGGGTGGCGTTGGAGCAGCAGATCCTTGGTCTCGGCCAGGCCGAGCGGGCGCTCCAGCACTGGCCCGAAGGCGGTATGGATCAGGGCCCCGTCGTAGGCCTCGTTGGCCTGGTTCTTTACTCGCAGGTAGTGCGACAGGGTCAGGCTGGATTCGTCCTTGGCGGCCACGGCGCGGTAGTGATAGCTCTTGTCCAAGCCGCCGATCAGGTAGCTGATGCGGACCCGGGCGGAGCCCGATGCCTGCGCCGAAATGCTCCAAATTAGCGCGTTTTCATTCGGCGGGTAGCTCACCGCGAGCACCTCGGCCCCGAGGTCCGCCTGCTCTCCAAGCAAGCGAAACAGCACCGAATCGGGGTCTACCTCGGTGTTGTTCCAGGAGAAGTCCACCTGATTCACGCCGCGCACCAAGGGCACCACCCGCTCCTCTTCGACCAAGGTGGCGTCGGCATGCTCCAGGCGGATTTCCACCCGCTCGCGCACCGGCAGGGTGATGAGTTTGATGCGCGCCCAGGCCTCCAGCGGGAGGCTGCATGCGAGCAGCAGCAACAGCGGAAGCGCGGTTTTTTTGTTCATAGGGCTCCTCTCCGTCCAGCGGCAGATGTAACTTCAATTGTAGGGGCTTGCGCCGCGAATACAATGGCGGATTTCGCAGCAAGCGATCCAGCCCATGGAACTGGATGCGAAACCGACGGTCTACCTCTGCATAGCGTTGAAAGGCGTTGTGACGATAGAGCTTTTGTTCGCTAGGACTCCCCCTTCAGACTAATGTCTGACTCTGGCCGGCCCCTGTGGCCGGCCTTTTTTTGCCTAAAACGGCCAGCGCGGGGATGCCGGCTCGGCACTCTAGCGCCGCCTAGTGCAGCCGCGCCTAAGTATCGGGACGACCCGGGCGCTTGCGAAACGCAGGGCACGCGCAGAACCGCAGAGGGCGCAGAGAGGCGGTTCGATTGAAAGGATAAGCGCCGCACCCGGCAGCCGCCGCTTCAGCGGCGACTGCACTTCGCTTGCCCACCCCCTGTATGACTGCGGGCTCGGGGCGTACACGCCTGGGTCCGGGCGCGCACCCGGCAACGCGCACCGCCCGAGGGCTGTACTCCTGGCGGCTAGGCGGCGCTTTGGCGACGGGCGGCGCAAGCCGGCAAAAAACCGCCTCCGCGCCCTCTGCGTTCCTCAGCGCCCTCAGCGTTCCTAGGCGCCGTTGTTTCCGTCATTTACGCCCAGGCATACTAGGCGCCTGCGCCAAGGTACCGGAAACAACGCGGCGGTTGAGGCTTTGGCCCGGCTTGGGGGGTTCGTTCGCCCCGGCCAAGGCCTCGACCTCTGTTGGGGTGGGTTTTGGAGGTTGGGGCCTTGGCTTTGGCTGGGCTCGGGGGTTCGGCTCAGTCGCCGCCGGTTCGCCTGGCCGCGAGTGGCGCGGCATCGGGCCTCAAGACCGCTGCCGCGGCGCGCGCAAGCTGTTAAACTGGTACGAACTTAAGCAAAGGGCGGAATCGAACCGATGGACAAAAGCACCGCGGTTATCCTGGTTAAGAATGTGTTGGAGCGGCTGAATTCGGCCGATGATCGGCTGTTCTATATCAAGGGTCCGATCACCCATTCCGAGCGCGAGGCGCTGGAGCTGATGCTGGGTCAGTTTCAGGCTCGGGGCGCAGCGGTTGCGGCCAAGCGGCGTGCCCCGCCGGCGGCGCCCGATGCCGCGCCGGCGCGGCCGCCTTCCGCGCCGCCGGAGAAGGCGCCGCCGTTGGCGCTGCAGGTGTTTGATTTGGCGCACCCCCCGGAGGAGGTGCGACTGTGCATGGAGTTCGGCGGCTATGCCTGCAAGGCGGCGGTGCTGGATTCGCGGGGCGCGGAGGAGTCGGCGACGGTGCTGGAGATCGGCTTGGCGGGGCGGCAGGACCCGACGCGCTCCCGTGAACTGGCGACCTCGCTCTATATAGACGCCCGCGGGCGCCTCTGGCTAGGTCAGGCGGCGGTGGAGATGTCGCTGGAGGAGAGCGCCCAGGGCCGGCGCCGTCGGTTCGATGGGATTAAGCACTTTTTGCTGGAAGACAAGCTGGACTCGAAGGCGGATCCGGCCCTCAATCCCACCCGCTTCTCGGTCACCTTGCGCGAGCTGTTGTTGGCCTATTTGGCGTTTTTCACTTGGACCGTGAACCGCGGCTTGGAGGCCTTGGACCTGCCGCTGAACCTGCCGCGGCGTTTCATCCTGCCGGCGCTGGCGCCGCAGCGGCGCCAAGCCGTGGAGCAGGAGATGCGGGCGCTGCTGTGTGCGGCTGCGGTGTTGGCCGAGTCGTTCGATTTCGATTACGACCTGGAGCATGGCGAACCCGTTTTGCTGCATGATTTTGTGCTGGCGGCGCGGGAGTTGCGTCGCATGCGCCCGCTGAGCGGCTGTTCGCTGGTGACCGAGGCGGTGGAGGACGCGCAGGCGGCGGCGGCCAGTCGGGTGAGCGGGATCGATGCGGTGAACCGCTTGATGATGGTGATCGATGCCGGCGCCGCCCGGGTGGAATGGGGGCTGTTCTTAATGGAATATGACAGCGCCGACGGCGCGGCCAATACCTTTCTTATCGACGGCAGCGCCCGTTCGTTGGACCGCGGGGGGGATTTCATTGATCGCATCCTCGGCCTCTACGCCCTATACAAGGGTGGGATTACCAAGGCCCATGCGGGTTATGCCGCGATTCGCAATCGATTGGCCTTGTCCATTTCGGCGTATAAGGAAGAATTATTCAATGCCGGGGTGGTGAATATCCCGCTTGGTGACGAACTCTCGGTGCAGGTGGAGCGGGAGGAGTTTCTAGCCACCAAGCCGATGGGCGAGCTGGCCCGGGAGTTGGCCGACACCCAGCAGGAGGTCCTGGAAGCGGTGACGCCGCTGGCCTTGGAGTCGGCCCCCGCAGGTGAGTTGTTGGTGGCGCTGAGCGGCGGCTGCGCCGGGCTGCCGCTTTTTCTGGGGCTGACGCAGGGGCGCTTGCAGGTCCGCGGTCTGCGGCTGGAGCGAGTCCCGGCAGTGGAGCATCCGCTGTGGTTGAACAGCCTGCAACCGGAACTGCGGGCGTTGTTTGCGCGCGTGGCGCCGGTAATCGGCGGCGCCCGCGACGATGCCTTGACCGCACGCCACGACGATTGACGGGGCGCGCTTTGCACAGCGGAGACACATAATGCGTTACACCACCCTTGGACACAGCGATTTGGAGGTCTCGGCCGTGTGCCTGGGCACCATGACCTTCGGCCAGCAGAACAGCGAGGCCGAGGCCCATGCGCAACTGGATTACGCGCGTGAGCGCGGGATCAATTTCATCGACACCGCCGAGCTGTACCCGGCGCCGCCGCGGCCCGAGACCTGCCATCGCACCGAGTCCATCGTCGGCAATTGGCTGCGCCAGCAACGGCGCGAAGACGTGGTGCTGGCCACCAAGGTCACCGGCGGCGGCCGGGGCATTGATTGGATTCGCGGCGGCGAACTCGCCTTTGACCGGCAAAACATTCGCACCGCCGTGGAGGCCTCGCTCAATCGGCTGCAAACCGATTACATCGACCTCTATCAGTTGCACTGGCCCGAGCGCAACACGCCCATGTTCGGCGAATACCGCTTCGATCCGATCCGGGAACGCCCCTTCACCCCGGTGCGCGAGACCCTGGAGGTGATGGGCGAGCTGGTGGAAGAGGGCAAGATCCGCCACCTCGGGCTCTCCAACGAATGGCCTTGGGGGGTGATGCAGTTCCTGCTCGCAGCGCGGGATCATGGGCTGCCCCGGGTGGTGAGCATTCAGAACGCCTACAATTTGATCCATCGCACCTACGAAACCGCCTTGCTCGAGTTCGCCTACCGCGAGGGGCTATCGTTGCTGGCCTATTCGCCTCTGGCCTTCGGGCTGCTGAGCGCCAAATACCTGCAAGACCCAACGGCCCGCGGGCGGGTGACCCTGTTCGACGGTTTCGCCCAACGCTACCTGAAGCCGAACATGGAGCCCGCGGTGGCGGCCTACGCCGAACTCGCCCAGCGCCACGGCATGACGCCGGCCCAATTCGCGCTGGCCTTCGTATATTCGCGCTGGTTTGCGGGCGCCGCCATTATCGGGGCCACCTCAATCACCCAGTTACAGGAAAATATCGATGCCTACGACCTTGAACTCCCCCCTGAGGCCGAAGCCGAACTAGAGCAGATCCATTTGCGCTTTTTTAATCCCGCGCCTTGACCTAAACTTGGCGGCTATCGATCACACCGCCGCAGGTATCGGCGCAAGCCCTGGAGCGCGTCCCTTGTTCAGAAAATTCGGATTAAAAAACAGGCTGTTGGTTTCGTTCCTGCTGGTGACCTGTATCGCCGGCATCGCCACCACCCTGTTTTCCATCCATTACTTCTCCGCCAAGATCGAGGAGGAGGCCAGCGACACCCTGCGCAAGCACATGCAGGTGGCGGAGTTGGTATTTCAAAATAAAATCGAGGCGGTGCAAAACATCGGCGAATCCCTGTCACGGGACGGCACCCTGCAACTGCTGCTCAACCTCAAGGTCAGGCCCAAGCTGGAGTTGTATTTGGATCGGCTGCTGTCCAGCGGCGAAATGCATGAAATGCTCGCCATCGACACCGGCCACAAAATCCTGGCGCGGGCGGCGCGCGGCGATCTCGCCGCGGTGGAGCACCCGACGCTGTTGCATAACGAACTGGTGACCCGTGCGTTGCGCTCGGGGCGGGCGGTGTCGGCGGTGGAGAAGATCCAGGCCGCAGGCAAGCCGCTGGTCTTGCTCAGCGCAGCGGTGCCGGTGGAGCAGAGCCGCAAGATCAAAAGCGGTGACGAGGCCGGCGAGACCCCCGCAGAGCTGAAGGAATACATCGGCGTGGTGATGGTGCGCCAGGTGCTGACCGGCAATCAGGAGCTGGGGCGAGAGATCAACCAACTGCTGGGGGTGAACGTGACCGTATTTCACGACGGCATCGTAACCACCGACGGCTCCTACCAGGCCGGAATGTCGGCGCAAATCGCGCCGCAAGTCTACGCCGATGTGATGGGCGAGGGCAGCGCCGGCGTGGCGCGGGTGAACATCTTCTCCGGCGACAAGCTATCTAACTATCGCGCCATTACCAATCTGTTCGGCGAGCCGGTGGCGGTGTTGGAAATCAGCACCGACGCCACGCCTTATATCGATACCATTCGCGGCGCCGTACTCTCGCTATCCCTGGTGACCCTGGCCTGCATCGTGGTGGCCTTTTCCATCGGCTACCTGCTGGCGCGCAGCATCCTGGTGCCGGTGGAAAAGCTGCTTAACGGCGTGAACCGCGTCACCTCGGGGGACCTGGCCTATGAGATCAAGCTGGAGCAGAACGACGAACTCGGGCATTTGGCCAGCTCCTTTAACAGCATGGCCAAGGAGTTGAATGGTCTGTTCGGGACCCTGGAGACCCGCGTATTGAGGGCCACCAAGGACCTTCAGGACACCCTGGGCTACCTCGATGCCATTATCGACAACATGGCCGACGGCCTCGTGGTGAGTGACACGGACGGCAAGATTACGCGCTATAACCCGGCGTTCGCGGCCATGCTGCCGGACACCTCCGGACTGCGCAACAGCGACTACCGCAGTCTGCTCCAGGGCCAGCTCCCGGCGCCGCCGAGCACCGAAGAGCGAACCCTGATTCAGGCCCGGGAGGCGGAAGTGTTGTTGCCCGGGCAGCGCATCGCCAAGGCGGTGGCCACATCCATTTTCCAATCCGCGCTCAAGGGCGGATTCCCCGAGTATCTCGGCTCGGTGACCCTGCTGCGGGACATCACGCGGGAAAAGGAAATGGACGACATGCTGAAGAACACCGTGGACACCCTGACCCTGGTGGGGACCTCGTTGTCGTCGGAGACCAACATCGCCCACCTGCTAGAGATGGTGGTGGAGGAGGCCTGTCGCGTCACCAACACCGACGGCGGCACCCTCTACACAGTCAAGGAGGGCAAGCTGCATTTCGAGATCATTCGCAACGACTCGATGAACATCCGCATGGGCGGCGCCTCTGGCGCCGAGGTGGCGGTGCCGCCGCTGGCCATCGACGAAAGCTCCATTGCCGGCTGGGTGGCGGTGAATCAGCAGGTGGCCTATGTACGCAATCTGGCCGAGAGCACCGAGTTCGACTTCACCAGCGTGCGCCGCTACGACGCCTCCACCGGCTACCGCACGCGCGCCTTGTTGGTGGCCCCCATGATCGGGCGCAATAACGACACCGTCGGGGTGTTGCAGTTGATCAACCCGCTAGACCCCGACGCCGCCGACATCATTGAGCTGACCAAGAACCAAATGGACATCGTGTTTTCCTTCGCCAGTCAAGCCGCGGTGGCGCTGGAGAATGTCCGTAGCCACGAAAAGATCGAACGCAAGAACAAGGCCTTCGAGCGCTTCGTGCCCACCGAATTTATTCGTTTCCTGGGCAAGACCGAGGTGGAGGAGATCAAGCTCGGCGAGGCCTCGGCCCAATTCATGTCGGTGCTATTTTCCGACATTCGCTCCTTCACCGAGCGCTCCGAGACCATGACCCCCGAGGAAAACTTCAACTTCCTCAACCGCTACCTCGACATGATCGGACCCCGCATCGCGGGCAACGGCGGCTTCATCGACAAGTACATCGGCGATGCCATCATGGCCCTGTTCTCGGGCGCCGTGCAAGGGGTGGCGGACGATGCGGTGGCGGCCTCCATCGGCATGATCTCGCAACTGGAGCGCCTGAACTACAAAATGCTGTCCAGCGGTCAGCAGCCGGTGGAAATCGGCGTGGGCATCCACACCGGCGACCTGACCCTCGGCACCATCGGCTTTGAGGGCCGCATGGAGAGCACCGTCATCGGCGACACCGTCAACCTCGCCTCGCGCATGGAAGGTTTGACCAAACTGTACGGCATCCATGTCGCCATCAGCGAAGCCACCTACAACAACCTCTCGAATCCCGAAGATTTCATGCTGCGGGAAATCGACACCGTATTGGTCAAAGGCAAGGCCAAGCCCACCCGGGTGTACGAGGTGTTCGACGGCGATCCCGCAGATGTGCGGGAATACAAACTCAACAACGCAGCGCGTTACCAAGAGGCCTTGGCGGGCTATAAGGCGGGCCGCTGGGACGACGCGATCGGGCTGTTTCAGGAGATGGCCGCCGCCAATTCGGCGGATCGGGTGGCGGCCATTTACCTCCAACGCTGCCTCGAATTCAAGCAAACCCCGCCCGCCGCCGAGGGCTGGAACGGGGTCACAAAGCTGACGGAAAAGTAGCGTTTATTCGCATTCATTAGCGGTTCCGTTCCTAATTCCGGGTAAATCCAAAATCGAGAAGCCGTTGAACCGCGAATAGACGCGAATGAACACGAATATTCATTCGGCTAGATGCGCCGTAACGCGCCATCCCCGGCTTAAGCGCTGGGGGCTTTAATGAAATAACGCAAAGACCGCCAAGGAGGCGCAAAGGACGGCAAAGCGAAATACGACCCCGAGAACCCGCGGAGCAAAAATTCGTGTCCATTCGTGGTTCTTCTCCGAAGTCCGCGTAGGGCGCCTGTGATGGGCGCGGCGCTGATAGATCGCGACCCAAGCCAATGACCGGGGGAGCGCCTTTGCCCATCCTGCGCGCTCCTCGCGTCTGGTATAGGATGTGCCGAGGAACGAGGCGCATCGCTTCGGCTTTGTGATGCGCCTCGCGGCACTCGGCGCCTCCTATCCCGCTAATCCTAACGCAAAGGACGCCAAGGACAGAGCGCCTTGAGCTGCATTCCCACGCTGGAGCCAGGGAACGATGATGCAACCCCTCGGCGCCCGCTGCGGCCCTGCGCTGCCGGGGGCCGTTGCGGTGTTGGGGGCCTTGCGCACCGGCGGGTGGTGCGGGCTTGTTGTTTTGGCATGGAAAACGCTTTAGACCGTAGGATTCTTGCACCGATTTTCGACTAAGGAGGACTTATGAAGACCATTAGATTCATGTCGGCTGTACGGTCCTGCACGGTGACTGGGTGTGCGTTTAACCGGGCTTTGGATTGCACTGCCAACGGGGTGACCATTGGCGAGGCGGCGCATCCGCGCTGCTTGTCTTCTGTGGCCGGCGCTCAGGCTTCGCGGGGGGAGTGCATTAAGGCCGGGGTGGGGGCCTGTAAGATGAACGGCTGCACGCACAATAGGCAGTTGTGCTGCGAGGCGCGGGGGGTGAATGTGGGGATCCGCGATGGCCGCGCCACCTGCATGACCTATCGCGATGTTGCCCTTCGCAAGGCGCGTGCCGCGATGCTTTGATTGCACGGTTTTTTTTGGGCTCTTTACCCCGCTCTGCCGGGTGGGGCCGGGATTGGACTCGAGGCGGGAACGGCCTCGGCCAGTACCCTGTTGGCGGGGATTTCGGCCACGCCATAGGCTTGCAGGCCTTCCCGGCCCCGCGCCAGCCCGGCATGGGGTGGGCCTCCTCGCTCAAGGGCGGCGGCGCCGATTCGGCTTTGGGTTGCCTTATCCAATGCAGAGGGCATGTCGGGCTTTTACAAGCTTGAGGCTTGAAGTGTTCTGGCGCCGCGGCAGGGGGCGGGCGCGCCGAACGCGGGGCCGAACGGTGCGCGACTTGCATGCCCATTCGGGGCAGGGTCCGCAGGGGCCGCCGCACAGCACTTGCAACACGGGCGACGGTTCAAATACACCCCGAGGCGGTGTAAATGACCCCTTAGCCGCCATTAAACACCGTCGCCGAATACAGCACCGGAGGAGCCCGCAGCATGAGACCTGAACCCGAAGAACCCCTAGCGGGGCCGCCGCCCTTGTGGTCGCAGCAACCACTGTCGTCGGCGCAGCGCCCGCGCCTGATCTTGCTGGGCGTGCTGATGGCGGCGTTGGGCGTCGCGGCGATTTTGCTGCCGTTTTGGTCTGAAATCGCCGTTGCGTTGCTGCTGGGGTTCGTCTTCATGGGGGCGGGTATGCTGGATGCCGCCCACGCCTTTCTACTGGAGAAGAGGACGTTTGTGCTGAGCTGGTTCGCCGCCGCGGTGTTTTTTCTCGCCGGGCTGATCCTGGCGCTGTCCGAGGCGGTGGACGTGCTCTTCGGCGCGAGTGCGGGCATGACGGCCCTGCCGCTGATGCTGGGGCTGGTGTTTTGGATCGGCGGCGGCCTGCGCATGGGCAAGGGGCATAACCTTCGGGCCTATCCGCATTGGCGCTGGATCTTCGCCAGCGGTCTGCTGGGCCTGATTTTCGGTACGCTGATTCTGTTCCAATGGCGCGCCATCGGGTTGGAGACCATCACCCTGCTCGCGGGCCTGAGCCTGGCGGCGGACGGTTTGGCGCGCATGGTGTTCGCCAGCGGCTTGGGGCGGGAGGCGCAGGGCTGACGGGGGTTTTCGCCTCGCGGGCGCCTGGCCGGCAAGGGGCATGGCATAGTGATTGCAGTAATCTTACACGAGAGGGAATTCGACGCAGCTGCGGCACGAATTGGCCGGTGTAAATACCCCTTTCAGGTGGAAATGCACCGCCAACAGGAAAGGAAGGCAGCAACTCAATCAGCAATTCGAATGGAGAGCCATTATGAGTAAAAAAATGACCCACGCATCGCCCCTGCTAGACCTGCAAGAGATTAGCGGGGCGGAGCCGCCCATCTCCGAGTACCTGGAGGGTGAAATCGCCCGGGAGGCCTATTTCAAGGCCGAGGCCCGGGGTTTTGCACCCGGCTACGAGCTGGCCGATTGGCTTGAAGCCAAGCAGGAGGTCTTGGAGACCGGATAGGTCTCGGTGGTCCGCGTTGGTGCGCCTGCGCGTAAAACCGAACGCAGGGCTCCTTCCCCCGCCGGGGGGGCAGGGCAAGAAGTGGCGCATGCGCCAATACGATACGCTCTCCCTCCCCGGCCGGGGAGGGATAGGGGGGTGCGCTGAATGGATAGCCCTGTGTCCCGAAGGCATTCGGGGCGGTTGCGGGCTGTCGAAGGCGGGTCATTATTCAAGTGAAGAATTGTAACTATTCAGATCGCTGCGCGAAAATGCGATTTTCGCTGGCGACAAAGGGGGAGAACGAGCCTAGGCTGTCGAAATCGGCCGATCTCCGTGGTTTTCGGACTCCCCGGCTTTGGGATCAAAAAAAGCATAGGATGCGCCGAGTATCGCGAGGCGCATCATAGCCGTAGGATGGGCAAAGGCGCTCCCGCAAAAACCAAAAAAATCCGCCAACTTTTCAGCGCCGTGCCCATCACGGACGCTTTTGATGGGCACGGCGCTGATAGATCGCGACTAAAACCAATGACCGGGGGAGCGCCTTTGCCCATCCTACGCGCCATTCCCAGCACGAGTAGATCGGCAACGACGACCCACTCTCACCAAGACGCAAAGTGCCTAAGAAAAACCTTCGCTTCTCTGCGCTCAGCGCAAAAAACGCGCGACATTCTTCGCCGCATATAAAAGCCCAAAAACCGGGAATTTCTTTGCTCGAATAATGGCCCGATTTGGACAGCCTAGCGCCGACCTCCTGGTCACTCCACACAAGCGGCGCGACCCATCCGCCGACATTCCTGCGCCGCGAGTCGGAAGCCGTTTGTAAACCCGGAAACACCCTTGGAAGGTGAAAACACGCGTGTATTCGCTTGGCGGCGCCGCTCTAGGCGGTCGGAATCGGCCGATTTCCGCGTTATCCGGAATCCCCGGCTTTCGGATCACAAAACCCGCATAGGGTCTAGTCGCGCACCTGAAAAGGTGCGTCAGGTTCCGCCTCTAGCGAAGTGAGTATTCGCGTCCATTCGCGGTTCAATAGCCCATTTCACTGCGGTCCCACACACGCCCAGGCAATACGTCCAGTTCCTCGGCGCATCCTACTCCTAGCACGCGTAGCTCGGCAACGAAGGTTCTCTCGCTAAGATGCAAAGGGCGCAAAGAAAAAACCTTTTCTTATCTACGCTTAGCGCAAAAAACAGGCAAGCATTCTATGCCGGAGATCAAAGCCAGAAGCCGGTGAATCCTGCGCTCGAATAATTGCCAGATTTCGACAGCCTAACGCCGCTCCCTTCGACACATAGGCTCCGACGCCCCTGCCCATGCACCCAGGTTGGCGTGCCAAATCACCGGTGCCAGTACAAGACAGCTGGGTGATGGGGAGAGATCGGCCTTTGCCCATCCTCCGATTTTCGCTTCTGAATCACGGCGATTGAATAAACAAGCTCTGCGCCCCCTCCGCGGACTCTGCATTCTATTCCCCCCGAGCCGAGCAGCGGGCCGGCGATGGGCGCCACCCTGCAAGGCGGGGAGATGATTTCGGCTTCCCGGAAGCGGCTTTCTCTGATGCCCCATACGAGGCTTTTTTGTGCAGGCCCCTTCCGGCGGCGCACAGGACACTCGGGTCACGCGAGCGGGGAGCAAACCACAGTGAAGCGCTATCGCATAGTTCCCACGCTCCAGCACGGAAACCCGGCCCGGGGCGCTCACGAGATGGGTGATGGGGAGATGTCGGCCTTCGCCCATCCTCTGATTTTTCCTTCTGAATCACGGCGATTGAATTAACAAGCTATGCGCCCCCTCCTCGCAGCTCTGCTTCCTGAGCCTCTCGGCCAGTTGGAGGTTGCAAGACATGCGCTTCCAAAGAGACCCTGGGAACGAGTAACCAGATCCCGGACCCCTTCTGGCCGGAAACTTCGGGGCCCAAAAGCGGGGTTGTCTCCGCGCTATGCGAAACCGAAGGTTTTGCACTCCTAGCGAATCATGGCCGATTTAATGCCCAAGGGCGCCCTGGCTAAAGCTTCAACCTCTATGAGAGAACTAATCCCAAAAATCACGGAGGCCGAGACTTTTGCCGAGCTGCGTCGAACCCATACCACCCAAACATCCAGGTATCGCCGGTATTGATGCGCCCCCGCAATAGCGGAATAGCGGGGCGAAAAAGCGCCTCGGCCATGGCTGTCCTTGCGGCGGATCGTCTATGACGCGCGAACGCCAAAGACCAGCCGTGGGCTGTCCGCTTTCGCCTGCGTAATCGAGACCTGCGCCTGCTCACGCCGGATTAGCCCGCCGCTTCATGACGGGCTTGCATATTCGCGGACCAAAGGCGGTAGAGATACCAAAGCATCCAAATGGCCATACCAAATATTAACGGCTTTATCGGATAGGCATACCTTGGTAAGGGGGTTCCGACCGTATGCACCAAAACGAAGTAAATCACCGCTAACGACAGCACCCTTGCCACCACCACCTGCTCCCGGTTCAAGTGCCGCCCAATATGGGGTAGAAATACCACAATCGAGGCGATCAGCGCCAACAAGGTTATCGGCCAATGAAGTATTTTCATCGCCTTGCTCAGGCTGCTAAAAAGGCCCGGCTGCAGGAAAGGTGAACTCTGCACCGGATAGATAAATACATCGCCCCAGCCCACAATGACATCCCATGATAGAAAGGTTTTTGGCTTGCCAATACTGTACCAGTACAGGTAGCGCAAGGGCTCATTGGCCACCCTCGAGGCAATTTCATTTGAAACCTCGGCGAAGGTATCCATCTCGCTCCACTTCGGATCGTAGCGGTTGGGTACGCCGAAGGTCTCTTGGCGCCCCTGATACATAAGGTCCGGGTACATCCCCTTGTGTATCGTGTCCAGCGCCAACGATGTGGCGCCGAGCCGATCCGGCACGGTGAATTTATGTACAAGCCAGGGGGAAATGACCAACGCCGTACTCAGTGCCAGCACAATCAGGGAGATCGTTACCTTCCTATCCCTGAACATATAGAGATAGAGGGGTATAAGAAAGAGTATAAGATAGTTGGCCGTGGGCCGAATCAGCACGGTAACGCCCAAACACACACCAGCCAGCACCCAGGGCCTCCAGCTACTATCATGGCCTATTTTTGTCAGCGACCATAGGAAAAGCATAAAAGTGAAAGTGAAGACGGTTTCGGTCAACAAGTATACACTAGCATTGATCAAATGCGGGCTCAGAACTACAAACATCCCGACCAATAAGGTCAATTCTCTTCGCAGTATCGCGGCAAATAGCAGTACGGTGACTATCACTGTTAATGCGCTAATCAATGCCTGCGCCGCAGTTATTTTCGTAATCATCGCATCCGTGGGCGGCCACTCGACAAACGGCATAATGAAAAAAACATATCCCGGGGTTCGCCGCTTATCCGGTTGCAGCTCCTCTCCGGCTTCGGGGCGATAATCCTGTCGGGAATAGATTCCATGACGGCTAAGGTTAAGGGCATATTGATAATAATCATACGCATCAGCCCGAACCGGCGTATTGACATGGGTATTGAGGGCGACGTTCAACCTCAGACCAAAACTTATCATAAACAGCACGAACAACGCCAAAAAATACCATTTTTTCGGCATTTCATGATATGAATTTAAATATCCTGCAATCGCTTTCATTGGTTTACCTCGCTCTCGACCTCAGGTCTGAGCCCAAAACCCGCCGCAGAAAAATAGATCACATCACCAAAAATCGTCACCAAGCGAAACAGCAATGCAATAAGCACGCTCGCTTCACCGCCCAACACAGGTGTCAATAGATATATCAACGACGCCTCTCGTACACCAATCCCCGAGGGGGCGCCCGGCACCACATAACCGAGCAACCACGCTACCGGATAGGAAGAAATGACAACCAAGTAGCTGCCACTTTCCAACGGCATACCTATTAATAGCACCAGCATCAGCAGAAGAATACCGCCAATCAGAAAGAATAGGCAGTAACCGAACAGCGCCCTGATCGCACGGCGCAACCGATCGATCTCACCTGCCCGCCGCCTGTGCAGCAGCCACAGACCGCCAGCGACAGCTAGCAGCACGCCAAAAACCGCCCATTCGCTCAAAAGATGTTGGCGGTAATAATGATAGGTGAAAACCAATAACAGCACAAAGACAAACACTGCAGAAAGCAACAGCCCAAGCGTCTCGGTCACAGCTGCGGCCAGGATCGTCCTGTGCGGTACACCGTATTTGGAAAATACCGCATGGCGTCCGACAAAATGGAATATATTCCCCGGAAGGTACTTTGCTATCTGGGTTTTCCCATAAACATGATGGACCAGTACCAGGGGAATGGATGCTTTTTGCTGCATCAGCAGTTCGGACCAGCTGTATGAGAGTAGGAAACTGATCCCGGCATACACAACCGATGCGCCCAGCACGAACACTATAGTGGACCCAATATTATTAACAACGTCCGGGCTGCCGATTAATAGATATACTTTATCGATGACATATAATAGCGAGGCCGCAACGATCACGTAACCGGACAGCTGATAAACGCGCCGACTACTCACGTCAGTTGTTCTTCTTCTGCTCGGCCATCAGTACTGTCCACGGAATGGGGCGTTGTTCGGCCGTAATGACAAATTCATTTGACACCAATTGCCGCAAACGTCGCCTAGAAAAATTCTGAAGATGGCCCGGCGTATTGCCAAAGTCGGACCAATACTTGCCCCTGAGCATATTCAGCACCCTCCACAACGGCTCCCATGGCGTGCTGACAATCACTTTTCTGTGGCTCACCCGAGCGAGTTCTCGCAGGGCGCTTCGCGGGTCTTCGAGGTGTTCCAGCACCTCACAGCAGACGACCAAATCAAAACTATCATCCGCAAAGGGCAGCGCATAAATAGAGCATTCATCGAACTCAATTCTTTTATCCGCATCTGGATCCAGCTTGTTCAGACTCAAATCACAGGCCCTGAATCCCTGTGGCGGATAATAAAGCTTAATCAGTTCATTGGTTAACCTGCCCTCTCCGCAGCCAACCTCAAGCACAGTCTGTGGCTTACATTGCAGGTAGAGCTGGGAAACTGCCGCAAGAAACGCCCGCATCATACGGCGCGCGATGGGATTATTGGTACCGTACTTATCGTAGGTATTGCCCAGAATATTTTCGCGGCTACGCATCAAAGCGCTCTGGATCGGACCAAGCTGGATGCCCGGTCTTTTTGATAATGAACCTATAGGGCGCATCGCCGTTGGCTGTTTTTGATGTATTGATATCAATGTGTCGGAGCCTCATTAATGACTCTTCCAACAAGCGTCGATTGGTAGCGATAAGATCGGCCAGCACCGCCACCAAACCGACAAGAAAAGATAGGATAACCGCCCCGACGGCCACCTGCAACGACTGGATATGCGAGCTGACGTCGGGGGCCTGTAAATAGTAATAAAGAAAACGCATCCCCAGGGTTATGCCGAGCAGGAAAAAAATAATCGAGATAGCGCCGAAGACTTGAACTGGCCAATACATACTGTAGGAGCGAAGGATCACTAGGCCGTTTCTTCTGATGTAATCGAACGTCGATTTGGACAAGCGTGATTTACGCGTTGGCCTATTAGTCTCAACCGGGACATTTTTAATCGTCAGCCCAAGGCGACCTGCCTGGATGATCGTTTCGAGCGTATAGGTAAAGCGATTGTGGACGAATATTTTAAAGAGCGAATCCCGGCTAAATGCTCGAAAGCCACTGGTGGAATCGACCACATCGGTTCCCGATGCCCTCCTGACAACGCTTGAACCCCATTTCTGCAGTAGCTTTTTTATGATCGAAAAGTGTTCGATATGGTCAGTCCGACGATCGCCAATTACGATATCAGCCCGCTGCTCGACAATCGGTTTAACCAGCGTCTCTATATCTTTACCCCGATATTGGTTGTCGCCGTCGGTATTAACAACAATATCGGCGCCTAATCGAAGGCAGGCATCCAATCCCGCTATGTGCGAGGCGGCCAGCCCCTTGTTTTCGGGAAATCGGATCAGATAGTGTACACCCAGACCTTCAGCCACGTCGCTGGTGTTGTCTGTCGATCCATCATCGATTACCAGCACCTCAATCTCATCAATTCCCTTAATTTTTCGGGGTATCTGGTCAAATGTTTGGCGAATATTTTCACTCTCGTTATAGCACGGTATTTGTATGATCAGTTTCAACTTCAGCCCCTTATATCGCTCTGCCTAGCCAACTTCCAGGAACTCACGGCGAGGGTGCTCGCCTACAAACCTGAAAGACTTCGATCCACGACCAATCTATGGACTCTTTTTGCTCCCAGGTCCACTGGTTCCCCCCGGTTCACATGTCAACTGTTACAGGAAGAAAAGGAAGCAGACCTTTTTTATTTCCTTTGACCATTTATCTAGGGATAAAAACCCGCCATTGCTTCCGCTTGCGGTCGCCTTCCGGCCGAGAGACCACAATCGCGAAGGATAGAACGCAAGAGGGACTCCAACCCCCTGCGCCAAAGTATCCTCCCGCCCCTTGTGGCTGTCAAGGGGGGGCGGGCGTACCATATTTTGCGCTAAAGCAGTGCTTGGAAACGGAGGCCGTCAATCAGCGGGCCGCGGCGGCCCTTCTTCGCGATGCCCGGCTTTCCTTGGTGCTTCTTGAGCAGATTGAGCGCAACGGGGAGAATCGCCGCGCACCTTTCTGCGCCTTACCGGGTACGGATTCCGCTGTCGTCTTCTCTGAACGTTACTTCTAGCCGCCAATGAAGTTCATTCTCTATTGCTATCTGGCGCTCGCGCACCGCCCTTCGATCGCCTGCAGGCCATGCCAAGCCGCTGTGTCGAGAAACGAGGCGCATCGCTTGGGCTCGTGTGGGACCGGGGCGAAATTTGAACCGCGAATGAACGCTTCGCTAGCGGCGATCCCTTCGGTGCGGATCGCCTAGATGCATTCCCACGCTGGAGCCTGGGAACGATGCGCTAAAACCGCGGGGAATCGGCCGTTTTCGGCGGCCTCGCGTCGATCCCTTCGGTGCGGAGCGCCTTGAGATGCACTCTGACGCTGGAGCGTGGGAACGGTGCGCTGCGTTACTTTGCGACACTTTCACGGTCTCGGCGCGTGGGGACGATTGGCGTTTGGTGATCAACACCAAAGCTCGCCCACGGGGGTTTCCGGGCTGAAGTGGTGGAAGATTTGCGCCTGGAGGAGTTCGGCGGTGGCGAGGGCGTCGGTGAGGGCGTGATGGGGTTGGTAGTGGGGCAGGTGGTAGCGGGCGCGGCAGTGGCCGAGGCGGATGGGTTCGGACGGGCGGCGGAGCAGGCGGTCGAGCAGGCCTTTTTGGTACTCGAGGATGCGGCGCTCCAGGATCATGGTGTCGATGAGCGGGAACTGAATGCCTTCGCCGATTCGTTGGTGGAGCGCATTGGTGAGGAAATTCCGCTCGATGGGGTGATAGTGGACCACTGCCAGTTTCCCCTCGAGGGCGGCGAGCAGCTCTTCCAGGATCCGTTCGAGGTCGGGCGCGGCGGCGATCTCGGAGTGGGTGATGCCGTGGATAACGATGGAGTCTTCGTCGAGCTGGCGGGTCGGGCGGACCACCCAGTAACTGGAGTCCCGACAGAAGATGCGTGACAGGGACAGGGGTACGATGCCGATGCTGATGATTTCGTCCTGTGCCGGGTCGAGGCCGGTGGTCTCGAAGTCCATGGCGACCAGCGGCGCGTTGGCGATAGGCGTATCCGGGTCCAGAGTCTCTGCGGCGTAGAACCGTTGCAGGCGCTCGTCGCGGGCGGCGCTGCTCTGCTCTTCGAAGAACGCGCTCCAGGAGGGACTGTGGGGTTGGGGAAGGGCCATTAGCGTAACGGGATGTTGCTGTTGTAACGATACTTGAGAAAGCTTTGGGCGTTGCTTAACACCTGAAAGGCTTCCTTGAGGTTACGGCGCTCGAAGCTGGAGAGCTGTTCGGGCTGGATGTTGTTGTTAACGGTGTTGCCGGTTTCGATCTGCCAGGCCTGGTGGCGGATGCGCACCATGGCGATGTATTCGAGGGCGTCACGAATCTCGCGCCCCTTGCCGTCGGGCAGCAGCTCTGAGTCCATCACGTCGTCCAGGCGCTCGAAAGAGTTGGCGGCCCGCGAGCCCACCGCCAGTGCATGCACCCGAATGACGTCGGTCAGCGGAGCGGTGCCGCGTCGTTTGAGGTTGATAGAGTTGGCGTGCTGGCCGCCCTTTTCCACCACGAAATCCTTGAAGAACCCCAGCGGCGGGGTGCGGTTGAGGGCGTTTCGCGCCAGGCAGGCGAGAAACCGCCGGTTGTTGCGGGTCTTGCTGGCGATGAAGCGAACCAGCTCCTGGGCCCAGCGGGTGCGGCCCCACACGCCGTCCAGATCGAAGAAGATGCTGGCGTGCAGCAGGGCTTGCGGATTGGGGTTGTCGATCCACTCGCCAAAGCGCGCCTTCCACTCGCTGAGGGTCATGCGCCATTCCGGGTTGGTGGCCATGATGCCGCCCTCGCAGTAGCTGTAGCCGCACTCGACGAGGCCGTCGGAGACAAAGCGGGCGAGCCGGTCGAAGTATTCGCCATGGGCTTTGGCGTCGTAGCGTTCATTGAACACCAGGGCATTGTCCTGGTCGGTGTAGATCAATTGCTCGTTGCGCGCCATGGAGCCGAGGGCCAGAAAGCAGTATGGGGCCGGCGGCGGACCCAGTTCAGCCTCCGCCAACTCCAGCAGGCGTTGCTTGAAGCTGCGGCCGATCACCGCCATGGCGCTGCCGATCATCTGCGAGTTGGCGTCTTCCTTGACCATGCGCACGAACACGGCGCGGCTTTGCTGGGCGATTTGGGCCAGGGCCTCGCGGTCCGGCTGGCCGAAGATGCTGCGCACCATCAGCAGGCTGCTTTGGGATTCATGCCGCACCACGTCCAGCAGCGACAACACGCCGATGGGCTCGCCGCGGTCGAGCACCGGCAGGTGATGCACATGATGGCGCAGCATGGTGAGGATGGCCTCGAACACGTAGGCGTTGCGATCCAGGGTGATCATATCTTCGGACATAACCGCCGCCACCGGGGTGTCCAAGGAGCGCCCCTGGGCGATGATGCGCTTGCGCAGGTCCTGGTCAGTGATCAAGCCGGTCAGCCCCACCGCCTCGCCGCCGGGGCGGTGGGTGCGCTCCACGATCAGCAGCGAGGTGATGTGCTGCTCGCCCATGATCTGCGCCGCCTGGCGTACGCTCACATCCCCCGCCACCGAGATCATGGGGCGGGTGAGCAGCTCCTTGACCTGGACCGAGGTCAGGTCGTTTTTGTCGTGATGGCTCTCCACCGCTCGTTGCAACAGGGACGTGGCCTCGCCCTCGAAATAATCGGCGAAGGTCTCGTAGCGGTCGCAATAATCCTTGAACAGGTCCACCGGCACGCAATAGAGCAGGGTGTCCTCCAGCGCCTTCACCGGATAGCGCACCCGCTCATTCATCATCAACCCCATCTGTCCGAAGATGCCCCCTTCGGCCAACCGGTTGTGCAGCTCGCCGGTACGGCGGAAGGTTTCCACCGCGCCACTGCGGACTACAAAGAGATCATGGATTGGGTCGGCCAGGTTGAGGATATCGCTGCCGGCCCGAAAGTAGGTCACTTCGACTTGGCTCGCAAGCCCGTTGAGGGCCTCCTCCGACAAGCCGTCGAAGGGCGGGGTTTTGGCCAGAAAGGCGGCGATTTCCAGTTGTTCGGTCTGCACTGTGGCCTCGGCTTATTGCGGCGCGGCGTTGGCGCCGCGCGTGGGATTGAAAGGTTCAATTGCGTTTTTGCGGATGATCCGAGCGTCGTTGGCCCGCCATCGACGCCCCCTCGCACAGGCCCGCGATGCGTTGCTGCATGGCGCGGTAGTGGCTGCCTTCCCAATACACCTTGGCGCATCCGGTGCAGCGGTGGAATCGCTCCTGGACGGCCGCCGCCCGGGGCGGCAATGCGGCGCGCACCGCCTCTTTCGACACCCCGACCACCAAGGCGTTGCAGACCATGCAGCGACTAAAGGGCCGGATCTCGGCGCACAGATCCAGGCGCCGGATTAACGCCGCCAGTTGCTCCGCGGGTCGCTGCGGGCGCACGAAACAACCGTGCGTAATCTCCCGCCGCATCAGCAAGGCGCGGTCCCGGGTGAGCAGGATGCGGCCGCTGCGGGCGCTAATGCGGGCCAGCTCAGGGTCCGGCCAGGCGTTGCGGAACAGGGTGTCGAAACCGAGCATCCGCAACTGCCGCGCCAGGCGCCCGAGGTGGGCGTCGGCCACGAAGCGGATGCGTCGCAACGGCCGCGCTCGCAGCCGCAACAGGGGACGGATATCCAGCCCCTCGAACATTGGATAAACGCTAATCCGATCGCCATCCTGCACCGCCTGCTCCAAACCTACGGACGCCCCGTTCACCAGGACCAGCTCCACCTCGGAGTGCGGCACGCCATAGGTTTCGATCAAGTGCCGCACCGGCGCCGGCGGCTCGAACCGGCAGCAAAGCGGTTGCTGGCGCTGCGGCGGCGGCAGAAAGTCGTTCAGCTCGGCGTAAAACCGCAGCCTGGCGCAGGCGCTCACGGACCCCTCCCGCCGCCGCCCAAGGCGGGGCCGAGCTTTGGGGCAGGCGTCGAAAAACTTGCATCCATGTCACAAGCCGTGGTCAATTACCCGCATGAAACTGATCCACCGCACCCGTAGCGAGCCCGAGGCCCAGCAGATGCGCATGCTGCTGGAGAAGAAGGGCATCCCCGTGTTCGTCTCCAACGCCGATAGCGGCCGCATCTTCGGCTCCACCCTGCCCGGCCTGGTCTCGCTGTGGGTGTACCTGGACGACCACCTGGCAGACGCCGAGGCCTTGATCGCCGATCCCGAGCACGAGGTGGCCGCGCCGCTGGACATTGAGGCCTTTTACGACGACCTGGAATCGGGGGCCGGCCAGCAGGAGCGTTATCGGCAAACCAATCGCCTCCTGCTCTGGCTGGCGGCCGCTGGCCTCGGGCTTGGGCTGCTGCTCTACCTGATCGCCTCGCTGGGGGGCTGAACAGGCCGGCGCACACCGCTTCGATCTCTTCATCACCTCGTCATCCCCCCGCTTGCGGTTGATCCCGCGCCCCAAGCCGGCAGGCGCAGGTCGCCGTTCGGCCGCGCTTAGCCATGCCAAGAATGCACTTTTCTTTTGTCAATAGCCTAATCGATCCGCTCCCCGATCACAATCCGCCCCGTCGGCAAGCGCAAATACCGCTTTTTTGGCCTTCCATGCAGCCATAAACAGCGCATTGGCCGCAGCTCTGCTACAATTACCTATCACCTTCAGACTGGTGAGCGATCCGTAACACCGCTGAACTCGACCATTGGGCATCACCAGAGCCGGCCGGTAGCGGTTCTCAATCAGCTGCGTACGCACTCAAGCCAGGATCTTTGTCATGCAAGAAAACACGGACTCAAACCTTGAAATCGGGCGTGAGCCTTCGAGCCAAACCATTCTCGCGGTGGATGACGAGGAGGTAAACCTCACCCTGATCGAGCTGTATCTCGAGGATTACGGCCTGATCACCAAGACCGCCACCGACGGCGAAACCGCCCTCGAAATCTCCAGCAAGACGCCGCCCGACCTGATTCTGCTCGACGTCTGCATGCCGGGCCTCGACGGCTTCGAGACCTGCAAGCGCCTCAAAGAAAACCCCGCGTCCAATCGAATCCCGGTGGTCTTCTTCAGCGCCATGGTCGATGAAGACAGCAAGGCCCGCGGCTTCGAGGTCGGCGGCATCGACTACATCACTAAACCGGTGCAGCGCAAGGAGCTGGTGGCCCGGGTCACCACCCACCTCAGCCAGAACAAGCTGTATCGCCACCTGATGCGGCGCCTGGAGGCCTATGAAGAGCACTACGGCCCCCTGCCCGCGGGCGACATCGAGGCCTCCAACACCCGCCTGCAGCGCATCTACAAGGCCCAGGAAATCCTGAAAGACAGCATGCGCGCGCCGCCCTCGATGGAAGACCTGGCGAGCAGGCTCGAGATCAGCCACCGGCGCCTGTCGCGGGAATTTCAGTTGCTTTACGGCATGTCGGTGTTCTCCTGGTTCCGCGAATTCCGGCTCCAAGAGTCGCGCCGCCTGCTGCGCTCCAGCGACACCTCGGTGGAGGAAATCGCCGAAATGGTGGGCTACACCAGCGGGGCCAACTTCGCCACGGCCTTTCGGCAACGCTTCAACATCACGCCCCGGGCCTACCGCAAGAGCACCATCTGACCTCGCCCGTGCGGCGGCGCCGGATTCTAGCGCCTATGCGTCTGCTGCTCGCGCTGCTGCTCGGCTTGGCGGCCGCCGTTGCGCTGCGCGCCGAACCTCAGGCGCTGCCGCAGGCCGGGCAGAGCGTGCCCTTGAGCCGTATTCAGGAAATCTGCGCGCATTACGCACTCAACGACCTCTGGGCGCTGATCGAGAGCGACCCGCCCCAGCAACCGTTCAGCAGCGACGGCTGCTCCCTCTGGCCGGACACCTGGATCGCCGGGGAGGATCTCTACGAAGGCTGCTTCGTACACGACCTGCACTACTGGGCCGGCCGCCCCGGAGACGACCTCGGCCGGCTTGAAGCGGATGTCTGGCTGCTGCTGTGGGTGGCGGAAAACGTCTCCATCGACCTGGCCGAGGCCATGTTCAACGGCGTTCGCGTGGGCGGCTCCGAGCACCTGAACACCCCTTGGCGCTGGGGCTTCGGGCGCGACTGACAGCCCCCTCGGGGTCCAATCTCGCGCAGGGCGCCTGCACCCTGCTGAATGGCCCCGTCAACCGCCAACGCCCGGTAAAGAATCAGGCCCCCTCCCCGCCCGAGCGCAATCCGATTTGCAATTTGCCGCCCGCTTTGATATAAAACCGCGTTCTTCGCCCCGGTCTGCGGGGCTCGAATCGGGAAAGCAAGCTGAGGATTCCATCATGTCCAGAGTCTGTCAGGTCACCGGCAAGGGTCCGGTTACGGGCAACAACGTCTCCCACGCCCACAACAAAACCAGGCGTCGTTTTCTGCCCAACCTGCACTACCATCGTTTTTGGGTGGAGAGCGAAAACCGCTGGGTGCGGTTGCGCGTCTCCGCGCACGGCATGCGTATCATCGACAAGCGCGGCATCGACGCCGTGCTGGGCGAAATGCGCACCCGCGGCGAAAAGGTTTAAGGAGAGAAATCATGCGTGACAAAATCCGTTTGGTATCGAGCGCCGGCACCGGCCATTTCTATACCACCACCAAAAACAAAAAGAACATGCCTGAAAAGATGGAGATCAAGAAGTTTGATCCCACCATCCGCAAGCATGTGATGTACAAGGAAGCCAAGATCAAATAACCGAAAGGGCCCTCGGCGGCGCTTTCGCTCCCGCTTCGGCTTCCTCGCCCCGGTCCATCGGGGCGGGGGCGCCGATGCCTGCCCCCTACCTCGAATCTACAGCCATGCACCAATAGCGGAAGATTAGTGCGCCTGCGCACAAATAACGGAAACAACGCCATCTAGGAACGCAGAGGACCGCAGAGCGCGCGGAGGCGGTTTTTTGCTGGCTTGCGCCTTGCCCGGCGCTCCAGCGCCGCCTAGCCGCCTGGAGTACAGCCCTAGCTGTCGAAATCGGTCGATTTCCGCGGTTTTCGGACTCCCCGGCTTTCGGATCATCACAAAAGCCGCATTGTAGGGTCTAGTCGCGCACCTGCAAGGCGCCTCAGGTTCCGCCTGTAGCGAAGTGAGTATTCGCGTCCATTCGCGGTTCAATGGCCCATTTCGGCTCGGTCCCGCACGACCCCAGGCCATGCGCCCCGTTCCTCAGCACATCCTATTCCTGGTATGCGTAGATTGGCGCCGAAGGTTCTCTCGCCAAGACGCAAAGACGCAAAGGGCGCAAAGAAAAACCATTTCTTCCCTGCGCTAAGCGAAAAAAAACAGGCAAGCATTCGATGCCGGAGACCAAAGCCAAAAACCGAGAGATTCTTCGCTCGAATAATGGCCCGATTTCGACAGCCTAGTACAGCCCTCGGGCTGTGCGGGTTTCCGGTTACGCGCCCGGGCCAAGGCGTGTGCGCTTCGAGCCCGCAGTCATACAAGGGGTGGGCAAGCGAAGTGCATTCGCCGCTGAAGCGGCGGATCTCGGGTGCTGCGCTTATCCTTTCAATCGAAACGCATCTCTGCGCTAAAGCTTGGCGCACTTGTGGTTTAGAATATTTTCCTAATAAACACAAATCTGTTTTTATCCGTGTCTATCTGTGGTTCTTAAACCGGGCGCCGGTGATGGGCACAGCGCTGTGAGATCGCGACCAAGGCCCATGACGGGGGAGCGCCTTTGCCCATCCTGCGCGGCGGCGTTCCAACGCCGAACCGCCGTCTTTTGCGGTCCATACCTGACTAAAGTCCGGGCTCCGGGCGGGGGAGGCTTTTAGGCTGAGTCCGCGCCCTGCGGGTTGGGGTGGTGTTCGGTTTGTTCGGCGATTAGATAGAGCGGGCGGGCCTTGATCTCGGTATAGATTAAAGACAGGTATTGGCCGATGATGCCGAGGCCGATCATGATCAGGCTGCCGGTGAATAAGAGGGTGATTTCCAGGGTGGCGAAGCCGCTTACGGCATCACCCGAAAGGCGCGAGATTAGGGCCTCGATCCCGAGCAGCAAGGCGACCCCGAGCATCACCAGGCCGAGCAGGGGGACCAGGCGCAACGGCAGGGCGGAGAAGGCGGTGAGGTTTTCCAGTGCATAGCGCGCCAGGTCGAGGGTTCCCCACTGGGTCTCGCCGCTGTGGCGGGGGGCGACATCGAACTCCACTTGGGCCTGGGTGAAACCGACCCAACGACTGAGGCCGCGGTAAAAGCGGGTGCGTTCGGGGAGTTGGCGGGTCAACAGGCGGGCGACTTGGCGGTCGAGCAGCTTGAAGTCGGAGCTATCGCGCAGGTCGAAGCCGGCGGCGCGGGCGAATAGGCGGTTGAAAAAACGCGCGCTGCCGCGGCGCAGACCCTGGTCGCCGCGTTCGCGCTTGACGCCGTGGACGATTTGCGCGCCTTGGCGCCACAGGGCCGCCATTTCGGGGATGGATTCGGGCGGGTGCTGGAGGTCGGCATCGAGGGTGATAATGGCCCGGCCCCGGGCGTGTTGCAGCCCGGCGGCGAGGGCGGCCTCCTTGCCGAAACGCCGCGACAGGCGCAGGCCGCGGATGCGGGGGTCGCGCCTCGCGGCCTCGGCGGTGAGGCGAAAGGTGGCATCGGCCGAGCCGTCGTCCACCACCAGGATCTCGAAGTTCGGGTCGATGGGTTGCAGGACTGCGCTGATGCGCCCCAGCGCGGTGGTGATGCCGGCCGCCTCGTTCAGCGCCGGCAGGACCGCGGAAAACACGGGTGTGCGGCTCACCGGACCTCCGCTAGCAGGCGCTCGGTCATGCCCAGGGCTTGGCCGCCGTAGCCGCCGCCGAACAGGTTGAGGTGGTTGAGGATGTGGTACAGGTTGTACAGGGTCTTGCGGGTGCGGTAGCCCGAATCCAGCGGCCAGGCCTCGTTATAGGCGTCATAGAAGCGGCCGCCGAAGCCGCCGAAGAGTTCGGTCATGGCCAGGTCCGCCTCGCGGTCGCCGTAGTAAGTCGCGGGGTCGAAAATCACCGGGCTGCCGTCGCGCAGGTAAGCGATGTTGCCGCCCCAGATGTCGCCGTGCAGCAGGGCCGGCGCGGGGGCGTGGTCGAGCAGCGCGGGCAGCACATCGAACAGTTGCTCGCCCTTGCGTTGCAGGGCGCCGCGGTGGCCGTTCTTGGCCGCCAGTTCGAGCTGAAAGCCGAGGCGTTGCTCGCGCCAGAACGCGACCCAGTCGTGGTGCTGGGTATTGGGCTGAGGGGTGGAACCGATGGTGTTATCGCGCTCCCAACCGAAGCGGTCGCGGGTATGCCGGTGCAGGGCGGCGAGTTGGCGGCCGGCGCGCTCGGTGTCGCCGGAGCCGTTCAGATCCAGCTGTTCCAGCACCAGGTAGGCCTCGCCGCCCGAGGTCCCCCAGCAGATGGGGCTGGGAACGCGAATGGTCCCGGTGGCGGCCAGGGCCTCCAGGCCCGCGGCCTCGGCCTCGAACATATCCAACAACGAGGCGGCGTTTAGCTTAATGAAGTAGCTGCGCCCGCTGGCGCGCAGTTCCACCGCACGATTGATGCAGCCGCCGCCGCGGTTGGCGGCCTCGGGGTTGGCCAAGCGCTCGCCGGTGGTTTCCGCGATGCGGGCTGCGATTTCGTTCCAATCGACCATGGGCCTCCTCAAAGGGTTTGGGGTTCGGGGCGTTATGGTCGCCCGAGGCGGCGGCGCATGCAACCCGTTCCGCGGCGCCGGTGTGACGGAGCAGCGAATCGCAGACGTTTTTGGAACTCGGAGGAACGCGAAGGGGGTGAGGTATGGGGATCAAGTGTAGCGAGGCGCGTGGTTTGACGAAAGAAAGGAAAGAAAGTGGAAAGAAATGGAAAGAAATAAGGGAAAGAAATGGACACCCAAAAACTAGGGAAAGGGGAGAAAGAAAGGGACACCCAAAAAAAAGAAAGGGACACCCAAATACTTGACCCCCGCTTCCCTTCTGCTAAACTTGAACTAAGCTGCCCCAGCAGCAGCGGCGGCAACGAAAGAAAAGGACACCCAAAAACTTGATCCCCGCTTCCCTCCTGCTAAACTTGAACTAAGCCGTCCCATCAGCAGCGGAGATCCAGACCATGACCCGAGCCAGAAATCAGCTAAAGGAAGAAAGGGAAGGAAGAAAGGGACACCCAAAAACTTGACCCCCGCTTCCCTCCTGCTAAACTTGAACTAAGCCGTCCCATCAGCAGCGGAGATCCAGACCATAAAAGAAAGGAAAGGAATGGACACCCAAAAACTTGACACCCGCTTTTCCTAGGCTAAACTTGAACTAAGCCGTCCCAGCAGCAGCGGAGATCCAGACCATGACCCGAGCCAGAAACCAGCTAATCGACGCGGAAACAACGCCTTACTACCACTGCATCAGCCGGTGCGTGCGACGCGCCTTCCTGTGCGGTGAGGATTCACTCACCGGGGCGAGTTATGAGCACCGCAAGGAATGGGTGGTGGACCGCCTGGCCGAGCTGGGCGGGGCCTACGCCATCGACATCTGCGCCTACGCGGTGATGTCGAACCATTATCACCTGGTGCTGCGGATCGATGAGGCGGG
>JAABTK010000061.1 GCA_011389885.1 Gammaproteobacteria bacterium | reverse complement strand
GATGACCCGTGGGCGCGGATTGGATCCGCGATGATAACCCGTGGGAGCGGATTGGATCCGCGATGATAACCCGTGGGAGCGGATTGGATCCGCGATGATAACCCGTGGGCGCGGATTGGATCCGCGATGATAACCCGTGGGAGCGGATTGGATCCGCGATGATAACCCGTGGGAGCGGATTGGATCCGCGATGATGGCCCGTGAGAGCGGATTGGATCCGCGATGATAACCCGTGGGCGCGGATTGCATCCGCGATGATGGGACCAAGCCGCTGCCGCGGCTGATCGCGGTTGCAAACCGCTCCCACAAGGGTTGGATCGATTGATTCATTGTTGCCGTTGGTTCGGCGAGGCTGTCCTAGAGGCAAAAAAAACCGGAGTACGCGCCTCTGCGTGTGCGTAAATAAACATACAGCCCGCGGGCTGCACTCCAACTTAAAACGAGAGGTAAACCGCCATGGGCGGAGGTCAATACAGTTTCGATGTGGCGCGCGAGGCCCGGGCCACGCGGGCGCGGCGGCGGCAGGGCGCCTTTGACTACAGCGGCTACAGCGCCGATGCCCAGGCCGCGGAGGCCCGCAACCAGGGCAAGGTGCATCCGCTGCTGGACGTGCGCGGCCAGACCCGCGAGTGCATGAACGAGCAGGCGGTGGTGGTGGCCCTGGATGTCACCCGCTCCCGCGGCGACGACGCCAAGGTGGTGTACGAAAAGCTGCCCACCTTGATCGGCTGGTTGGAGCTCCACGGCTATCTGCCCGATGCGGCCATCAGCTTCGCCGCGGTGGGCGACGCCAATGCGGACCAGGCCCCGGTGCAGATCAGCCAATGGGAGCGTGACAATCGCCTCGACGCGGCCCTGAGCAAGGTCTGGCTGGAGGAGGGCGGCGGCGGCACCGGCGAGGAGTCCTACGAACTGGCGGCCTATTTCTACGCCCGCCACACCCGCATGCAGCTCACCGAACAGGGCCGCAAAGGCTACTTCTTCTTCGTCGGCGACGAGGGCTTCTATCCGCAGGTGAGCCGGGAGCAGGTCAAGCAATACCTCGGCCACGACATCCCGGCGGACATCCCCAGCGCGCAAATCTTTAAAGAGCTTCAGGAGCGCTTTCATGTCTTTTTGGTGCTGCCCAAACAGAGCTTCGAGCAGCGCAAGGCGGACATCGACGCCGAAATCGCCCAACGGGTGAGGGCCGCCGGCGGCCAATACGACGACGTGGACGTGCGGGTGTCGCTGATTTGGAACACCCGCGACGACCTCGACCTGCATGTGATCGCGCCCTCGGGCGAGGAGATTTGGTTTAATCAAAAGGTCTCGCAATGCGGCGGCGCGCTGGACGTGGACCGCAATGTGCGCGGCGAGACCCTGAAGCCGGTGGAAAACGTCCGCTGGCCCAAGGGGATCGCGCCCCAGGGCGAGTACCAGGTGATCGTGCAAAACTACGGCTTCCACGAAAAGGCCCAGGCGCCCATTGATTATCGGGTGGAGCTGGAGGTGAACGGCCAGGTGCAACACTTCAACAACACCATCTCGCTGAAGCGCGAGGTGGGCGGCGAGAGCAATCAGCAGGTCACGCGTTTTCGGTTCGACCCCGCCCAGCGCGGCGCCCAAGCCGAGTCCGACGTCTACGCCAAATACAACGACGCCGTAGTGCGCAAGCAATGGTCCGGCGTGCTGCCGGACGAGCGCATCCTGCTGCTCGACGACCCCCAGGACATTATTGAGGTCATGGTGGGCGTGGTCGGCCTGATGGAGCAGCGCACCGACCTCGAAAGCTACCTCGCCGCCCTTGATGAAAACGAAGCCGTGGCCGAAGACAAACGCCATGAACGGCACTCGAAAATCTCCCGCGCCATCGGCAACCTCGCCCTCGGCGCCTTGCCCGCCGCCGGCTTCAGCCTAGGCGACCTGCCCGAGGGGTGAAGCATAGCGGGACGGGCGGTTGTTGGGGGCCGGCAAAGGCGATGTTTTGGCGGATTGTCGCAAAGTTTTCCTCTTTTCCGCGGGGCTTCGGCTGTGCTTTCGCAGGTCCGGATTCGGGGCTAAGATCGGCGTTATGAAACCGATTTGCCGCGCCTTTTCGTTGCAGAGCCCAGGTGCCGCCGCGCGGCTTTTCGCCACGGGTCGCGGTTTGTCTTGGTCCTAATGCGCGCCGTCTATTTTCTGCTGTGGTTGGTCTTGGCGCCGGGGCCTTCGGCCGCGCTCGCCGTCGGGGCCGCGGATGGCCCGCCGCGCGCAACCGCGGTCGAGACGCAAGGCGCCGCGCCGCACCAGCCGTTCTTCGCGGCCCATGCGCAAGAGCTGCAAGACCACTGGGGCGGCCTTCTCGGGTTTCTGCTTGCGATCTTGTTATTGATCTTTTTGTTGATCCGCCGCAATCGGCAATTGGAAACCCAACAACAGCGCTTGGCGGCATCGGTCGCGACCACTCGCCGCCAGCACGAGACCCAGCTCCTGGTCAGCCGAACCACGGCGTTGCTCTTGGATGCCGGCGTGGAGGCGCAAGATGCGGTGCTGCGACAGGTCGTGCGCCAGTTGGGGCTGCACCTGAATGCGGATCGGGCCTATGTGTTCTTGCTGGATGAGGACGGCCAGCACTTCAGCAACACCCACGAATGGTGCGGCGCCCGGGTCGAGCCGCAACGCCACAAAGTCCAGCATCGCCCCCTGTCGGACACGCCCTGGTGGTGGCGCCAGATGGAGGGCCGGCAACTCATCCGCATCCCGGACATCGCCGAGTTGCCGCCGGAGGCCGCGGCTGAGCGGGCCATCTTCGAAGATCAAGGCATCCGCTCGCTGTTCGCCTTTCCGCTGCGGGACGGGCGGAAAATCCTCGGTTTCGTCGGCTTCGAGACCGTGCGTGAGTGCCGCGACTGGGCCGAGGAGGAGACCGCGCTTTTAGAAGTGAGCGCCGAAGTGCTGGGTGCGGCCATGGTGCGCTGGCGCGGCGAGCGCACACTACGCGCCAGCGAAGAGCGCTTTCGCACGGTATTCGATAGCGCGCTGGACGGGATCCTGCTGACCGACCCGCAGTCCAGGCGCTTTGCGGACGCCAATCAGGCCATGTGCCGCATGCTCGGCTACCCCCGCGAGGCATTGCTGGGTCTGGGCGTGACGGACATTCATCCCCCTGAGCGGTTGCCGGAAATCCTGGAGCAGTTCGAGCGCCAGCGGCGCGGCGATATCGATCTGGCTCCCGGGGTTGCGGTCATGCGGCAAGACGGCAGCCTGTTTTACGCCGATATTTCCACCAACCGAATCCGCATCGGCGAACGGAGCTATATACTCGGTCTGTTTCGCGACATCACCGCGCGCAAACAGGCCGAGGCGGCGCTAAACGAGCGCCTGAAGGAGCTGACCTGCCTCTACGGCGTAAGCCGAGACCTGCAAACAGAGCTGAGCCTGGAGGGCATCGCGCGGCGCACCGTGCGGCGCCTGGTCGAGGCCATGCAGTTCCCGGACATCACCTTCAGCGCGTTGCAGTTGGAGGGCCTGCACTACGCGGCCGGGGCCGAGGCGGGCGCGCAGGCGCCGGTGTTATGGGCCGAAATCTTTGATGGCAAGCGGGTTTGCGGGCGCCTGACGGTCGGCTATGCCCGGGCGGAACCGTTTCAGCTCCCGGAGGAGCAACAGTTGGTGCGCGGGGTGGCGGAGGCCCTGGGCGGCTGGATTCGGACCCGCAACACCGAGCGCCATTTGCGCGAGAGCGAGGCCCGCTTTCGCCGCCTGGCGGAACACGCCCCGGACATCATCTACCGCTATGACCTGCGGCCCGAGCCCCGCTTTAGTTACGTCAGCCCGGCGGCCGCCGCCATTACCGGCTACACCCCGGAGGAGCATTATGCCGACCCTGATCTGGGGCGGAAGCTCGTACACCCCGAAGACCGCCCGATTCTGGAGCGGGCGGCCCAGGACAAAGCGCACCTGAACCGGCCCATGGTGCTGCGCTGGATCCGCAAGGACGGCCGGCTGATTTGGACCGAACAGCGCAATGTGCCGGTGTGCGACGCGGCGGGGCGGATGATCGCGCTAGAGGGCATTGCGCGCGACATCACCGAACGCAAGCAGGCCGAAGACGCCCTGCGCAAGAGCGAGGCCAAGCTGCACGAGGCGCAAATCCTGGCGCTTATGGGGGACTTCACCTGGAACCTGGAAACCGACCAAGTGACCTGGTCGCCCGGCCTGCGCCATTTGTTGAAGTACAACCCCGAAGAGCCCATCGACATCCACAAAGTGAATGCCGAAATCCATCACCCCGAGGACCTCCCGCGGGTGACCCGCTGGCTGCGCGAGGCCATTGACTCCTGCGCCGCGGCCCCGCCCGTTGCCGAATACCGCCTCATCCGCAAGGACGGCGAAGAGATCCATGTGCAGACCCGCCTGCGAGTGGAATCCGAAGCGGGGCGCCCGGTGCGCCTATTCGGCGCCTGTCAGGACATCACCGAACTCAAGCGCACGGAGCAAAAACTCCAACTCTCCGCCAGCGTCTTCAGCCACGCCCATGAGGGCATCCTGATCACCGACCCCGCAGGGCGGATCGTGGACGTCAATCAGGCCTTCACCGCAATTACCGGCTTCACCCGCGAAGAGATCGTGGGGCAGACGCCGCAACTGCTCAAATCCGGGGTGCAAGACGACGCCTTTTACACCGATCTCTGGCGCCGACTGAGCGAAACCGGGCACTGGAGCGGCGAGATCTGGAACCGGCGCAAGGACGGCCAGGTCTACGCCGAGCAACTCACCATTAGCGCGGTGCGCGACGAGGCCGGCCGCACCTGCCACTATGTCGGCCTGTTCTCCGACATCACCGCACAAAAGCGCCATCAACAGGAACTGGAGCACATCGCCCGCCACGACCCGCTCACCGACCTGCCCAACCGCGCCCTGCTGGTGGAGCGCCTGCGCCAGGCCATGGCCCAGGCCCGGCGCCAGGGCCAGCGCCTCGCGGTGGCCTTTCTCGACCTCGACGGCTTCAAGGCCGTCAACGACACCCACGGCCACGCCGCCGGCGATCAGCTTTTGGTCGTCCTTGCCGAGCGCTTCAAAACAGCCCTGCGCGAAGGCGACATCGTAGCGCGCATGGGCGGCGATGAATTCGTCGCCGTCCTGCTCGACCTCGATGATCAAGCAGACGGCCTAGGCGTGCTCGAGCGCCTGATCGAAGCCGCTTCCCGCCCCGTGCCGCTAGAACAGGCGCGGCTCCAAGTCTCCGCCAGCCTAGGCGTCGCCTTCTTCCCCCAGGAACCCCCCGTAGAAGCCGAACAGCTCCTGCGCCAGGCCGATCAAGCCATGTACCAAGCCAAGCTGCAAGGCAAAAACCGCTACTTCATATCCCAAGAAAAGACCCCCCAGCAGCAGAGGTCGAGGCTTTAGCCGGCGGGGAACGAAGCCCCAGGCCCGGCCAAAGCCTCAACCTCCAAGGCCTCCCCCCCGGAGGCTGGGGCTTTAGGCGGGGTGAGCGGGGCGTGATGGGCGCTTTGCCGCTGGGCGCAAATTCAGGCTACTTTTTCTTCGCCTTGGGTTTGGCCTTGGGTTTTTTGTTCACCGGTTTGAGGACGACGCCGGCGAGCGGGGGCAGGGTGATGACGATGGATTGCTCGCGCTCTGACCAGGGCTGGTCTTCGGTTTGGATGGTTCCGAGGCCGTTGCCTATGTTGCTGCCGCCGTAGTATTCGGAGTCCGAGTTGAAGACTTCGGTGTAGGCGCCGGCCTGGGGCGCGCCTAGGCGGTAGCCCTCGCGCGGGACCGGGGTGAAGTTGAGCGCGACGATAATGTGGTCGTCGCCGTTGCGGCGCACGAAGCTGAGCAGGGAGCGGGCGTTGTCTTGGCAGTCGAGCCATTCAAAGCCTTCCCAGCTGAATTCGTGGCTGTAGCACTCGGGGTAGGCGCGGTACAGGCGGTTCAAATCGCCCACCAACTGTTTCACCCCTTGGTGCAGCGGATAGTCGAGCACATACCAGTCGAGGACCTGGGCGCTGTTCCATTCGATGCCCTGGCCGAATTCGCAGCCCATGAAGAGCAGTTTCTTGCCCGGGTGGGTGAACATGTAGGTGTAGGCCAGGCGCAGGTTGGCGAAGCGTTGCCATTCGTCGCCCGGCATTTTGTTCAACATGGAGCCCTTGCCATGCACCACCTCGTCGTGTGAGAACGGCAGCAGGAAGTTCTCGGTGAAGGCGTACAGCATGCTAAAGGTGAGGCTGTCGTGGTGGTATTGGCGGTGGACCGGCTCGCGCTCCATAAAGGCCAGGGTGTCGTTCATCCAGCCCATGTTCCATTTGATGTCGAAACCCAGGCCGCCGGTGTCCACGGGCTTGGTGACCTGGGGCCAGGAGGTGGATTCCTCGGCCATCATCAGGGCGCCGGGGCATTGGCTATGCACCACGGTGTTCATTTCCTTGATGAAGGTGATGGCCTCCAGGTTTTCGTTGCCGCCGTATTCGTTGGGGATCCAGTCGGTGCGCGAATAGTCGAGGTACAGCATGGAGGCCACCGCGTCCACGCGCAGGCCGTCGATGTGGTACTCCTCTAGCCAGTACACCGCGGAGGAGAGCAGGAAGTTCTTCACCTCCAGGCGGCTGAAGTTGTAGATTAGGGTGGACCAGTCGAGGTGCTCGCCCTTGCGCGGGTCGGCGTGTTCGTACAACGGGGTGCCGTCGAAGCGGGCCAGCGCGTGGGCGTCTTTGGGGAAGTGCGCCGGCACCCAGTCGAGCAGTACGCCGATGTCATTGGCATGGCAGTAGTTCATGAAGTAGCGGAAGTCGTCGGGGGCGCCGAAGCGACTGGTGGGGGCGTAGTAGCCGGTGGCTTGATAGCCCCAGGAGAGGTCGTAGGGGTGTTCGGTGACCGGCAGCAGCTCGATATGGGTGAAACCCAGCTCTTTTACATAGTCCACCAGGCGGTGGGCCAGCTCTCGGTAGTTCAGCAGTTCGCCTTCGTCGCCGCGCTGCCAGGAGCCCAGGTGGACCTCGTAGATGGACATGGGCCTGTGCTGCCAGTCGAATTCGGCCCGCGCCTGCATCCAGGCCTGATCCTGCCATTCGAAGTCCGGCTTGGCCTCGACGATGGCCGCGGTGCTGGGGCGCATCTCGAATTGGCGGCCGTAGGGGTCGGTCTTGAGCAGGATTTCGCCGCTGTCGCGGTTGCGGATTTCGAATTTGTACAGGCTGCCGGGCGGGATATTCGGGACGAACAGCTCCCACACCCCCTTGGAGCGTACGCGCATGGGGTGACAGCGGCCGTCCCAGCGATTGAAGTCGCCCACTAGGCTGACCCGCTCGGCATTGGGGGCCCAGACCGCGAAGCGCACGCCGGCCACGCCGTCGGCTTCGTGTTCATGGGCGCCGAGGAAGCGGTAGGCGTGCCAGTGCTTGCCCTCGCCGAACAGGTGCAGGTCGAGGTCGCCGACTTGCGGCGCAAAGGTGTAGGGGTCGTGCGAGATATGCTCACGATGCGCTGCATCGCGCCAAATCAGCCGATAGTGTTCGGGCAGGGCGCTGCCGTCGCCCCGCCACTCGAAGAAATCGGTGCCCTCGATACGTTGCAATTCCAGCTCGCCTTCGGCGATGCTGACCCGCTCGGCGAAGGGCAGGAACACGCGCACCAGGGTCTCACCGCCGAGTTGCTGGCGTCCCAGCACGGCGAAGGGGTCGTGTTGACGGGCCTCGGCGAGGCGTTGCAACTCGGGATCCAGTGACGGGGCTTTACTCATAACGCGGTCTCTCTTGGTTCCATGGATTCGGAGCAGAGTCTCTGGCGGCGGCGGGATGCATGGCATGCCGCCGCCGCGGGCCGATTAGGCCCCTCGGGTCAAGGGGCGTACATTAGGTCATTTTGGCGCAAGAATATAGGGGGCGTTTGTGATCATGCCGTGTTTGCGCGCGGGTGAACAGGGGTTGCCTTTGCCCCGGGACCCGAGTTAGAGGTCGTGCTGCATGATGGCTTGGGCGCGGCGGCAGATCTCGCGCCCGTAGTCGGTCCACAGCCCTTGCCCCCAGTAGCGGTAGCAACTGGTTTGGGAGGAAAGTAGGTGGAACAGGGCGTTGCGGTAGCGCTTGTCGTCGCTGGGAATGCCCGGCTTGATCACGCGCTCGTAGAACATGGAGCTAACCTCTTCCATGGGGCCGAGCAGGTCGTCGTAGCCCTGCACCCAGGAGATGTCGTTGGTCCAACTGCCGCCGTCCATGTGGAAGCGGTCGTCTTCCTTTTTCAGGGCATTGATCGCGGTCTCCAGTTTCTTTGGGCCGTCGCCGGGCTGGATGCGGTCCCAAATGCGCTTTTGCATCACCGGTTGCAGCTCGGGCAGGTCGCCCTCTTTAATGCCGAGATGGAACAGGTGCTCCAGGTACTCGGAGACGTTCATCAGCGGCACGTCGCTGCCGGAGGCTTGGCCGACCACTTCCATGAACTTGGAGGGGAATTCGTTCATCATGACGCCGCCGTTTTCGCCGTCGGCGATTTGGGTCACCAGCGGCGGCACCGTTTTGCCGGCCAGCTCTAGCGGCTTCAGGCCTTGGGCCTCGAACCAGGGCTGCATCTGCGCCACCAGCTTGGTATCCGAGCCCTGGGTCTTGACGATGGCGATGATTTCGGCGCTCTCGCCGGCGGCGTTGCGACACACCAGGCGATGGGGCAGGTGAGGGCGCTCGGGGTGACGGCCGTTTTGCGGCTGTTCCACCGAGTGCTCTTGCACCAGCACCCATTGATAACCGCAGTCTTTTAAGGTCTTTACGAATTCATAGGCCACCTCGGGGTGATTGGGCAGCGCCATCTCCGAGGGCGAAAAGCCGCGCACCCGCTCCAGCGCCTCGGGGCCGAAGATGCCGGCGAAGTGCTGTTGCCAGGCCAGCACATGCAGCCGGTAGTCCTGCACCGGGGTGGAGGGGGCCACCGCATGACCCCAGGGCGCGCCCAGCCATTCCACCGTGTGCCGGTACTCGGGCGTGCAGGTGACGCGCTTGAGGCTGTCGAACACGTCGTCCAGCCCCATTTGGCGCATGCCGTACAACAGGGCGCCGGAATACTCCAGCATGGCCCGCGGGTTCTTGCCTTCGTCCGTCAGTTGGGGCAGGTAGTCGCCCAGGCGCTTGTAGCACTGGTGGAAAACCGCGGCGTTGTGGTTGTCGCCGATGTCCGGGTGCTCCATCATGTAGTGGAGGTTGCTGATCAGCGCCGCGGTTTTCAGGTCGTCGCCGCCGGCCGGGATCAGTGGTTGATGCATGTGCAGTGCGATGGCGCAGGCGCTGCGGATGTTATTGAAATCCACGCCCCCGGCCTCGCGAAATAGCTCGCGTTGGCCGCCGCGACGCATGACCTGAACGGCCTCTTCCTCGGCGCCGCTGATGTTGGGGCGGTCTCCGATGTACTCGGGAAATGCGCTCATGCTGCTCTCCTGAAGGTTTTTTGTTAGTCGGTGTGCGAATGCTCGGCGGCGCCTTCAAGCGCTTCGAGCCGGCGTTCGCTGCGGTCGAGGTCCGCATGGGCCTTGCCCACCCAGGCCTCGCCCCAAAAGAGGTTGCAACTGGTTTCGGCCCGCAACAGCGGCCACAGGGCCGGCTCTAGCCGCTCGGGGTCGATTTCGCCCCCTGCGCTGCGCAGCCGGTGCAGCCGTTCGCTCAGGGCGCGGGTGCGCGCCAGCACGTCCTTTTGCGCCTGCGAGCCGGTCCATTGGGTGAAGCCGCGGCCGTGATGCCAGCCGGTGTTCCAGGCCCCGGTCTCGACGATGACCTCGCCGTGGGCGCCGTGGCGGTCTAGGTAGTCGTCGATAAAGGCCGGGCGGATGTCGTCTTCGCCCTGGGCCGCGCGCTCCATGAAATCCGCATAGAACACGTCCCAAAAGTTGTTGTGCTTCGAGGTGTCGCGAAACCAGCCGCCATTGTCGCCGTCGCTACAGGTGGTGACCAGGGGCTCGAAGCCGCACCAGCGCGTGCGGGCATGCACCTCGCGGCTGAACCAGTCGTAGCCCATGCCGGATTCCTGGGCGTCTGAGAGTTCGCGGTCGCGCACCACGACGATGATCTCGTCCTCGCCGTAGCGGGCGATATGGGGGCGGTAGCGCAGTTCCACCCAGGACATTGAGGTCACCGGCTGGATATAGTCGCTATCGACCATCACATAGCGGTAGCCCATGCGCTTGAGCAGCGGGATCAACTCCATGCTGAAGCCCATCTCCGGCGGCCAGAAGCCTTGAAAATGGCGATTGCCGAACAGGTGCCCGGCCAGCCCGTGCCAGCGTTGCAGGTGCTCGGGCCGATCCGCTTCCGGGATCAGCGGCAGCACCGGGTGATAATAGCCGGTGCCCAGCACCCGAATGATTTTCTCGTTCTGCCAATGCCACAGCAGCGAGCCGCAGTCCACGGTGCCGTACACGCGCTGCTGAAAGCCGGGGCTTGCGAGCGTCTCCAGCAGGGCGCCGGAGAGCGAGAGGTGGACCCGCCCCAGGCCTTCGTGCGGCCACAGGCTGCGCGGGATGCGATCCATTGCGAACAGGATCTCCTTGGCCTCCCAGGGCCGGTGCTCCAACAGGTCATCCAGGTTGCCCGGGGGCTGATGAAGGTTGAGGACCAACGCGTGATGGATGGTTTGCATTCGCCTTTCCTGACTGGTCATCGTTAAGGCCCGTCTTGAGATCAAAAGCGGGCGGCATAAATCACAGAGATGAATCGACTATGAACCGAACGCCTCGGCCATGCCCGATCGGAGCTGCCTGTGCGGGCCGGAAGGGCCGCCGATCTGCCGCGGCCCCTGCGTCTTATAGCCTCCGCATCGGGGTCTATTGTACGCCCCCCGGCGGCGCTATGGCAGCACCGTTGAAGCTTTCCCGCAGTCGCCTTGAGAATGCCGGTGTTGCAAGCCCGGGCGGGCCGAATGGCTCGGGAAGCCAGTACGGCCGCGCCTAAGTATCGGAAACAACCCGGGCGCTCTCGGAACGCAGAGTACGCAGAGAACCGCAGCGGGCGCAGAGAGGCGTTTCTATTGACAGGATAAGCGCCGCCCCCGACATCCGCCGCTTCAGCGGCGAATGCACTTCGCTTGCCCACCCCTTGTCTGACTGCGGGCTCGGGGCGTATACGTCTTGGCCCGGGCGCGTAACCGGAAACCCGCACAGCCCGAGGGCTGAACTCCAGGCGACCGGGCAAGCCCGGAGCGGCGGACAGGCACCCCCGCCCTGGAACGCGGGGACGCTCAAGCCGGAATTCCTCCGCGCCCTCTACGGTCCGCGGTACCCTCTGCGTTCCTAAATGGCGCAGGGGGCCGCAGGGCGCAGTGGTCTGGAATCACTGGATGCCGCGCAGAAACCGCGGGAAAGGGGATTCTTGTCGGCAAAAGCTTTATACTGGGACTCAGGATCCATTCGCCCGGGAGACGCGCCCCTCGACTGCCCCCGATCATGCCCCAGTATCTCAACAGCAACGCCGGTCAATTTCATTTCGAACAGATTCTGCGCGACGCCGAGCACCGCGTGTTGCTGGTCGCGCCGATCCTCAAGCTGAATCGGCGCCTGCAGGAGCTGATCGATGTGCAGGTGGCGCATGCGGTGGAGGTGCGTTTCGTCTACGAGCGCAACAAGCTGAGTCATCGAGAGATTCAGTGGCTGGATGCGCGCCCCTACGCGCGCGCCTTCTTCTTGCAGGATCTGCATGCCAAGTGCTACCTCAACGAGCGCCAAGCGCTGCTGACCTCGATGAGCCCGTTCGACTACCGGCGGGCCGCCAAGTACGAAATGGGCCTGCTGGTGACCCGGCAGGAGGATCCGGAGCTGTTCCAAACGGTGTTCGACGAGGCGCAGAAGCTGCTGCGGGCGGCGACGCAGTTGCCGCTGATGGCGGAGGCCGGGGAGGCCGCCCAAGCCCCGGCCCCGCACCGAACGAAAAAGCCGGTGGACTGGCAGTTGGCCAAGAAACGCGGTTTGGGGCTGGACGCCTTCTACGCCAGGCTTGCGGTCTGCGGTTACCTCGAAAAGCGCGGCAATCGCTTGCGGCTGACCAGCAAGGGGCGCGCAGCGGGCGGCGAGGCCGGTTTCTCGAAACGCTACGGCCCCTATTTCCGCTGGCCGGCGGATTTGAGTCTGGAGCCGCATGGCGAGGCCAAGGCCCCGTTTATCTCCAGGCTGTGGTGACAGAGCGGCCGGGCCTCGCTAGTTCGCCTGCGCCTCAGTGTCGGAAACCGCCCAGGCGCTCGCGGAACGCAGGGCACGCGGAGAACCGCGGAGGACGCAGAGAAGAAAAGGTTTTTTCTTGGCGCCCTTTGCGTCTTGGCGAGAGCGGGCCTTCGGCGCCGACCGACTCGTGCCAGGAATAGGCTGTGCCGAGGCGCGAGGCGCATCGCTTGGACCCGTGCGGGACCGCGGCGAAGCGGGCCATTCATGCTCGTTTCCAAGGTCTCCTTGGGAATGCCTGTCTGGCAAGCTCCAGCTTGCCTGGCAATCGAGGCGTTTTCTGCGTACCGAGCACACCCAGAACCGCACAGCCCGAGGGCTGTACTCCAGGCGGCTAGGCGGCTAGGCCAGGCTTCCGCGCCGGACAGGCATCCCCCGCTGGACGCGACAACAAGCAAGCAAAACCCCCTCCGCGCCCTCCGCGGTCCTCGGCGCCCTCTGCGTCCCTAAATGGCGTTGGCGCCGGATCAGAGGCCGTCATCGCGGGTGCAATCCGCTCCCACGGTTGTTTGCGCTAACAGAATGATGGTCGCGCTGGCGCAGGCCGCACCGGGCTATTGGAAATTCCGCCGCAGGCGTTTCATGAAACCCACGATGCGTTTGGAGACCGGGCTCTCCTCGCCCCCGGCCGAGGCGGGGGCCTCCTCTACCTGGTGGCGTTGGATCAGCGCCGGGGTCGCCTTCAGGTTGCGGTAGCGCACCAGGGCGTCGCGCAGGCTCTTGGCCACCAACCCGCGGCGGATGGGTTTGGGCAGGAAACGATGGACCTGGCCTTGGTTGATCAGGTTGACCAAGGCGCCGGTGTCGCGGAAAGAGGTGAGCACCATGGTGATGACGTGCGGGTTGTAGCGCTTTAAGGTCTTCAATAACGGGGTGATGTCGTGCTCCGCCAGGTGGATTTCCGACAAAATCACCGCCACCTCGGTTTTTTCCAGGATCTCGAAGATGCTATTCAGGTCCGAGGCCCATTCCACTGCATGCAGTTGCTCGAATTCCTCTTCCACGATTTCCTTAATCATGGCGGCCACGTCCGGGTCCTTGTCCACCACCAGAATGCGTTCTGCGGATTCCTCTTCGGTTTGCACCGCGGGGATTTCGATTTGGTCCAGGCTGTGGGCGATTTCCACCGCCTTGGCCACTGTGCCGCGGATATCGTCGGTATTCCAGGGCTTGCTGATATAACGAAAGATCTCGCCTTCGTTGATGGAGTCGATCACCGCCTGGAGGTCCGAGTAGCCGGTGAGCAGCAGGCGCATGGTGTTGGGCGAGAGATTCTTCACCTCGCGCAACAGCTCCACCCCCTGCATGCTGGGCATGCGCTGATCGCTGACCACGACATGGACCTTTTCGTGCTTGACGATCTCCAAGGCGGCCTGGCCGCTGGTGGCGGTTTTGATGGCGTAGTCGCTGCGGAACATCATCTTCAAAGAGCGCAAAATCCGCTCTTCATCGTCCACGAACATGACCACGGATTTCCCAGCGACCGCATGGGTCTGGGGGCTGGCGCCCAATTGGGTTGCTGAAGACATCATGGATCAAACGGCCTCTTTTAACACGGGTTGGGTCTGCTGCAACGGCAGGCTGATCACGAAGCGGGTGCCTGCGCCTGGCTCGGAGCCCACGCGTAACTTGCCCTTGTGCTGTTGCAGGATCTTGAAAGTGATGGATAACCCCAGCCCGGTGCCCTTGCCCACGGGCTTGGTGGTGAAGAAGGGGTCGAAGATCTTTTTCAGGTGCTGACGCTCGATGCCCTTGCCGTTGTCCTGCACCGAGGCATGCACATAGCCGCCCTCGGCCCAGGTCTTGACGGTGATCGTGCCGAAGTCGTCGATCGACTGCGCGGCGTTGGTGAGCAGATTCAGGAACACCTGATTGATCTGAGACGGCGAGCAGGACACGTTGGGGATCTCGCCGTAGGCCTTGACCACTTCCGCCTTGTGCTTGACCACGTTCTTGGCGATCAGCAGGGCGCTGTCGATGCACTCGTTGACGCTCACATTGGACACCGCGGCCTGGTCTAGGCGACTGAAGTTTTTCAGGTTGAGCACCATCTCGGAGATTTGCTCGATGCCGTACAGGGTGTCGCCGTACAGCCCGGCCACGTCTTCTTGGGGGAAATTCTCCTCGAACTCCGCCGCCATGGCCTCCACCTGTTGCAGCTGGAGCGAGACCGCCCGCTCATCGGCGTCCTCGGCATCGAACAGCGCCAGCAGCGCCTTGAAGCCCGCCACCAAGCCGACCATGTCCTTATGGATCTCGTGGGCCATTTCCACATTGTTTTTCACATAACCCAAGGGGGTGTTGATCTCATGCGCCACCCCGGCCACCATTTGGCCCAAAGAGGCCATCTTCTCCGAATGCACCAACTGCGACTGGGATTCCTTCAGGCTGCGATAGGCCTTGCCCAATTCGACGTTGCGCTCCGCCACCCGGCGCTCCATGGCGCTCAGCAAATCGATCACGGAGCCCATGCCGTGGTAGACGCCGTCGTGGGTAATCACGAAGTCCTCGGTGATCGGGGCCTGCATATTCGCCGTAATGTACTGGGCCGCCTGTTCCATCGGCAGCTTCACCTCCACCATCAGCGGCGAGGCATTCATCAACTGGGTGACCTTGTTCTTGCCGTAGAGGTCCCGCCCGTAAATGGTCATGAAGATGCTCTCTAGTTGATTTCGACTCACCGTGCCGATGGGACGCCCCCTGTCCACGACCGGGATACACAGAAAGCGCCGGTTTTCCTCGGACAAGAGGATCTCCGCCACCTCGTTGATGGTGAGGTCGGGAGACAGGGGCTCCATCGCCACCATAAGTTGGGTCAGGTCATTCATTGAGGGATTCCGCTCGACAACGTCAGCATTTCGCAGGGCGGAAGGTTAAACCAAAAATGTGACGATCAAACGACAGAAATAAGACCCGGCCGCGGGCGTTAGTGATAGCGTCGCATCAGGCCCGCCAAGCCCCCCCTGAATCGCCACCTGGTCGGGGCGGAGGCGCAGCGGTTTCAGGGCGCTGTTGGCCGGGTGCAGGATCACCTGGTCCGGCCGCTGTTCGATGCGCTTTAGGGTCGCCTCCTCGCCATCGATCAGCGCCGCCACGATCTCGCCGTTGTGCGCGCTCGGGCGTTGCTCCACCACGATGCGAGCGCCGTCCCGGATCCCGTCATCGAGCATGGAATCCCCCCGCACCGCCAACACATAACAAGGACGAGCGGTGCGCAGATGGGGCGGGGCCGCCAGGCTCTCCGCTTGCGCCACCGCCTCGATCGGCTGGCCGGCGGCGATATAGCCCAAAAACGGCAGGGCCTCGGCGTCCGCGTCAACCCCAGGCGCCCGGGCCTCCGCCAGCCGAGTCCCCCGCCGCCGGTTGTGTAACGGCTCCACCAGCCCCGCCGCCGCCAGGGCCTGAATCTGCTTGTGCAGCGAGCCCTTGGAACGCAGGCCCAAGGCCGCGCACAGCTCATCCAGAGACGGCGGATAAGCAAACCCCGGCAGATGCTGCCGACGGTACTGATCGATCTCACGCTGACGGCGGGTTAGGTTTTGCGGCATGACGCACTCCGACAAACCGGGCGATCAAACGCCCGCCAGTATAGAACAAAAAGAGAACCCAAGGGGTTTTCTCGGGGCCGTGGGGCGCGCAAAATCGCTCAGGACGCCGGGTTTTCGGCCGAACCTGCGCACTGCGACCCGCAGCGGACCGCCGAGCCGCGGTTCGGCAGCGCTCATATCGGCCCCTCGCGCGCTGGCGCCGGGCGGGAGCCGGGGCGCCGATTGCAACGGCGGGCGAGCGGGTCCATCTTCACGACTTGGATAACAGCAGGAGACACCCCCATGACACCCACTGAACGCGTTGAAGCCATCCATCGTCGTCTGACCGAGGCCCTCTCCCCCGAGGGCCTGGAGATCGGCGACGACAGCCACTTACATGCCGGCCATGCATCTGCCGGCGGGGGCGGCCATTTCAATGTCGCCATCACCGCCGCGGCCTTTGCCGGCAAGACCCCGCTGCAACGCCATCGCATGGTCTATGCCGCACTCGATGACCTGATGAAGAGCAACGAGGTCCACGCCCTGAGCATTCGCGCCCAGGCCCCGGCCGACTAGTCCAACGGCGTCTAGGTATCGGAAACACCCGTGGGAGCGGATGGCATCCGCGATGACGGCCTCTGATCCGGCGCCAACGCCCGGACCAAGCCGCTGGCCCGGCTGATCGCGGTTGCAAACCGCTCCCACAAGGGCTGGCGCACTAGCCGCTGCTCAACCCGGCGGCCGCCGATCTGGCTTGGCGTCGCCGCATCCCTTATCATCCGGGCTCATTCGTGACAGTCCCTTGACGAGGTTCCATGACCGACACCACCGATATGAGCTTGGAAGGCATCGAACGGATGCCGCTGAAGGCGTTCACCGAGAAGGCGTACCTGGATTATTCCATGTATGTGATCCTGGACCGCGCGCTGCCCAACATCGGCGACGGTCTGAAACCGGTGCAGCGGCGCATCGTCTACGCCATGTCGGAGCTGGGGCTGTCGGCCACGGCCAAGTTCAAGAAGTCCGCCCGCACCGTGGGCGACGTGTTGGGCAAGTTCCACCCCCACGGCGACAGCGCCTGCTACGAGGCCATGGTGCTGATGGCCCAGCGCTTCTCCTATCGCTACCCGCTGGTGGACGGCCAGGGCAACTGGGGCTCGCCGGACGACCCCAAGTCCTTCGCCGCCATGCGCTACACCGAATCGCGCCTCACCGCCTACGCCCAGGTGCTGCTCTCGGAACTGGGGCAGGGTACGGTGGAGTGGGGGCCCAATTTCGACGGCACCCTGAAGGAGCCCATGGTGTTGCCGGCGCGGCTGCCCAATGTGTTGCTCAACGGCACCACCGGCATCGCGGTGGGCATGGCCACCGACATCCCGCCGCACAACCTGGGGGAGGTGGCCGCGGCCTGCGTGCACCTGCTGGAGAACCCCAAGGCGGAGCTTGAGGCGTTGTGCGATTTCATTCAGGGGCCGGATTACCCCACCGGCGGCGAGATCGTCACCCCCAGGGCCGAGCTGCTCAAGCTCTACCGCAGCGGCAACGGCAGCGTCAAGGTGCGGGCCTGTTACGCGCGGGAGCAGGGCGACATCGTGGTCAACGAACTGCCCTACCAGGCCTCGGGCAACAAGATCCTGGAGCAGATCGCGGCCCAAATGCAGGCCAAGAAGCTGCCCATGGTGGAGGACCTGCGCGACGAGTCCGACCACGAAAACCCGATCCGACTGGTGATCGTGCCCCGCTCCAACCGGGTGGACGCGGAGCGGCTGATGTCCCACCTGTTCGCCACCACCGACCTGGAACGCTCCTATCGGGTGAACCTGAACGTCATCGGCCTCGACGGGCGGCCCCAGGTGAAGGATCTCAGGGGCATGCTGGCGGAGTGGCTGCAATTCCGCACCCTCACCGTGCGGCGGCGGCTGGAGCACCGCCTGAACAAGGTGCAGGAGCGGCTGCACCTGTTGGAAGGCCTGTTGATCGCCTTCCTGAATATCGACGAGGTGATCCGCATCATCCGCGAGGAGGACGAGCCCAAGGCCGAGCTGATGCGGCGTTTCGGGCTCACCGAGGTGCAGGCGGACTTCGTGCTCGACACCAAGCTACGGCAGCTGGCGCGGCTGGAGGAGATGAAGATCCGCGGCGAACAGGAGGCGCTGGACCAGGAACGGGAATCGCTGGAGAAGATCCTGGGCTCCGAGCGGCGGCTGAAGACCCTGATCCGCAAGGAGCTGGAGGCGGACGCCGAGCAGTACGGCGACCAGCGCCGCAGCCGGCTGGTGGAGCGGGCCGCGGCCGAGGCCCTGGACGAGACCGAGGTGGCCCCCGCCGAGCCGGTGACCGTGGTGTTGTCGGAAAAGGGCTGGGTGCGCGCCGCCAAGGGTCATGAAATGGACCCGGAAACCCTGAGCTACAAGGCCGGAGACGGCTTTAGGAGCGCCGCCCGGTTGCGCTCCAACCAACAGGTGATCTTCCTCGACTCCACCGGTCGGGCCTATTCCGTGCAGGCCCATACCCTGCCGTCGGCGCGCGGCCAGGGCGAACCCCTGACCGGGCGCCTGACACCGCCCTCGGGCGCCACCTTCGAAACCGCCCTCGCCGGCGAGCCGGAGCAATGGCTGCTGGTGGCCTCGGATGCGGGCTATGGGTTTCTCACCCAATTGAAGGAGCTTTACGCCAAGAACAAGGCCGGCAAGGCCCTGCTGAACCTGCCGAAGAATGCCCGACTACTGCCGCCGGTGCAGGTGAGCGATCCCGAGTCCGAGCGCCTGGTGGCCATCTCCAACGAAGGCCGCATGCTGGTGTTCCCGATGCGTTCGTTACCCGTGTTGAGCAAAGGCAAGGGCAACAAAATTATCAACATCGCGGCCTCCCGCGCCGAGGCCCGCAACGAACTGCTCAGCGCACTGGTGAGCGTGCCCGCCGGCGGCTCCTTGACCCTCTATGCCGGCAAGCGCCACTTCACCCTGAAACCCGAGGACCTGGACCAATATCATGGCGAACGGGGCCGCCGAGGCAACAAACTGCCGCGGGGGTTGCAGCGGGTGGATCAGGTCGAGGTTTCCTGACTGTGGTGCGCCGGGGCCGTTGGCGCTCAAACCGGGCGCCGCCGATGCTGATGCTGTTTGCGCTGGCGCTCTGCATTCCCTGGGCGCTGCCCGTGCAGGCCCGTGACGGCGGCCCGAGGATTGCCATTCAGCTGCGTTGGCTGCATCAATTCCAGTTCGCTGGCTATTACGCCGCGCTTGAGCAGGGCTACTACCGCGACGAAGGCCTGCGGGTGGAAATCCACCCGGGCAGCCCGCGGCATCAGCCAGTGACGGAAGTGCTGGCGGGGCGCGCCCACTACGGGGTCGGCAACAGCGAGGTACTCTATCAGCGCCTGGATGGCAAACCCCTGGTGGCGCTGGCGGCGATCCTGCAACACTCGCCATCGGTACTACTGACCCGGGCCGATGCGGGGATTCGCAACGTGCATGACCTGATCGGCAAGCGGGTGATGCTGATGAACCGGCGACAGGACGCCGATTTTATCACCATGCTGCTCAATGAGGGCGTCAATCCGGAGCAGGTGGAGATTGTCCCCAGCAGCTTCGATATCCAGGATCTGGTCCGCGGCAAGGTGGACGCCTTCAACTCCTACCTCACCAATGAGCCTTATTTCCTCAAGGAACGCGGCATTCCCTATGAGGTGATCTCTCCGCAGAGCTACCGGGTCGACTTCTACAGCGATATCCTGTTCACGAGCGAAAAAGAGCTGCGCCGCCATCCGGAACGGGCAGCGGCCATGCGTCGCGCCAGCCTGAAGGGATGGCGATACGCCATGGACCACCCGGAGGCGGTGATCCGGCTGCTGGTAGAGGAATATGGCGTGGAGAAATCCATCGAACACCTGCGTTTCGAGGCCGCCGAGATGCGCAAGCTGATGTTGCCGGACCTGATCGAGATCGGCCACATGAATCCGCAGCGATGGCGGCACATGGCCGACACCTTCGTCACCGCCGGGCTGGCCAAGGCGAACGCATCCCTCGCTGGGTTCCTCTATGATCCGGCGCCGCGCGCCTTGCCCGATTGGGTAAAAATGGCCCTTGGCGGCGCGTTGCTGGTGATTGTCTTCATTCTTGTCGTCCTCTACCTGATGCTCCGTTTCAATCGGCGGCTGCATGCCACCCAGATCGTGCTGGCGGAGAATGAAGAGCGTCTGAGGGTTGCCCTGAAGGTGGCGAAACAGGCCTGGTTCGAGGTCGAAGTGCCAAACGGCCGCATCCATGTTTCGCCTGACTACCCCGAGATGCTGGGCTACGATCCCAGGCGTTTCGATTACAATATCGAGGAGTGGCAAAACACCATCCATCCGGAGGATTTGCCGCGTTTGCAAGCGGTGTTTGAGGAGATCGGACGGACCGGCGAGCCCCAGAGTTTGGTGTATCGACGCGGCAACGCCGCGGGAGAGTGGCGCTGGTTTCAGGCTGTGGGTTCATTGAGTCAGCGGGACGGCGTCGGCAGACCCTTGCGGATCACCGGGATCCTCACCGATATCAGCGAGCGCAAGGAGCACGAGCAGCGTCTGCGGCGAGCGCAGGCGGAGTCCCAGGAGCAGAATCAGCGGTTGGCCGCGCTCAATCGCATCGGCATGCTGGCCAATGTTACCCCGGAGCTGGGTACGATCCTGGAGCGGGTGTTGACCCAGGTGCGCGAGATCTTCGCCAGCGATGGCGCCTCCTACTGGGAATTGATCGAAGAGGATGGTGCACTGATCTGTCGTCACGCGGTGGGCATTGGGCGAGATGTCATTCAGGGTCAACGCCTGGCGCTGGGAGAGGGGGTTATTGGCGATGCGGCGAAGCGGGGCGTGAGCGAGCGGGTTGTCGATAGCCGTCGCGATTCGCGTCACCACAGTGTGCTGGACATGATCAGCGGGATCGAGCTGCCGGCCTTGCTCTACAGTCCGCTGGTGCACAACGGACGCTTGCTCGGCATGCTCAGCGTGGTAGACCGGCGGACCGGCAAATTCGATGAGTTTGATCTGACCTTCCTGGAATCGGTGGCCGCCTCCATCGCCGGGGCGTTGACCAATATCCGTCTGTTGGAACAGAGTCGCCGCCTGCGGGACCAGGCGGAGGCGGCCAATCAGGCCAAATCCCAGTTTCTCGCCAACATGAGTCATGAGATTCGCACCCCAATGAATGCCATTATTGGCCTGTCGCGGCTGGCGTTGGAGATGGAGCTGGGCGAACGCCAGCGCGACCTGATCGAAAAGGTCTGCCGATCCGGCGGCGCGCTGTTGGGGATCATTAATGATATCCTCGACTTCTCCCGCATCGAGGCCAATCGCCTGGAGCTGGAAAGTACCCACTTCGACCTGCGAACGGTGTTGGATAATGTCGATAATCTGATCGGTTATCGTGCCCGCGAGAAGGGGCTAAAGTGGCGCATCGAGGTGGCCGCGGGGACGCCGCGGGTGTTGCGGGGCGATCCCCTGAGAATCGGCCAGATATTGCTCAATCTGGGGGGGAACGCGGTAAAGTTCACCGAACAGGGCGGCATTACCGTGCGGGTGTGGCGGGTCGCCGAAAGGGATGCGTTTGTGCGCCTCGGTTTCGAGGTCGAGGATAGCGGGGTCGGCATGGGCGTTGAACAAAAGGAGAAACTGTTTAAACCGTTCACCCAGGCGGATAGCTCGGTGACGCGTCGTTATGGCGGCAGCGGTCTGGGACTGGTGATCTGCAAAAAGCTGGTGGGCGTGATGGGGGGGCGGATAACGCTGGATAGCAGCCTCCAACAGGGGACGCGGGTATCCTTCGATCTCCTTCTCAAGGCGGGCGATCCTCGCTACCTTGAAAAACTCGAAGATGAAGTCAATCCGGACATTGCGCTGGAGGGCGCCAGGATCCTGCTGGCGGAGGATAACTCCCTCAACCGGGAGGTGGCCCAGGGACTGCTGGAGTCGGTTGGGGTCGAGGTCGAATGGGTGGAAAACGGCGAGCAGGCGGTGGCTGCCGTCGCCCGCGGCGACTATGACGCCGTGCTGATGGACTTGCAGATGCCGGTGATGGACGGCTATAGCGCCACCCGAGCGATCCGTGAGCTGGGCAAGTCCGTGCCGGTGCTCGCCATGACCGCCCATGCCATGAGCAATGACCGGGAGAAATGCCTCGCCGCGGGCATGGACGATCACGTCGCCAAGCCGATCGAACCCCGCAAGCTTTACGCCAGCCTGCAACGCTGGGTCCGGCCCCGAGAAGGGGGCCGCGACGCCGCCGATTCCGCGCCGCGGCCCTTACCGGGCCGGGCCGACTCCCCCGCCGCCGGCGCGGCGGACGAACTGCCTTGCGAACTGCCGGGCATCGATCAGGCCGCGGGATTGAGCTACATGAATGGCGATCGCCACCTGTATCGCCGCCTGCTGACCAAGTTCATCCATCAGTTCAGCGGTTTCGTGGCGGAAATGGAGCGCGACCTGCAAGCCGGCGATCAGCTTCGCGCCGCGCGCGCCGCGCACACCCTCAAGGGCGTCGCCGGCAGTCTCGGCATGCCGCGCCTGAGCGAGGCGGCGGTCGCCCTGGACGAGGCGTTCAAGGCCCATGACCGGGGGCGGATCGACGCGCTGTTGGCCGGATCGCTGCGCGAGGCCCTGGAAGAGATCCTCGCGGGGCTGGAAGGGCTTGCCTCAGGGCGGCGGGAATCCGTCCCCGCGGCGACGGAAGGACCCGCGGATCCGGCACTGTTCCGAGACCTGGATGAGTGGCGGCAGCTGCTGGCGAAGGGGGAGTTCGGCGCCGTCGACGTTTTCCTGAAACTGAAACCGCGCCTGAGCCCCTGGCTCCCGCCCCCGGCCCTCGGCGATCTGGAGCAGGCCATGGAGGCTTTCGATTTCGACGGGGCGGGGCGGTTGGTCGACGCGTTCCGGGACGCCGTCACCGAAACGGGCGAGGTCGATGGCTAACCGATCCCATCACATGGGCGGGCATCGTCTGGCGAGTGCAGCGCTGCTGCTGGGCTGGCTGCTGCTCCCGGTGATCGCCTGGGCCGCCGCCGACGGGCTCGACCTCACCCCCGCCGAACGCGCCTGGCTGGAGGCCAACCCCGAGATCGTGCTGGGGATCGGGTTGGATTCGGCCCCCGCCGTACAAGCGGACAACCGCGGCGAGGTGGTCGGCATCGAGCCGGACATCCTGACCCGTATCAGCGCCCTGACTGGCGCGAGATTTCGCCTCAAGCAGGGGGTTTGGGCGGAGATGGTGGAGCAAGCGGAACGCGCCGAACTGCATGGTCTGGCGCTGACCCTCGAACATCCGGAACGGGCCGCCAGATTCCTTTTTACAGATAGCTATTATGCGATTTCTCGCTATGCCTACGCGCGCAAAGGCGCGCCATTTGCCGTGATGGAGGATTTCGCCGGATACCGGGTTGGCTATCTGGAGGGCTCGCTGGTGGATGAGAAGGTTCTGGCCCGCTGGCCCGCCATTCGGCCCGTCGCCTTTCCCTCTCTGCAAGCGCTGGCGGTGGCCCTGTTCAACGGCGAGGTGGACGGCGCGGTCGGCGCGATCAATCTGCTCATCGCCATTCGCCAGGATCTGCTGGCCGATATCGGCATCGCCTTCAGTATCCCAGGTACCGAGGCGGACCTGGTCTATTCCATCAACCGTCGCTACCCGGAACTGCTCGGCATCATGAACAAGGCGCTGGCGGCCATCGGCCGGCGTGAAATCAGCGCCATCCGGGAAAAATGGGGATCGATGCCCGCCCCCGTGATGCCGAAACTGCTCCTCAGCGAGGCGGAAGAGGCCTGGCTGGCGCGGCATCCGCGGATCGTGCTGGGGATTTCCGAGCAGTTCCAACCCGACGTGTTCGTGCATGCCGACGGCAGCCGCAGCGGTTTGATCGTGGACTATTTCCGCCTCCTCAACCGGCAACTGGGCAATCGCCTCGAATTGCATGTGGAACCGGATTGGAGCGAGGTGACCGCCAAGGCCATGGACGGGGAGATCGACGGCCTCGCCTCCTCCTCTCCCAATCCCACCTGGGACAGGTATTTTCGGTATACCGAGCCGTTTTACCATGGCTACTTTCACCTCTTCACCCCAACCGACGCGGCCCCCGCCAAGCGCCTGCAAGACCTCGCCGGCAAGCGAGTGGGCTATCTCGCCGGCATGAAGCGGGTCGAATACCTCGCCCGCGGGGTCGAGGGGATCGAGTTACGCGGCTTCGCCAGCAATGAGCAGATGGCGAAGGCCTTGCTGGAGGGGCGGGTGGATGTGCTGATCGGCGCCATTGACCTGGAATGGTGGCGAAAGGATAATAGTTTGGTAGGGTTTGATATATCCGGTTTTATCGAGTCCAGCCGCCATCCGGTGGTCATGTCGATTCGCAAGGACTGGCCGCTGTTGCCCGCTATTCTCGACAAGGCCTTGAACAACATTCCCGCCGCCGAACAGGCACGGATCAGCCGGGCCTGGCTGGGTGGCGGCGAGGCCCTGGCGGCACCGCCGCTGCAACTCTCCGAGCGGGAACGCGCCTATCTCGACGCCAACCAATTCCAGCGTGCCGCCGCCAAGGGCTGGCGTCCCTTCACTTTTCTCGACGCCGAGGGGAGGGTGATCGGCATCAGCGAGGATTACTGGGCCTTGTTGAAAGACAAGCTGGGCCTGCGGGAGCAAGTATCGCCGCCGATGGTGTTCACCGACGTGCTTGATGCGATGCAAAGAGGCCAGGCGGACATCTTTCCCAGCACCACCAATACCGCGAATCGAGAAGATTCCGCCCTCTTCAGCGACGGCTACGAACAGTTTCCCGTCGCCATCGCGATGCGCGAGGGCAGTGGCTTCATTACCGACGCCGCCACCCTGCAGGGCCAGCTGGTGGCGGTGGGCGAGGACTACAGCGCCTATCATCTGCTCAAGGCCCGCTACCCCGATATCGAGTTCATGAGCGTCGCCGATACCCCCGCCGCGCTGGAGGCGGTGGCGCGGGGCGGGGCCTTCGCGGCGGTGGATATTCTGCCCGTGTTGCAACAGTACATCGCCGTCCGCGCCGATAACGCGATCCACATCGGCGGGGTTACCGACGTCTCCTTTCAACTCAAGGTGATGTTACGCAAACAGCATGCCCGTCTGCTGCCGTTGATCAATCGCGCCATCGCCGCGATTACCCCGCAAGAGCGCCTGGCGATTCACAAGAAATGGATGTGGCGCGACGTGGTAACGGAATCGAAAACCGATTATACCCTGTTGTGGCAGCTAGCCATCGCCGCCGCGGCGGTGATTGTCCTGATCCTGGCATGGAACCAGCAATTGGCCCGCCAGATCAACCGCCGCCGTCACGCCGAACAGCAATTGCAGGAAACCGGCGAGCGGTTGCGTTCGATTCTCGCTTCGATGGATGATCTGGTGTTCGTACTCGACACCCAGGAGCGGATTACCGACGCCTATTTCCGCGACCCCGAGCGCCTGATACTGCCGCCGGAGGCGTTTCTCGGCAAGTCCTGCCGAGAGGTGTTGCCGCCGGAGATCTACGCCCCGCTGAGCCGCGCCATCCAGGCGCCGGCCGACGACCGCGTGCGCCAGTTCGAGTATCAGGTACCGCTAAACGCCGCCGAGAAGTGGTCCCAGGCCCGGGTTACCGCGCGCCGCGACGGCGCCGGCAACTTCGTCGGCAGCACCGTGGTAGTGCGTGACATCACCGAACAGAAGCTGGCGCAACAGGGGCAACAGCGCTCCCTCAACTACCAGACGGCGGTGGTCAACGCCTCCCTCTGCCTGTTGGAGCAGGGGGGCTATCAGGAGAACATCAGCCAGGCGTTGCGCTATCTGCTGGCGTGCAGTGATGCCTCCCGGGTCTACATCTTCGAGAATTTCACCAACGCTGAAAACCGGCTCTGCACCCGCTACGCCTACGAGGCCCGCGCCCCGGGCGTGACCTTGGAACTGGATAACCCGCTGTTACAGCACTTCGTCTACGCGGACGGCTTCCAGCGTTGGAGCGAGCGCCTGGGCCGCGGCGAGATCCTGCACGGCCGGGTCGCCCAATTCCCCCAGGAAGAACGGGAGGTGCTCGAACCCAAGGGCATTCAATCGATCCTGGTGGCGCCCATCCAGGTCAAGGGTCGCTGGTGGGGCCTGGTCGGCTTCGACGAAACCCGCTACCCAAGGGAATGGTTCGAAGACGAGGTCACCATGCTCGAAATGGCGGCCACCATCATCGGCCGCTATCTGACGCTGACCCTGCTGCAAGAGGAGCTACAGCGCGCGAAGGAGGCGGCGGAGGCCGCCAATGACGCCAAATCCGCCTTCCTGGCCAACATGAGCCACGAGATACGCACCCCGATGAACGCCATCATCGGCCTCTCGAAACTGGCGCTGGATCAGGAGCTGGACGCGCGACCCCGGGAGCTGGTCGGCAAGGTGCATCGATCGGGTGAGGCGCTGCTTGGCATCATCAATGACATCCTCGATTTCTCCAAAGTCGAAGCCAACCGGCTGGAGCTGGAAGAGATCGATTTCAGCCTGCGGCAACTGCTGGAGGAGTTCGAGGACGTGATCGGCTACGGCGCCCGGGACAAGGGTCTGGCGCTGGTCATCGATCTTGCCCTGGACACGCCGATGCTGCTGCGCGGCGATCCGCTGCGCATCCGTCAGGTGCTGATCAACCTCGGCAACAACGCCCTCAAGTTCACCGAACAGGGCGAGATTCAACTGTCTGTCTGGCGCGAGGAGCAACAGAACGAGCGGGTTCGGCTGGTGTTTTCAATGCGCGATAACGGCATCGGCATCCCCCTGGAGCAACAGGCGCGGCTCTTCCAGCCCTTCACCCAGGCCGACAATTCCGTGACCCGCCGCCATGGCGGCAGCGGCCTGGGGCTGGCCATCTGCAAGAAGCTGGTGGAGCTGATGGCGGGAGAGATCTCGCTGAAAAGCGTTCCCGGGGGTGGTACCACCGTGCGCTTCGAGATTTGGCTGGAGCAGGGGGAGGGGGCCGGTTCAGGGCAACCGGGCGGGCATCAGAGCGCCCGGGTTACCGGTTTGGGCGGGGCGCGGGTATTGCTTGTGGAGGACAACGATCTGAATCGGGAGGTGGCGCAGGGGTTGCTGGAAAAGGTCGGCGTGCGAGTGGATTGGGTCGCGGACGGCGCGCAAGCCCTCGATGTCGTCGCCAGCCAAGCTTACGATGCGCTGTTGATGGATGTGCAGATGCCGGTGATGGACGGCTACAGCGCCACCCGCGCGATGCGTAAGCGGGGCATTCGAACGCCGATCATCGCCCTGACCGCCAATGCGCTTGACGGCGACCATGACAAGGTGCTGGCGGCGGGCATGGACGACTATCTGGCCAAGCCCATTGATCCGCAGCGGTTCTATGCTGTGTTGGAGCGCTGGGTGCCGCCTTCCGTGGAGCTTGCGGAATCCCAGGGCGGGCAGCCTCCGGCGGCAAACCCCGTCGATGGGTCCTTCGAAACTCTGATTGACCGGCTGCCCGGCATCGACTCCCGTCAGGGGTTGTATTTCATGGATGGCGATCAGGCACGATATTTGAGTCTGCTTCGTCGATTCTCCGAAAAATATGCGGCTTTTATCGAAGAAGTGGAGTCTGCTTTGTCAGCCAGGGACACGGACAGCGCGGGCGGCGCTGCTCATACCCTCAAGGGGCTCGCCGGTAGCTTGGGTATGAACGGTTTGGCCCGGCAAGCGGAAAGACTGGACGCTGCGTTCAAAGCGCAAGATCTTCCCGAGGCGCGGAAGATTTTATATGGAGGGCTCAACCGGGCTTTGTTAGAGGTGGTCAGCGCACTGGGCGCATTGCCTTCGCCAGCCCAGGAAACGAACCTAGAAAGTACGGCGGCGGATCTCCGGAGAGAGGAACTGCAACAGCTTCATGAACTGTTGATCAAAGGAGACTTCGACGCCGAGCTCCGCTTTGCCGAACTCGAATCCGGTTTGGCGCTGGCCCTGCCTGCCGCCGAGTTCGATCAGCTGTCCCGCGCGATGGAGAATTATGGTTTCGAGGACGCAGCGCGAATCCTGGAAATGAGCATCAGGCGGCGTGACGCCAAGGGGTCCGCCAGTGAAACTGTCGAAGGAGATGCACGATGAATAAGCCGGTCATTCTGGTCGTAGACGATGAACAGATCATCATCAGCATGCTGGGGAACCTGCTGCACAAAGAATATCGGGTCTTGGTAGCCACCAGCGGCGAGCAGGCATTGAAGCGCGCCCAGGAGGAGGGCCCCGATCTCATTCTGCTCGACATCATGATGCCCGGCATGGATGGCTACGAAGTTTGTCGTCGCCTCAAGCAACAGCAGAACACCTGCGACACCCCGGTGATCTTTCTTACCGGCAATACCGACGCAAATGAAGAGGCCTATGGGTTCGAGGTGGGCGCAATGGATTACATCAACAAGCCGGTGCGTCCCGCGGTGGTCCTGGCGCGGGTGCGCGCCCATCTGCAACTGAAGCTCATGACCGAAGAGATCAGACGCAAGAACGTGGAACTGGAACGGGCGGCCCAATTGCGTGACGATGTCGAACGGATCACACGGCATGACCTGAAGACTCCGCTGAACAGCATCATCTCGGTACCCGGCCTGTTGCTGCCGCTCTACGACTTCAGCGAAGAACACAGCGCTCTGCTGCGCAATGTCGAACGCGCCGGGCACAAGATGCTGGAGATGATCAACCGTTCGCTGGATCTCTACAAAATGGAAATCGGCGCCTATCAGGCGGTGCTGCAGCCTTTTGATATTGCGCCGGTTCTCGCGGCCTCGGCCAATGAAGCGGTCGCCAGCCATCTGGTTGCCGCCAAGAGCTGGAGGCTGCTGCATCAGGGTGGGCCGGCAGCGGAGGGCGCCCAGTTCTGGGTCAATGGCGAAGAAATGCTCTGCTACCCCATGCTCGCCAACCTGTTGCAAAACGCCTTCGAGGCTTCGCCGGAAGGCGGGGTGGTGGAGGTGGATATGGATGATCGGGACGAGAGCGCGGCGCTGATCCGGATCACCAACCACGGCGAGGTGCCGCAAGAGATCCGGGATCGATTTTTCGAGAAATACGTTACCGCCGGAAAATCCCAGGGCACCGGGCTGGGAACCTATTCGGCTAGGCTTTGCGCCGAAACCCAGGGTGGCGCCATCCGCCTGGAGCCGCTGGACGATGCACGGACCCGTGTTGTGATCGAAATGCAGCCCTATCGCAAACCTAGCGAGGAAGAGATAGCGGCTCTGCTCGGCGGGCAATTCAATCTCAGGCGGGTCGGACGTTGATCGTGGTTTCCTGAGCATAACAGGAGGCGCCGCATCCCTCGGTGTTCAATACCGCGGGACGCCCGCCCGCGAAGGCCTTGATCACCCAGAGGACTCCGACGATCAACAGGATCCAGAACAGCCACATGAAGGGGCCGCCGAAGCCGAATCCATACCTTACGCCATCATGCATCATGGCCTTGATCATCGTTCCGGCCACCCTGTCCTCTATGCGGCGCGCATCTGCGGGGCGTCGAGCAGCGAAGCCCGGGGGTTTCGGGGTCGCTTTTGCGCC
>JAABTK010000060.1 GCA_011389885.1 Gammaproteobacteria bacterium | reverse complement strand
AGGCATGGGGCAGACGCCGTTGCGGATCGCGGCCGAACATCAGGAGCCCGCCCACGGTGGCGACGTGTCGCTCTTCGAATTCGCATAGAATATCGGCGTTCAGCAGCACCGTCTCTTGTTCCAGCGGCGAGAGATCACTGAACGGAATTTCGTAGTAGGTGCGGTAGTATTGGTCTACGAGGCGGTGATCGATGGAATCGGGGGCGCTATCCGAAACGGGTGAGATATCGAAGTGGATTAAACCGGCCTGTTGGAGGAGGCGACTCAACTCCTCTTTGGTCGCGGTGCGATTGGCGGAACCGACCCGCAGCCAATATTGACCGTCTTGCGTCTGGTAAGGGCGGTCCTTGCCCTTCTGGACCTCGATAGCGAAAACCGTTGTATCCTCTATTTTGACTTTGCCGCAATCCACCGTGAGCGCCGGAATCACGTTATGGCGCAAGACATTGGCCAACCACTCATCGAGGTCGCTGCGCTCGCTTCCAGTCACGGTTCCATCGTCCTCCACACCGATCAGCAAGGCCCCGCCATGAGCATTGGCAAAGGCCACGATCTCCCGCGCCAGGGCATCCGGGCGCACCGCCGCGGATTTAAATTCGACACGGCTGTTTTCGCCCTGTTCAATCAACCCGAAAACCTCTTTCCCACTCCACATAACGGGTCACCTCGCCGACCTTAACCGCATATATTCCAAACCGCGCCCATCCGGCCTATGCTACAGCAATGCGCTGCCATTTTCCCGGATTTTCGGGCGGCGGCAGGGCCTGGGTGCGGGTTTTGGTGTGGCGTTTCAAAACGGGGTCAAGCCTTCAGCAATCCGCTATTCAGCGCCGCCTCTACGGTGTAGAACGAGCCGAACACCAGGATTCGGTCCGATGCTTCGGCCTGCTCCAACGCGGCCGCCAGCGCCTGGGGAATGGCCGCATGCGGCTGCATGTCTGCGCCCGCCAAGCCGCCGGCGACCAAGGCCGCGCGCAGGTCTTCGGCGGTGCGCCCGCGGCTGCCCGCGAGACCGCCGAGAAACCAGCGCTCCACCCGGCCTCGCATCAGGGCGGCGGCCTCGGCAGCGTCTTTGTTCGCCAGCATGCCGCACACGGCGAGGGTGCGTCCGGCGCAGGGGTATTGCCCCAGGTTCTCGACCAGGCGCGCCACCGCGTGGGGGTTGTGGGCCACGTCGAGGATTACCTGCGGCTGGCCGGGCAGCACCTGAAAGCGGCCCGGCAGGCGCACCGCGCGCAGGCCCTGTTCGATGGCGTCGCGCGACACCGGCAGGGCATCGCGCAGCAGGTGCAGGCCGGTGAGGGCCGCGGCGGCGTTCTCCAGTTGCAGCCGTCCGGGCAGCGCCGGCCAAGGCAGGCCCTGGAGCGACTGGTCGCCAAAGGTCCAGTCCCAGCTCTCCCCATGCACGGCCAGATCGAAATCCCGCCCGCTGCATTGCAGGGGCACTTGGTGTTCGGGGGCATAGGCGAGCAGCTCCGGCGGCGGATCGCGGTCGCCGAGCACGGCCGGGCGGTGCGGGCGCAGGATGCCGGCCTTTTCCAGTGCGATGCCGCCGCGGGCGGGGCCCAGCCAGTCGGTGTGGTCGATGCCGATGGCGGTGATCACCGCGAGGTCCGGGGCCAGGATATTCACCGCATCCAGACGGCCGCCAAGCCCCACCTCCAACACCGCTACGTCCAAATCGTCCGCCATGAACAGCCACAGCGCGGCCAAGGTTCCGAATTCAAAATAGGTCAGCGGCACCCCGCCGCGGACGCGTTCCACGGCCTCGAAGGCGGCGCAAATGGATTCATCCGGGGCCGATAGGCCGTCGATGCGAATGCGTTCGTTGTAGCGCAGCAGATGCGGCGAGGTGTAGCAACCGACCCGAAAGCCGGCGGCGCGCAGCATGGCCTCGAACAGCGCCACCGTGGAGCCCTTGCCATTGGTGCCGCCCACGGTGATCACCCGCGGCGCGAAGTGCGCGGGCGCCATGCGTTGCCAGACCGCGCCCACGCGCTCTAGGCCCAGCTCCATGTCGCGCGGATTGAGCCGCATCTGCCAGTCCAGCCAGGCGTTCAGGGAGTCGAAGCGGCGCATCAGCGGAAACCTTCTGCAATGGGGTTGGAAAGGCGGCAATTCTGCCCCAATAAGGGGTCGCGGGCCAGCCATGCGGCCAAAGGAAAAAAATTTCGCCGGGCCTGTTGAAAACGCGCCGGCGAATCCTATTTTCCGATTGACACAGTCACAGACAGTTGATCAGGAGGAAACACAATGGTAATGCGTTTCGACCCCTTCGAGGCCCTGTTGGAGGTCCAACGGGCGCTGGAAAACTCCCGCGACAGCGACTGGTTCGGTCGTTCCACCACCAGCCGCGGCGCCTTCCCGCCGGTGAACATCTTCCAGCAGGGGCATGATCTGGTGGTGATCGCCGAGCTGGCCGGCATCCGCAAGGAGGATTTGGATATTTCCATCCAGCGCAATCAATTGCGGCTCTCCGGCAAAAAGACCATCGACTATGGCGAGCAAGCGAGCATGCACCGGCGCGAGCGCCGCGGCGCCGACTTCGACCGCACCTTCAACCTGCCCATCGAGGTGAACCCAGAGGGCGCGAAAGCGGAGTTTGGTGACGGCATTTTGGCCATCTTTCTGCCGCGGGCGGAGCAGGATCGGCCGAAGAACATCGCAATCGCTTAGGCGAAGATTGAGATCAACACCGTTTCGGGAGATACAGCAATGGCGGAAACCGAAAAGAACCTCGACAACGTGACCAAGCAAGAGTTGGAGGCGCGGGAGGAAAAGACCACGCCGGGCAAATACTATCAGCCCCTGACGGACATCTTCGAAACCGACGCCGAGCTGGTGGTGGTGATGGAGATGCCGGGGGTGGACCGCTCGGACCTCGACATTCAGGTGGAGAAGGATGTGCTGTCGGTGGACGGCCGCATCGACTTCAAGAAATACGAAACCTTGAAGCCGGTGTACACCGAATACAACGTAGGCCATTACAGCCGCAGCTTCAGCCTCTCCAACGCCATCGATCAGGACGGTATCGGGGCCCGGATGGCCGACGGGGTGCTCACCCTGACCCTGCCCAAGGCCAAGGAGGCCAGTCCGCGGCGCATCGAAATCAACGCCTGATGGTTGCTCCGGCCGGGCTTAGCCCGGCAGCGGCGCAAGAGCGCCGGGCAGGCGTCCCCGCGCCGGGGCGCGGGGACGGGCAACCACGGATGAACACAGATTGCCCATGGGCAGGGCGCCCTCGCAAACCCTCAACAAGCCGCCAACCGTTCAGCGCCGCGCCCATCAAGAGGCGGCGGTGATGGGCGCGGCGCTGATTGATCGCGACCAAGGCCAATGACTAGGGGGCGCCATTGCCCATCCTGCGCTCTCCGTGGAAAGTTGTTGCCGCTACTTGCGGGTGCGGTTTGCAACCGCGATTAGCCGCTTTAGCCGCTTGTCCCGGGCCTTTGCACCGGACCAGAGGCCGTTATCGCGGATGCAATCCGCTCCCACGGTGGTTTCCGATATTTGTGCGTAGCTGTACAAGCAAGCAGCTAGGGGAATCCCCCCATAATCGCCTTAGCTCGACCCCCCCCTCTGCGGCCCTCTGCGTTCCTAGAGACATTGTTGCCGCAATGCGCACGCAGGCATTATTCGATTTGCAGGATTTTCGCTTCGATTTCGGGGGTCTGGCTGAGCATGCGGCGGTATTCCCGCTCGGGGATATTGACCTCCAGCTCCCAGCCGCCTTGTTCGGTAAAGGTCTCGCGTTCGATGCCGCCGAGTTCGAAGAACAGGGCCCGCAGCTTGCCGTCGCCGGGGTCGAGGCGCAACAAAGCGCGCACATGGGCCTGGTGGAAGTGTTCGGCCAGCGCCTCCAGCAGCAGGTCCGCCCCGCGGCCGTCCTGCGCCGACAGCCAGACCCGCCAGACGCGGCCGTTTTCGTCCCGCTCTAGCCGCGGATCGGGGCGGTCTTCCATTCGATCGATTTTATTGATCACCTGAATCTGCGGGATCTCGTTGGCGCCGATCTGCTCCAGCACCTGATTCACCTCGGTGACGTATTCCGCCCTTTTGTGGCTGGCGCCGTCGATTACATGCAGCAGCAGGTCGGCCAGCGCGGTCTCTTGCAGGGTGGAGCGAAACGCCGCCACCAGCTCGTGGGGCAAATGGGAGATAAAGCCCACGGTGTCCGCCAGGATCATGGCCCCCTCCCCCGGCAGTTGGACGCGGCGCAGGGTGGGGTCGAGGGTGGCGAACAGCTTATCCGCGGCGTAGATGCGGGCGTGGGTGAGGGTGTTAAACAGGGTGGACTTGCCGGCGTTGGTGTAGCCGACCAGGGAGACGGTGGGGATCTCGGCGCGGGTGCGGGCGCGGCGGCCCTGGTCGCGCTGGCTGTCCACCTTTTCTAGGCGCTTGCGGATTTGGGCGATGCGGTTGTTTAACAGCCGGCGGTCGGTCTCTAACTGGGTTTCGCCCGGGCCGCGCAGGCCGATGCCGCCCTTTTGGCGCTCCAGGTGGGTCCAGCCGCGCACCAGGCGGGTGGAGAGGTGGCGCAGTTGCGCCAGCTCGACTTGCAGCTTGCCCTCGAAGGAGCGGGCGCGCTGGGCGAAGATGTCCAAGATCAACCCGGTGCGGTCCACCACCCGGCACTTGAAGACCTGTTCGAGGTTGCGCTCCTGACTCGGGCTCAGCTCGTGATTGAAGATCACCAGCTCGATGCCCTCGGCCTCGACCAGCAGTTGGATCTCCTCCACCTTGCCGCGCCCGAGGTAAGAGCGCGAATCGGGGCTGCGGCGGACCGTGGTGATCAGGGCCTGCCGCTGGGCGCCGGCGGACTCGCACAGGTCTTGAAACTCCTGCAGCTCGTCCGGATCCGGCTTGCCATAGGGGTCCTGATGCACCAGCACCGCCCGCTCGCCGGTCTTGGGACGCTCAAACATGGTTGCGTCTCACCCGAGACCAGCCGGCCCGGCGCCGCGAACGGCGCGCGGGCGCGCATACGCCCGGCGTGAACTCCGCGCCGAGGCGCTCAGTGGCTGAGGATGCGGCCTTCAATCAGAAGTTTCCAGGGTCCGGCGGTTCCTCTGCGCCGGGCGCCTGGATGCGCACATTGCGACTAGGCACCACGGTGGAGATGGCGTGCTTGTAGACCATCTGGCTGACGCTGTTCTTCAACAGCACCACGAACTGATCGAAGGACTCAATCTGCCCTTGCAACTTGATGCCGTTGACCAGGAAGATGGAGACAGGGATCCGTTCTTTGCGCAGAGCGTTGAGAAAAGGGTCTTGTAGACTTTGCCCTTTCGACATGTCGGTCTCCTTCGATATTGATTTTTTTATGCTCGTATGAGCGCCGCGCACCAAAAGCGTCGTTCAGTTGCAGATTGTAGCACAGCGTCTCTTGCATTCTACCTACATTTTAAGTTAAGGCGCCATGCACGATTTTCAATGCCTGCGCCGCGGCCTCGCCAGCCTCGTCGTCCAGCCAGTACAGGTCCGGCTCTCGCCGCAGCCAGGTCAGTTGGCGCTTGGCCAACTGCCGGGTGGCCGCGATGCCGCGCTCGATCATCGCCTCACGGCCATATTCGCCCAACAGATAGCCGACCATTTGCCGGTAGCCGACGGCGCGCAACGCGGGCATCGCGGGTGAGAGGTCGCCGCGGGCCAACAGCCGCCGGACCTCGTCTTCGAAGCCCCGCTCCAGCATGCTGCGGAAACGGCTTTCGATGCGGCGATGCAGCACCGCCCGCTGGGCCGGGGCCCGGGCCAGCTTCAGCGTTCGATAGGGCAATGGCCCGCCCGTGCCCGCGGCCTGCAACTCACTGAGGGGGCGACCGGTGATCTCGTACACCTCCAAGGCGCGTTGGATGCGTTGCGGGTCATGCGGGTGAATGCGCGCCGCGGCCGCGGCATCCACCTGTCGCAGGCGCCCATGCATGGCCTCCCAGCCGCGCGCGGCGCCTTCCGCCTCCAGGCGTCGGCGCAATACCGGATCCGCATCGGGCAGCGGCGACAGCCCCTGCTGCAAGGCGCGAAAATACAGCATGGCGCCGCCGACCAACAGCGGAATCCGCCCCGCCGCGGTGATTTCGGCCATCGCGGCCAGCGCATCCGCCCGAAAGCGCGCCGCGGAATAGCTCTCCGCGGGGTCGCAGATATCGATCAGCCGATGGGGCGCCCGGGCCAGCTCCGCCGAATCGGGTTTGGCGGCGCCGATGTCCAGGCCCCGATACACCAGCGCCGAATCCACGCTAATGATCTCGCACGGCAGGGCCGCGGCCAGCGCCAACGCCAGTTCGGTCTTGCCCGCGGCGGTGGGCCCCATCAGCAACACCGCAAGGGGCGGCTTAGGCACGCTCGGCGCCATCAGCGTCCGCGCAGGAACAGCCGGTCAAGCTCGCCCATGCCGAGCTGCACCCAGGTGGGGCGGCCATGGTTGCATTGGTCGCTGCGCTCGGTGGCCTCCATTTGCCGCAGCAGGTGATTCATTTCATCCAGGCTCAGGCGGCGATTGGCCCGCACCGCGCCGTGGCAGGCCAGGGTCGCCAGCACCTGATTGATGCCTTCGCGGATGCGTTCACTGCTGCCGTGGGCCTGCAGATCCGCAAGCAGGTCCCGCACCAGCCGTTCCGCATCGGCGCCCTGCAACAACGCCGGCACCGCGCGCACCGCCAGGGCCCCCTGGTCGAGCCGATCGAGCTCCAGGCCGAGGGCGCCCAACAGCGGCGCATGGGCCTCGGCCAGATCCGCCTCGGCCCGACTCACCTGCACCGCCACCGGCAGCAGCAGGGGCTGGGACACCACCGCCGAGTCCTCGTAGGTGGTCTTGAGGCGCTCGTAGGTGATGCGCTCATGGGCCGCGTGCATATCCACCAGCACCAGCCCCTCGGTGTTTTGCGCCAGGATATAAACGCCGTGCAACTGGGCCAAGGCGAAACCCAGTCGCGGGGCCTGCTCGGCCCGGGGTTCCGATGCCTGGGGCGCGCCATCCGGGGCCGCCGCTGGGGGCGGGCGCTGCATCTCGAAGGCGGCCTGATAGCGCGCCGAGGATTCGCGCAGCGGCAGGCTCAACCGCCGCTGCGCAGGCCCAGGCGCCGCGGGCGCCGCCTCTGCGCCGGGGCTTGGCGCGGCGGCGGGCGCTGTCAGCGGCGCATGGTCCTGCTTCGGGCTGCCCGTGGCCAGCGCCTGGCCGAGGGTGCGGTGAATGAAGTCATGCACCAAGCGGCTCTCGCGAAACCGCACCTCGTGTTTGGTCGGGTGTACGTTCACGTCCACCTGCACCGGATCCAATTCGAGATACAGAATGTAGGCCGGGTGCCGGCCGTGGTAGAGCACGTCCTGGTAGGCCAGGCGCACCGCATGGGACACCAGCTTATCCCGCACCATGCGCCCGTTGACGAAGAAATACTGCATGTCCGCCTGGCTGCGGGAAAAGGTCGGCCGGCCGGCCCATCCCGACAACCGCAGACCGCTGGCCTCGCGGGCCAGGAACAGGGCGTCGTTGGCGAAGCCCGGGCCGAGCAGCTCGCCGATGCGCCGCTCCTGCTCGGGCGCGGTCTCCGCCGCCGACAGATTGCTCAGCTCACGCTGATTGTGGACCAGGGTGAAGCCGACATCGAAGCGGCCCAACGTCAGCCGCCGCAGCAGTTGATCGATATGCCCGAACTCGGTGCGTTCGGTGCGCATGAACTTGCGCCGCGCCGGGGTGTTGTAGAACAGGTCCCGCACCTCCACCGTGGTCCCCCGGGGGTGCGGCGCCGGGGCCAAGTCCAACTCCTGACCGCCCTCGCACAATAGGCGCCAGCCGGTCTCTGCATCACCGGCGCGGGAACTCAGGGTGAGCCGCGACACCGAACCGATGCTCGGCAACGCCTCGCCGCGAAAGCCCATGCTGCGCACCTGCTCCAGCGCCGCCAGGCTGTCGATCTTGCTCGTGGCGTGCCGCGACAAGGCCAACGCCAGCTCGTCCTTAGGGATGCCCGCCCCATCGTCGCGCACCCGCAGCAGCCGCAGGCCGCCTTGTTCGACCTCTACCCGAATCCGTTTCGCACCCGCATCCAGGCTGTTTTCCACCAACTCCTTGACCACCGAAGCCGGGCGCTCCACCACCTCGCCGGCGGCGATTTGGTTCACAAGTTGCGGGGGGAGGAGATGAATGCCCATAGGGTTGCCGATTATCCCGATCCCGGCCCCCGGCCGCAAACCCTTGCAATCGGCTTGCGGCGCGGTGAAGATTCAGGCTGCACCCGCCTTCACCCAAGCCGCCGGAGACCACGATGCCCGAAACCCTGCAAAACGGACCGCCTGAGGCGCCCTGGACGCTGCTGCTGGCCCACGGCGCCGGGGTGCCCATGCAGGCGCCCTTTATGGCCGCCCTGGCCGAAGGGATTAGCGCCGACGGGGCCATTCGGGTGGTGCGATTCAACTTCCCGTACATGGCCGAGGCCCAGCGCAGCGGCGGCAAGCGCCCGCCCAACGGGCAAAAGGTGTTGGAGGCCAGTTTTGAACAACAGTACGCGGCGCAGTTGCAACAAGGCGTCGCGCGGCAACGCCTGCTAATCGGCGGCAAGTCCCTGGGCGGGCGGGTGGCGAGCCTGATCGCGGACCGCCTGGGCGCGGCCGGTCTGGTCATACTCGGCTATCCCTTCCACCCGCCGGGCAAGCCGCAAAACCTGCGCACGGAGCACCTTGCAACCCTGCAAACCCCGACCCTGATCTGCCAGGGCGAGCGCGACCCCTTCGGCAATCGGGAGGAAGTGGAGGGCTACGAACTAGCGGCCAAGATCCGCCTGCACTGGCTGCCCGACGGCGACCACGGCTTCAAGCCGCGCAAGGCCAGCGGGCGCACCGAAGCGCTGAATCTGCAACAGGCCGCAGCGGCGGTGCGGGCCTTTGTCGCGTAAGCGCCCGCAAGCGCGCCCAAACAACACGGCCCAAGGCTGGACTCCACCCGCCTCTACGGCGTATTTAGCCCGCCTAAAGCGCCTGCGCACAAATAACGGAAACAACGCCATTCAGGAACGCGGAGGGCGCAGAGGACGGCAAGAGGGCGCGGAGGGGTTTTGCTTGCTTGCCCCCGCGGTCCGCCGGCCCCCAAGCTCCTGCTTGGTGACCCGCGTGTTGGAAGCTCCAGCTTCCCGAGCCGTTCGGCAAGCTAGAGCTTGCAACACCGGCATTCCCAAGGAGACCTTAGGAACGAGCATGAAATCGAAATACCTCTCTGCGCGCTCCGCGGTTCTCCGCGCGCCCTGCGTTCCGAGGGCGCCTGGGTTGTTGCCGATACTTAGCGCGGCTGTACTCGTGCAGCCGCGCACAAGCATCGGCGAACAAATTGCCCTCCCGCGGTTCGCAGACGCGGCCAAGCTCTCTATAATGACCACAGACCAAACGGGCGCCACGCGCTCCCCTGAACGCTTTCTCCCAATCGAGAACTATCCCTTATGTCCCAATGGAAACCCCAAGTGAAGCCGCTCAGCGGGAGCGACCGTGACCAGCTCAAGCTCGGCCGCAGCCTGATTCGCGAGGACCGCCTGGAGGAGGCGCTGGCCACCTTCCAGGCCGTGCTTCAGGCCAACCCCGGTTCGGCGCTGGCCAACCTCGGCATCGGCTACATCTATCTCCGCCAGGGGCGAGCCAACGAGGCCCTAGGCCGCTTCGCCAAGGCCAAACAGCAGGACCCGATGGCGGCCAAGCCGTTGCTGCTGGAGGGCTACGCCTATTTGGAACAGGACGACCACCAACGCGCCGAGCAGGCCTTTTTGGGTGCGCTGCAACTCGACCCCGAGCAAGCGCGGGCGCGCACCGCGCTGGCCCAGGTGCTGATTCGGCAACAGCGCTACCCGGAGGCCATCGCGCAGGTGCAGGGCGTGCTGCGCGGCAACCCGCAGCAGACCCAGCCGCGGTTGCTGTTGGCCCGCGCACTGCACGCCCAAGGCCAGGCCCAGGCCGCGGTGGAAGAACTGGAACGGGCGCTGCAAGGCAGCCCCGACAACACCAACATCCAACTGCGCCTAGCGCGACTGTACCAAGAGCTGGGGCTTGCGGATCAGGCCCGGCAACTGCTGGAAACCGCGGCCCAGGGCGCGCCCGAGAATGTCACCATACAATTCGCGCTGGGCCGCATGACCCTGGAGCAACAGGCGTTCACCACCGCCGAACAGGCGTTTCGCGCGGTGATCGCGGTGAAGCCCAAACAGGCCGCGGCGCATCTGCACCTGGTGGAGGCCCTAATCGGCCAAAACCGCCTGGAAGAGGCCGCCGACCACGCCCGCCAATTGCCCAAGAACAACCGCATCGCCCCCCTGAGCCACAAGCTGATGGGCGACATCCTGTACCGCAAGGAACGCTTTAAGGAGGCGGTGGAGGAATACCGGGCGGCCATGCTGAACCTCCCCGGCGCCGATCAGGCGGTGGCCGAGCTGGACGCCGAGCTGCAAGGCGAGCAGGGCGACTGGGCCTCGCTGGCGGACAACTTCAAGCCGTCGCTCACCGGGCTGTTGTTCGAGGAAGGCGGGCGCCGGCGCGAAGAGCGTAAACGCCGCGAAGCCGCGCGCCCCGAATGACCCCGGAGCCGCTATTCATCCTGGCCCCGCCGCGGTCCTTCACCTCCTTGGTCAGCACCGTGGTGGGCCAGCACCCGGCCGCCTACGGGCTGCCGGAGCTGAACCTGTTCATGGCCGCCGACATGGGGCATTTCTGGGACGGCACCGACGCCGACGGCAGCCGCAAGGCCGCACACTGGCCGATCATGCGCCACGGCCTGCTGCGCACCCTGGCCCAACTCTACGCCGGCGAGCAGAACATCGACTCCATTCAAATGGCCTACCGCTGGATCATCGCGCGGCGCGGGCGCGACACCGGCAGCGTGTTCCACGAGCTGTGCGACAAGATCTCGCCCCTGATCACGGTGGAGAAGAGCCCGGGCTATTTGGGCAAGCCGGTGTACCTGCAACGCATGCTGGAGGCCTTCCCCAACGCCCGCTTCATGCACCTGTTGCGCCACCCGGCGGGCCAGGGCGAGTCACTGCTTAAGGCCAAGGGCGGCAAGCTGATCCTGACCCTAATGGACTCGGTGGACTATGTCGGCGACCAGCGTGTGCCGGACCCGCAGATCCTCTGGCACGACGCCAACATAGAGGTGTTGCAGTTTCTGGAGCAGGTGCCGGCGCAAAACCGCTTGCAGGTGCGCGGCGAGGACTTCATTCGGGACATGGACGCCGAGCTGAAACGCGTCTGCGACTGGCTGGGCCTAGCCAGCGGCAGCGCGGAACTGGCGGCAATGAAACACCCGGAGGACTCGCCCTTCGCCCATGTCGGCCCGGTCAACGCCCGCCTAGGCAACGACATCAACTTTCTCGAAAGCCCGGCCATTCGACCGGCCCGGGTCCAGGACTACGACCTCGCCGCGCCCCTGTCCTGGCGCCCCGACGGCCAGCCGCTGCGCCCCGAAGTGGTCGCCTTGGCGCACGAATTCGGCTATCAATGACCGGCGCAAACTCAGGCAACGCCCTCGGGCCTTGCATCGCACACAGCACCCGGAGCCGCCCCGGACTCCGCTCCGCAGGAGAACCCTATGCAGCATGACGACACCGAAGCCCGCCGCAACCGCCTGCGCGCCCTGCGCGAACGCCACGCCCAGCAAGACCAAACCGCGAGCGGCGGCGAGCCCCCCGCAGACGCCGGGTTCGGCGACGACCTTCCGCCGGCCGCCGGTCGCCGAGGCCCGGGGCCGGGTCTAGGCCCGGGCGCGGCCCGCAAGAAACGACGCGGCGGCCCCTTGGGCGGCGGACGGCGACGCCAGGCCATGGGCGGCGGCGGCGGCGCTGCGGGCGAAGGCGCGGGCGAACGCGGGGCCTCGGTGCAGCGGCTGCTGCACTACCTCACCCAACCGGGCCCCGGCGGACGCCTGATCCCCGGCACCGAGATCAAGGAAGACCGGGTCAAGCAGGTAATGCAATTCCTCCGCCACCGCGCCGAGCGCGGCGAGGGCCAGGGTTCAGGCCGCATTCAGCGCGTAGTCGGCTTCCTCACCCGTGAAGAAGAAGGCGCGCCCATGGCGGCCGGAGTCAATGTACAAAACCTGGTGCGCCTGGTGAGCATGCTGCAACAGCGCCAGGCGGGCGCGGCCGAAGGCCTCGAAGCCCAAGACCCCGAAACCGACGAGCTAGACCAGGTGTTCGACCGCTTGGTGGCGGACGAGCCCGCGGCCCCGCCGCCCGCCGCCCCCCAGCCGGCGCCCGAGGCCATCGCCCCCCCGCCGCCCCGGGACGACGCGATTAACGACACCCTGCACCAACTGGTCGGCCTGACCCAGCGCCTCAGCGAGCAGCTCGAAGCCACCCAACAACAGGTGGAGGCCTTGCAGCGCGAACGCCAAGACCCAGCGCCGGCGCCCGCCGAAGCGCCCCCCGCCGCCGAAACCAAGCCGGAAGCCAACAAGCGCCCCGGCAGCGACTGGTTCGAAGAATACCTGGACTAACAGGAGACCCGCCACATGAGCGAAAACAACGACGACGACAGCCGCGAAGCGCGTTTTCAGAAGCTCCGCAAACAGCGCCAAAACCAACCTGGATTCGAGGGCGCGCGCACCGGCATGCAGGGCCTGTGGGCCGGCATCGACCAGCCGGACCAGCCGCACCAACAGGCCCCCGAGGGCGGTCCGTCCGCCCCCTTTCTGAAGAACCTATTGAAGAACCCCAAGGTGCGGCAAATGGTGGCTGGCTGGCTGGCCCAAAACCGCGGCAACGAGGGCCTGGGCGCCAAGACCATGGGCGACATGCTGGGGGCCGAGGACTACGGCCTGGAGCAACTCGGCAAGGAGGAAAAGGTCACCTCATCCAGCACCCCGGACGAAATCGAACGCTACCGCAAGCAGCTTTCCAACCGGGCCGACTGGCTAGAGGCCGCACTGGAAGAGACCCTCATGGAACTCGACCGCGTGAGCCGCTTTGAGGGCGCGGCCCCCGAGGCCCCGAAGACCCCAGAGAAAAAGACCGCCAGCAAGAAAAAAACCACCAAGAAAAAGGTCGCGGCCAAGAAAACCGAAACCCAAAAGCCCGCCCCCAAAAAGGCCGTGAAGAAAAAGGCCGCGGCCAGAAAGACCGCGCCCGCCCCCAAGACCGACGACGATAACCCGGAGGGCGGAGGTTAAACCCAGTACGCCCGCACTTAAAGGGCTCTTCGGCACACAGAGGGTACCGAGGATCGCTAAGGACGCAAAGGGGTTTTTTATTGAACCACCAATCCTAACGCACCATGGCTGGCGCCGGGGAGGATGGCCGGCGCCGGGATGGGGACGGACTGCAACGGATGGCACTCGCGTTTAAGGAGAGGAACCACGAATGGACACGAATGGACACGAATCTTTGCTCCGCGGGTTCTCGGGGTCTTATTTCGCTTTGGCGTCCTTTGCGCCCCCTTGGCGGTCTTTGCGTTATTTCATTAAAGCGCTCGGCGCTTTGCCGGGGATGGTGCGTTACGGCGCGCGGCAATGCGGGTGTTGAATTCGGGTTTTGTGGTTGGCGCGCCTAACGCACCCTACGCCGGGTAATCCAACGTAGGATGGGCAAAGGCGCTCCCGCATTGCCCGCTATGGGTCACGATCTCTCAGCGCCGCGCCCATCAAGGCGCCGGATGATGGGCACGGCGCTGAGAGGCCGCCATATTGAATCAGGCCACGGGGGAGCGCCTTTGCCCATCCTACGCCCCTATTCAACCACGAATGAACACGAATGGACACGAACGCCCCTTCCGCTGCACGCGACACCGTTCTGGCCGCATGACGCGGAGCGGCGCCGAGCGGCGTCACCAAGCGGAGCCCGGACTTTAGTCCGGCCAAACGGAGCCCGGGCTTTAGTCCGGCCAACCGGAGCCCGGACTTTAGTCCGGCCGAGCCAGGGGGGCCATAGCGACCATCTCCCGTGGGAGCGATTTTCAATCGCGATCAGCCGCGCCTGTCGTGGGAGCGATTTTCAATCGCGATCAGCCGCGCCAGCGGCTTGGACTGAGCCCCTGCGCCTCAACAGGCGCCGTCATCGCGGATGCAATCCGCTCCCACGAATCACGCCGGGTCATCGCGGATGCAATCCGCTCCCACGGATCACGCCGGGTTATCGCGGATGCAATCCGCTCCCACGGATCGCGCCGGGTTATCGCGGATGCAATCCGCTCCCACGGATCACGCCGGGTCATCGCGGATGCAATCCGCTCCCACGGATCGCGCCGGGTCATCGCGGATGCAATCCGCTCCCGCCGATCACGCCGGGTATCGCGGCGGGATCCGTGCGGGGGCGCCCCTGCCGGACTAAAGTCCGGGCTCCGGGCTTACATGCCGTTTTGGAATTTTGCGGTCTCGGTGGCGCCGCTCGCGCGCACGCCTTTTAGGGCGATGGCGTATTGCTTGAGGATGCCGAGGGCCCAGCCGATGCGTTCGCGGAAGTAGGCGTCGGCTTCGGGGTTGTTGTCCGCCGGGTTGTCGTTGAGTACGGCCTCGACGTTGCGCACGATGACGTGTTCCGGGATGTAGCACAGGCGGTTGTTTTTGTAGCTGCTCATGCGCAGTTCGGCCACCGGATAGCTGCCGCCGTCCGCCGCGGATACGGTGACGATTAGGGCCGGTTTGTGGCCCACTTCGTTGCGGCCGGCGAGCAGGAAGAGGTTTTTCAGCCCGGCGGGGACCTGGCCGTGCCACTCGGGGGCGATGACTACGAAGCCGTCGCTCTCGGATAGCCCGGCCTTAAGCGGGTCGAGAAGCTTTTTCCAGGCTTCGTCGCCGGACCAAACGCCTTCGTCCCACAGGGGCAAGGGGTTGTTGGCCAGGCTGAAGATTTCGGCTTCAACCGCATGCGGCGCGGCTTGCAGGGCGCCTTGGATGAAGCGGGCCACCTTGTGGCTTTGCGAGGGGTCGCGGTGGCTGCCGCTGATGATGGTGATTTTCATTCGTTGCTCTCCAGGAGGCCGTCCACATACCGATCCCGCGCCGCCTTGGCGCGCTGGAAGATCTCCAGCAGGTGATCGCCGTCGGCGCGGCGGATGGTGTCGGCCAGTTCGGTCATTTCGTTGCTGAATTCGGTGAGCATGGCGCTTAGGGCCGGGCCGTTGGCCATGCAGATGTCGCGCCACATCACCGGGTTTGAGGAGGCGATGCGGGTGAAGTCGCGAAAACCGCCGGCGGCGTAGCGAAAGATTTCGTCGTTTTCCTTCATCCGCGCCAGCGCGTCCACCAGCCCGAAGGCCAGCATGTGGGGCAGATGGGAGGTGGCGGCCAGGACTTCGTCGTGGTGGGCCACCGGCATTTCGATCACCTCGGCCCCGCAGGCCTGCCACACCGCCCGCACCCGCGCCAGCGCCTGCGGGTCGGTGCCTGCGCCGGGGGTTAGGATCACCCGGCGGTTATGGTACAGCTCGGCGAAGGCGGCCTCCACCCCGCTGTGCTCGGTGCCGGCGATGGGGTGGCCGGGCACAAAGTTGGGCAACTCGCCGCCGAACACCGCGGCGCAGTCCGCCACCACGCTGGCCTTGGCGCTGCCGCCGTCGGTGATCACGGCGTCTGCCGCCAGCCGCCCCTGCATGGCCTCGAAGGCCGGGCGCATGGCCCCCAGGGGCACCGCCAGGAAGATCAGGTCCGCGCCCGCCACCGCCTCGCCGATTGCGTGGGTGAAGCGGTCGATCACGCCGAGTTCCACGGCCTTTTCCAGGTTCGGCCGGCCGCGGCCGCAGCCGACGACTTCGCCCACCGCGCCCGCCTGCCGCAGGGCCTTCGCCAGGGAGCCGCCGATCAGGCCGACGCCGATCACCGTGAGCCGCCGCACCCTCATCGGCCCAGCACCGTCTTCAGGGCCTCCAGGAAGCGGGCGTTCTCCTCCGCCAGGCCGATGCTCACCCGCAGGTGATGGGGCAGACCATAGCCGCCGATGGGCCGGGTGATGCAGCCCTCCCGCAGCAGGGCCTGGTCGATGGGGGCCGCGTCCTGCCCCAAATCCACGGCGATGAAGTTGCCCGCCGAGGGGATAGAGTTAAGGCCCAACGCCTGGAAGCCGGCCAGGAGTTGTTGCATGCCCTGGGCATTCACCGCCACCGAGCGGCGGATGAATTCCGGGTCGTCCAGCGCCGCCAGCGCGGCGGCCTGGGCCAGGGCGTCCACGTTAAAGGGTTGCCGCACCCGGTTCAGCAGATCGGCCACCGCGGGATGGGAGAGCCCGTAGCCCACCCGCAGGCCGGCCAGGCCGTAGGCCTTGGAGAAGGTGCGGGTGACGATCAGGTTGGGGAAGTCGGCCAGCCAACGGGAGGCGTCCGGGTAGTCGGGCTCGGCCACATACTCCACATAGGCCTCGTCCACCACGCAAATCACCTCCGCCGGCACGGCCTCCACAAAGGCCCGCAGCTCGGCCTCGCGCAGCCAGGTGCCGGTGGGGTTGTTGGGGTTGGCGATCCAAATCACCCGCGTCTGGTCCGACATCATTTCGGCCATGGCCTCCAGGTCATGGCCGTAGTCCCGCGCCGGGGCCATTTTCAAATCCGCCCCGACCGCTTGGCTGCTGATGGGGTAGACCGCAAAGGCGTATTGGGAGAACAACGACTCCGCCCCCGGATACAGGAACACCCGGGCGATCATGTCCAGCACGTCGTTGGAGCCGTTGCCCAGGGTCACGCCGGCCGGGTCCGCCGCGTGCTTCTCCGCCAGCGCCTGGCGCAGCGCAAAGCCGGCCCCGTCGGGGTAGCGGCTCACCTCGCCCAGGGTCGCCCGCATGGCCTCCAGGGCCTTGGGCGAGCAGCCCAGCGGGTTTTCGTTGGAGGCCAGCTTGATGGAGCCGCTAATGCCCAGCTCGCGCTCCAGCTCGGCGATGGGCTTGCCCGGCACATAGGGCGTCAGGTTCGCCACGCCCGGGGCGCAGCGGTTAAGGACTCGGTTTTGCTCGGACATAGATCCTCGGTTGGGTCGCTCGGTTCGCGCCTATGATAACGCAAAGGGCGCAGCGAAGGGCAAAGGGGGGCAGGCGGAATCAGCCCGCGCCATGCGGCGATGGCGCCGCGTAGCGGGTCAATTTCAACTCGGCATCATCGAGCAGCCGGTATTGCGGTCGGCGCCCCGACAAGACCTCGCTTGCGGTGATAATGACCGGCGCCCCTCGCCCCGCTGGTCCATCATAAACCCCCGCTGGCTGCCGACGGCATTGCAATTCATCGGGCAACGGGCCGGCAACGAGCTGATCAACTCGTTGCGTGCCGATTGGCGCTCCGAGAGGCTCTCAATCGTCATGCGATTCGGACGGGTTTCCGCTGCTCGCGGACACGCCAAGGCCTGTACTCCAGCGGTTGCTTGAGGCCGCCCCGGCCCGCCGTCTGCTGGTATACTGCCGGGCCTGTTTTCATTCACTGGATCGGCGACCTTATGACCTACACCGACGCCCTGTTCGAATCGGACCTGCCGCATCTGAAGCTGCTGAACCGCGGCAAGGTGCGCGATATCTATGACCTGGATGCGGAGCATCTGCTCATCGTCACCACAGACCGCCTGTCGGCCTTCGACGTGGTGCTGCCCCAGCCTATCCCCGGCAAGGGGGAGGTGCTGACGCGGGTGGCGAATTTTTGGTTCGAGCGCACCCGGGGCATTGTGCCGAATCACCTTACGGATATTCCGCTGGAGCAGGCGGCGCCGGATGCGGTGCAGCGCGCGCAGTTGGGCGACCGGGCGCTGGTGGTGCGCAAGCTCAGGCCGCTGCCGGTGGAGGCCATCGTGCGCGGTTATATCATCGGCTCGGGGTGGAAGGACTATCAGCAGACCGGCAAGGTCTGCGGCATTCCGCTGCCGGCGGGGCTGCGCCAGGCGGACCGGCTGCCCGAGCCCATCTTCACCCCCTCCACCAAGGCCGACGCAGGCGACCACGACGAAAACATCGCCTTTGACCGCGCAACGAAGTTGTTGGGGGCGGAGATCGCGGAGCAGGTGCGGGAGCTGAGCCTGCGGATCTACCAGGAATCCGCGGTCTATGCGCTGGAGCGGGGCATCATCATCGCCGACACCAAGTTCGAGTTCGGTCTCGATCAGGACGGGCGGGTGCATTTGATCGACGAGGTGCTGACCCCGGATTCTTCCCGCTTCTGGCCGGCGGATCAATACCAGCCGGGCAGCAGTCCGCCGAGCTTCGACAAGCAGTTCGTGCGCGACTATCTGGAGACCCTGGATTGGGACAAAACCCCGCCGGGCCCGGCGCTGCCGGACGAGATCATCGAAAAGACCGCGGAGAAATACCGCGAGGCCGAGGCGCGCTTGACCGGGTGAGATGAAACGCAGCCTTGACCCTGGTTTTGGCCGCCACCGTAGGGTGCGTTAGCCCCGCCTTCGGCGACTCGAAAGCCCTGCGGAATACCCCAATCGCGGGGCGATTCCCCGCTGTTTGAAGCCCGGCGCGGGGCGTAACGCACCACCTCCCCGCTCGGGTTTGCGGCCTGCCAGCATCAAGCGACAGCGGATGCCGGGGCCTTGGGATCGAATGCTCGGCTTCCGGTCACCCGCCGGGGATGGTGCGTTACGCCCCGCGGGATGTTTTAAGCTTTATCTTGTTTTCCGGATTGTGAGTCGATTTCCGCCTTTACGATCTTTTACAGGCGGAGCTAACGCACCCTACGCAAAGCCCAAGCCTTCGCACTCCAGCCGCCGTGAACGAAAAAAACCGGCTCTGCGCGCTCTGCGGTCTTCCGCGCCCGCTGCGTTCCCAAACCCCCGGGTATAAAGTGCGCTCGCCTATCCTAGCCCCGCCAGCCACTCCTTTTGCCGCGCCCGCCGGCGGCGTTCGGTGAGGTTGGCGCGCAGTTTGTCTTTGACCTCATCGAAGGGCACTTCGCGTCCGGGTTCGATGGATTCGCACAGCAGCAGGTGCAGGCCCGCTTCGCTTTCCACCACCGGGCCTGTGGCGCCGGCCTCCAGCTCGAATAGCACGGCCTCGACTTCCGGGTGGAGCTGGCCGCGGGTGACGGCGCCGAGCTGGCCGCCTTCCAGCGCGGTGGGGCATTCGGAGTGGCGGCGGGCCAGGTCCGCGAAGCGCTCGGGGGCCTCGGCGATTTCGGTGGCCAGGGCCGCGATGCGCTCGCGGGCGCGTTGCGGGGTGTTCTCGGCGAAATCCGGGTTGATGGTGATCAATAGGTGGCGGGCGGTGCGCCTTTCGGGGATTCGGAAGCGCTCGAGGTGCATTTCGTAGAACAGCTGGGCGTCGGTGTCGCCGGCCTCTTCGCAGCCCGCGGCCACGCGGCGGAGCACGGCGTCGAACTTGAGTTCGCGATAGAGGGCCCGCCCGAGCCGGTCTTCGTCCAGGCCGTTGCGTTCCAGGTCTTCCGAAAAGGCGGCCGGGGTTTCGTAGCGTTCGGCCACGGTCGCTAGGGCCTGGTCCACTTCGGCAGGGTCGATGACCACGCGCGCGGCATCTGCGCTGGTCAGCACGCGCTCCTCCAGTTCCCAGGTCTTTTCCGCCATCGCGCGGGCCTGGCGGGACTCTTCGGGGGCCAGGTCCGCGGGCGTTTTTTGGAATTTTTCCAGCGCCGCCCGCAGCAGATGGTAGGCGAGTGCCGATGCTTCGGGTGCGACAGCGACCGCAGCGTTCATGGGGTCTCCTCGGTCTCCGGGGCTTCGGCCTGTTCGGCGGGTGACAGGCTCTGTTCAGGGATTTGCAGGGTGCGCCCGGGGAAGCGTACATGGTAGGCCACGCCGTCCGCGCCGTCGCGCAGCACCTTGAGGATTTCGCCCTCGGCGCCGGCGGCGACGATCACCTCGCCTTGCACCGCGAAGGGGTTCTTGGCGCGCACCTTTTCGCGAAACTCGAAGCGGCTGGGCACCCAGGGCGCGTCCTCCGGCTGCAATTCCTCCTCCCGGCAGCCCACCATGCGATCCTGCTGCATAAAATGCACGGAGTAGATGATTTGGTCTTGCAGGAAGGTGCCGACGTCTTTCACATAGCCCACGCTGCCGCGGCGCACCAGCAGGGCGCCGGTCTCCAGGCCCGGGAAGGTGCCGTCGTTGCGCACATTGCGGGTCACCCGCACCGATTCGCCGTATTCATACTTGGGGCGCATCCGCCACCCCCTTGTTCAGCCCTTCGAGGCCCACCGGCAGGCTATAGGGCTGACCCATGCGGAACACCTTGAACACCTTTTCGGTGAGGGCGTCGGATTCCACGAAATCGAGATAGGACCGGGCCAGCAGTCGGGCATAGAGGTCTCGGCGCTCGGCTTCGGGCGCGGGCATTTCGTCCAGGCGCGCAAGATAGTCGTGGAAGCGTTGCAGGATGTGCAGGCGATTGACCTGCACCACGGATTCGTCGTAAGGGATGCCGAAGTATTCGAGGAAGTCCTCGGCGCTCTCCAGCTCTTCCAGGTCCAGGTCTAATTCGCTCTCTGACATAATAATCACCTTTTCGGATTCGGAATAATCGGGGGGATGGTTTCAGGCGGGGTTGGCCTGCAAGGCCTCTTCGGCGATGCGCAACAGCGGCACCGCGCCGATGCGGTCGGCGGTGTCCAGCTCCTGCACCTTGCGCAGGCGATCGAGCGCGCCTTGGGGGTCGCCCAGGCGCAGTTTCAGGTAACCCGCGCCCTTCAGCGCCGAGAGGTAGAAGCGGGTCAGCGTGATGGAGACCTCGATCGCGGCGCCCAGGCGGTTGAGGTCCAGGTCCGGCCAGTCACAGTCCAATTGCAGCCGCCGACCCACCACCGATAGCACGCGCTCCGCCACTCGCATGGCGTCTTCGAGCTGATGGCGGTAGAAAAAGTACCGATACAGGCCCACCAATACGCTCAGGTCCTCCGGGGCCAGGAAGTAGGCGCGGTATAGCGCCCGTTCGGCCTCGTCGTCGCCATAGTGCTCGGCGGCGTCTTGCAGCAACTCCAGCACCTTGGGCTCCGAGGGTTCGTCGTAGTATAGGTCTTCGCCGGTGAAATCCAGCAGGTCCATGGGTCAGCTCCTCGGTTTGAATTCGGCCAGTTCGATGCTGCCATCGGGCGATCGGCAGACGGACGGCCCGTCACAACTGCGGCAGTTTGTATCCACGCCGCCGTTCTCGCGGGTCAGCCCGGCGCGGGTCTCCAGCTCTTGGATGCGGTCCACCAGGCAGGCGATGGCCGCGGCCACGGGGTCCGGGATCAAATGGTGGTTCAGGTCCACGCCGTAGGGGTTGAGGCCGGAGACCTTGCTCTGGCGCACCATCTTGGCCGGGATGCCGACCACGGTGCGCTTGGCCGGCACGTCGCCGATCACCACCGAATTGGCCCCGACCTTGGCGTGATCGCCGATCTCCACCGGCCCCAGGATCTTGGCCCCGGCCCCCACCACCACGCCGTCGCCCAGCGTGGGGTGGCGCTTGCCCTTGCTCCAGGAGGTGCCGCCGAGGGTCACGCCGTGGTACAGGGTCACATCGTCGCCCACCTCGGCGGTCTCGCCGATCACCACCCCGCTGCCGTGGTCGATGAAGAATCGGCGGCCGATGTCGGCCCCCGGGTGGATGTCGATGCTGGTCCAAACGCGGGCGATATAGGACAGTAAACGCGCCGCAAGGCGCCACTCGGCCTGCCACACCCGGTGGGCGATGCGATACACCATGGCCGCATGCAGGCCCGGATAGGTGAGCAGCACCTCCAGGCGGTTGCGCGCCGCGGGGTCGCGCTGGAAGACGCAATCGATATCGCCGCGAATCCGCGCCCACACGCCTTCGCGCCGGGGCCTTGGGAGCGCGGTTTGCGAGGGGTTTTCGGTCATGGCTGCCTCCGTTGGCGGTCCGTCACGGGGTTCGATCTTGCGCTGCGCTAGTGCCATCCGCTCACCTCCTGGGTCATGCCGTACAACTCATGATAAAACCGCATTAAATCCGCGCTCTCGGGGGCGCGCTTGGTGCTGGTGACAAAGCGGCGCAGGCGGCTCAGGATCTGTTCCGACTGCGCCTGATCCAGCGCCAGATTCAGCTTGGCGTAGGCCTCGCGCACGGCGCGGCTGCCCGAATGCTTACCCAGCACCACGCGGTGGGTCTGCCCCACCCGCGCCGGATCCACGCCCTGATAGTTGCGCAGGTCTTTCAGCAGGCCATCCACATGGATCCCCGCCTCGTGGGTGAAGGCGCCCTCCCCCAACAGGCATTTGTGCCAGGGCACGGGCCGCCCGGAGGCCGCGGCCACCAGCCCGGATACGGCCTGAATCGCGGACAGGTCCACCCCGGTTTGGTAGTTATGCACCTGCTCCAGCGCGAAGGCCACCTCTTCCAGGGCCGCGTTGCCGGCCCGCTCGCCCAGGCCATGGACGGTGGTGTTCAGATGGGTGGCGCCGCCGAGCACCGCGGCCAGGGTGTTGGCGGTGGCCAGCCCGAGGTCGTCATGGGCGTGCATTTCGATCTCCAGGTCGGTGATCGCACGCAGGTCGGCGATGCGCTCGCGCAGGCCGAAGGGCTCCATAATGCCTAAGGTGTCGGCAAAGCGCAGGCGCCGCGCCCCGGCCGCTTGGGCCTCTTCCGCCACCCGCCACAGGAATTCCGGATCGGCCCGCGAGGCGTCTTCGCAACCCACGCAGACCTCCAGCCCCAGCTCCAGCGCTCGGCGCACCTGGGTGCGGATCTCGGCCAGCGCCCATTCGGGAGAGCGGCCGAGCTTGTGGCGGAGCTGCTGGTGCGACACCGGAATGGACAGGTCCGCCAGATCCACGCCCAGGTTCGCGCATTGCGCGATGTCCTCGCTGCGCATGCGGCACCAAACCATCAGCCGCGCATGCAGGCCGGCCTGGACCAGGGCGCGAATGGATTCGCGCTCCTCTTCGCCCATGGCCGGAATGCCGGCCTCCAGCTCGGTCACCCCGATGGCGTCCAGGCCGCGGGCGATGGCGACCTTTTCCTCTAGGGAAAAGGCCACCCCTGCGGACTGCTCGCCGTCGCGCAAGGTGGTGTCGTTGATGGTGACGGTTTTTTTGTCGGTCATTGTGGTGTCCTCTGCGTTTGGCAGTGAGTATGCAAAGGACGGGCCAGAACAGATAGGGAGCCGTCTTTAGGCCCGCAGTGAGGTGATTCGATGCGACCGAACCGAGAAAGAGCCGTTTATCGCCATGTTCGGGTCGGGGTTCGGACGGTTTGACTCCGCGGAAGACAAAGCCGAGGGATGGGCCGGCTCGGCGGTTTGTCGGATACCTGACAACTAGTGCGCGGGCGCTCAAATAACGGAAACGACGCCATTTAGGAACGCAGAGGGCGCAGAGGAACGCAGAGGGCGCGGAGGAACGCGGAGGGCGCAGAGGGCGCAGAGGGCGCAGAGGGCGCAGAGGGCGCAGAGGGCGCAGAGGGCGCAGAGGAACGCAGAGGACGCAGAGGGCGCAGAGGGCGCAGAGGAACGCAGAGGGCGCGGAGGGGGGTTTTGCTTGCTTGCGCCTGCCCGGCGCTGAAGCGTCGCCTAGCCGCCTGGAGTACAGCCCTCGGGCTGTGCGGGTTTCCGGTTACGCGCCCGGGCCAAGGCGTGTGCGCTCCGAGCCCGCAGTCATACAGGGGGCGGGCCAGCGAATTGCATTCGCGCTAAGACGGCGGATGCCGGGTGCGGCGCTGACTCTTTCAATCGAAACGCCCCGCTGCGCCCTCTGCGGCTCTCCGCGTGCTCTGCGTTCCGCAAGCGCCTGGGTTGTTCCCGATACTTAGGCGCCGCTGTACTAGGCCGGCTGCGCACTAGGCCGCGGGCAAGCGAAAATAGAAGCGACAACCTTCGCCGGGGGCGCTTTCCAGGCCCGCTTCGCCGCCCAGATGGTGGGTGATTCGCTGCACAATGGACAGCCCGAGGCCGTGGCCTTCGATGCTCGTCTTTTGCAGCCGGGTAAAGGGCACGAATAGGGACTTTTGCTCTTTCGCGGTGAGCCCGCCGCCGTTGTCCTGCACCCAATACTCCACCCAGTCGCCCTGGGCCTCGGCCCCCAACTGCACCCGCGGCGGGCGCCCGCTGTATTTCAGCGCATTGCTCAGGTAGTTCCTCCAAATCTCTTCGATCCACGGCAGGTAGCCCTTGGCCTTGGGCCAGGGGGCCGGGGCGATATCCACCGCGGCCTGCCGCGCCTCGATGTCCGTCGCGCTGAGCGCCGCCACGGTTTCCGCCGCCCTACGCACATTCACCGACTTGAGCAATGCCGGCTTGTTGCGGTCATCGATGCTGGCCAGCAGCATCAGCGCCTCCACCGTGGACAGCATGCGATCCGCGGACTGACCGAGCAACGGCAGCAGCCGCTCCGAGAGCGCCAACAGCCGCTTCGGATTACCCTGCGCCTCCCGCAACATCTCCGCCATACTGCGCACCTGACCGATGGGGTTCTTTAGGTTGTGGGCCACCGTATGCATAAAGGCGTCCAGCTCGGCATTCTTGGCCAACAACTCCGCATTACGCACTTGCAGCTCCTTTTGCAGCCGATGCACGTCGAGGTGCCGGCCCACCCGCTCGGCCACCTCTTCCTCTTGAAAGGGCTTGGTGAGGTAATCCACGCCGCCCACCCGAAAGCCGGCCAGCTTGTCGTCGAGATCGGTGAGAATGGTGGAAAAAACCACCGGAATCGCACGGGTGGCCGGGTCGCCCTTCAGCCGGCGGCAGGTCTCGAAGCCGTCGATCCCGGGCATCATCACATCAAGCAGGATCAAATCCGGCTGGCCGGCGCGGGCGATCTCCAGGCCCTGCTCGCCGCTGCGTGCGGTCATCAGCTCCAGGCCGCGTCGCTCCAGGATATTGGACAGCACGGCGAGGTTGGCGGGGTCGTCGTCGATGAGCAGGACGGTGAAATGGCTCGTCACAGCATCGGAGTGGGTCATGAAATCGATCACTCTATACTCTATAATCTTTTGCTCGCTAGCCCCATCATAAGCGGCAAAGGAAAGGACCACCAGCCCGAGAGGGCCTAAATTCCAAGATTTCGCCTCCTTTGCGGCACAAAAAGCCCAAAGTGCGAAGCGCCTTACAGGCTTGCGGCCGCGTTTAGCGGTTTCTCCCCAAGGCCGGCTATGCGAAAATCCGCGGGGTCTTCCACTCAGAAACAAACCATGCCCAACAAACCACTCAGCGTCTTTCAGCCCCCCCTGCCGCAAAAACCCGGCGAACGCCTGCAATGGGGCCAGCTCTACGGCGCCGCCCAGGCCCTGGCCATCGCCGAGGCGGCGCGGGGCTTCGACGGCCTGCTGCTGGTGCTAGCGGACGATATGCAGGCGGCGGACCGGCTGCAACAGGCGCTGGCGTTCTTTTTGGGCGACGCCGTGCCGGTGCTCGGCCTCCCCGACTGGGAGACCCTGCCCTACGACGCCTTCTCCCCCCTGCCCGAGCTGGTCTCCCAGCGCCTGCGCACCCTCTATCACCTGGGCCAGACCCAGCGCGGGGTGCTGGTGGTGCCGGTGAGCACGGCGCTGCAACGGCTGGCCCCGCGGGCCTATCTGGACGCCCATACCTTCCTGCTCCAGCCCGGCGACCGCCTGCCGCTGGACGACACCCGCCGGCGGCTGGAGCAGGCGGGCTACAACTGTGTGTCGCAGGTGATGAGCCACGGCGAGTTCGCGGTGCGCGGGGCCCTGCTCGACCTCTTCCCCATGGGCAGCGACCGGCCCTTTCGCATCGACCTGTTCGATGACGAGGTGGAGAGCATCCGCACCTTCGACCCCGAGACCCAGCGCACCATCGCCAAGGCCGAGCGCATCGAGATGCTGCCGGCGCGCGAGTTCCCGCTGGACGAAGAGGGCATTAAGCGCTTCCGTCAGGCCTATCGCAACAGCTTCGAGGGCGACCCGCAAAACAGCTTCGTCTACCGCGAGGTCACCGCCGGCAACGCCCCCGGCGGGCTGGAGTACTACCTGCCGCTGTTCTTCGAGCAGACCGCCACCCTATTCGACTTCCTGCCCGAAAGGCGCCTGAGCATCCGCTTCCAGCAGACCCTCGAACAGGCCGAGGGCTTTCTGGAACAGGTGGAACAGCGCTACGAACAGCGCCGCTACGACACCGAGCGCCCCATCCTGCCGCCGGGCAAGCTATTCCTGCGCCCCGACGAACTCACCGGCGAGATCAATCGCGGCAACGCCATCCTAGTGCAAAGGCACGAGGTGGCCGAGCGCGCCAAGGGCTTCGCCGGCTTCCACAATTTCGGCGCCCGCACCCTGCCGCCCCTGGGCATCCAGCCGCGGGCCGCCCGCCCCGCCGGGGCCCTGCAAGACTTTCTGGCCGATGGCCCGAACCAGGTGCTGTTCCTGGCCGAAAGCGCCGGCCGCCGCGAGCACCTGAAGGACACCCTGCACGGCTTCCAGGTCCGGCCCAAGGCCACGGAGGACTGGAACGCCTTTATCCAGGGCAACGCCCGCCAGGCCCTGGCCATCGGCCCGCTCGAAGAAGGCCTTTGGCTGCCCGAGGCCGGCATCGCGCTGATTACCGAGACCCAGCTGCTGGGCGAGCGGGTGCGCCAAGACCGCAAGCGCCACGGCAAGTATCGCGACGCCGATCAGGTGGTGCGCAACCTCACCGAGCTGCACCCCGGCGCCCCGGTGGTGCACGAAGACCACGGCGTGGGCCGCTATATCGGCATGCAGACCCTGGAGGTGGGCGGCGATGTCACCGAGTTCCTGACCCTGGAATACGCCAAGGGCGACAAACTCTATGTGCCCGTCTCCGCGCTGCACCTGATTGGCCGCTATACGGGTTCCTCGCCCGAGCACGCCCCGCTGCACCGCCTGGGTAGCGGCCAGTGGGAGAAGGCCAAGCGCAAGGCCGCGGAGAAGGTCCACGACGTGGCCGCGGAGCTGTTGGAGGTGCATGCCCGCCGCGCGGCCAGCCAGGGCTTCGCCTTCCCCGAGGCCGGGGACGAGTACGCGACCTTCGCCGCCGCCTTCGAGTTCGAAGAGACCCCGGACCAGTTGCAGACCATCGAGGCGGTGCTCGCCGACATGGCCGCGCCCCAGCCCATGGACCGGGTGGTCTGCGGCGACGTGGGCTTCGGCAAGACCGAGGTGGCCATGCGCGCCGCCTTCACCGCGGTGCAGGGGGGCAAGCAGGTGGCGGTGCTGGTCCCCACCACCCTGCTCGCCCAGCAGCACTACCAGAACTTCGCCGACCGCTTCGCCGACTGGCCGGTGCATGTGGAGAGCCTGTCGCGCTTCGGCGCCGCCAAGGAGCAGAACAAGGTCTTAAAGGAGTTGCAGTCCGGTCAAGTGGACATCGTGGTGGGCACCCACAAGCTGCTCGGCAGCACGGTGAAATTCAACAACCTGGGGCTGGTGATCGTGGACGAGGAGCACCGCTTCGGGGTGCGCCACAAGGAGCGCCTCAAGGCCCTGCGCGCCGAGGTGGACCTGCTCACTCTCACCGCCACCCCCATCCCGCGGACCCTGAACATGGCCATGTCCGGCCTGCGTGAACTCTCCATCATCGCCACCCCGCCGGCGGCCCGCCATCCGATTAAGACCTTCGTCAGCCAGTGGAACGACACCCTGGTGGCCGAGGCCTGCCAGCGCGAGATCAAGCGCGGCGGCCAGGTCTACTTCCTGCACAACGAGGTCAAGACCATCGAGAGCCAGGCCGCCAAGCTGGAGGCCCTGATCCCGGGCGCCCGGGTCCAGGTGGCCCACGGCCAGATGCGCGAGCGCGACCTCGAATCCATCATGCGCGACTTCTACCACCAGCGCTTCCATATCCTGGTCTGCACCACCATCGTGGAATCGGGCATCGACGTGCCCAGCGCCAACACCATCGTGATCAACCGCGCCGACAAGCTCGGCATGGCCCAACTGCACCAACTGCGCGGCCGGGTGGGCCGCTCCCACCACCGCGCCTACGCCTACCTGATCACCCCGCCGCCCAAGGTCATGACCAAGGACGCGCAAAAGCGACTGGAGGCCATTGAGTCCCTGGAGGAGCTGGGGGCCGGCTTCACCCTGGCCACCCACGACCTCGAAATCCGCGGCGCCGGCGAGCTGCTGGGCGACGAACAGAGCGGCCAGATTCACGAAATCGGCTTCGGCCTCTACTCCGAGATGCTGGAGCGCACCGTGCAGGCCCTCAAGGCCGGCCGCCAGCCCCAGCTCGACCGCCCCCTCGACCACGGCGCCGAGATCGACCTCGGCATGCCCGCCCTGCTGCCCGAGGCCTACCTGCCCGACGTCCACAGCCGCCTGGTGTTCTATAAACGCATCGCCAGCGCCCAGACCGAGGACGAACTCAAAGAACTTCAGGTGGAGATGATCGACCGCTTCGGCCTCCTCCCCGAGCCCGCCAAGGCCCTGTTCGGCCTCACCCGCCTGAAGATCCAGGCCCAACCCCTGGGCATCAAGAGACTCGAGGCCGGCCCCCAAGGCGGCCGCCTCCTGTTCGACGGCCAGCCCGCCATCGACCCCGGCCACCTCATCAACCTGATCCAGCTCAAACCCAAGGCATACAAACTCGACGGCGGCGACAAGCTCCGTTTCTTCACGGACCTGGAAGACCGCGCGACCCGAGTGGAGGGGGTGGAAAAGGTGCTGCGGGAGGTGGCTGGGTGATAGGCGAATCAAAGCCCGGAGCCCGGACTTCAGTCCGGCCCGTGCGAAGCACCGAGTCCAACCTGGCCGAACTAAAGATCGGGCTCCGGGCGCCACATCCTCACGCCGCTCCCGCGGGCGTAACGCACTCACAGGCGCCGCGGTGTCAGGGAACATTGCAAACCCCCAACAGGCAAGCTATATACTGAACATCATCCGATGCCTGAAGCTTGGAGATGGCGCATGTCCAAACAATCTGTTTTCACCATGAAACTGGAGCCCGAGCTAAGGGCCGAATTCATGGCCGCCGCCGCGGCCGAGGACCGACCGCCCTCTCAGGTTGTCCGCGAGCTGATACGCGGCTATGTCGAACAACAGCGGCACGGCCGCCAATATGACGAGTACCTGCGCCGCAAGGTGGAAGTTGGCCGCGCCTCGATGCATGCAGGGCGCTCCCTGTCGAACGAAGAGGTTGAAGCCGAGTTTGCCACTCGACGTAACAAAGCCTCGACAGATTAGGCATGATGGTTCTTTGGACGCCGGAAGCGCAACAGGACCGCGCTGATATTTGGGATTTCATTGCCGCGGACAATCCGCGTGCTGCGGTGCATCTGGACGAGTTATTCAGCAACGCAGTTGCCAGGCTTGAGGAACACCCAAGAATGGGACATGCCGGGCGGATTCCAGGCACTTTTGAACTGATCCCTCACGAAAGCTACCGCCTGATCTATGAAATTGATGGAGGAAAGGTGTGGGTGCTCGCCTTGGTGCATACTGCCCGGCAGTGGCCGCCGGTGAAAGACCGGTAAAGATACCACGATGATTCTTCTTAGACGGGCCTCAAATCAGTGCGAATGGTAAGGTGTTACCGTAAATCCTCCTCCCCGACCCCGCCAAGGCCCTGTTCGGCCTCACCCGCCTGAAGATTCAGGCCCAGCCCCTGGGCATCAAGAAGATCGAGGCCGGCCCCCAGGGCGGCCGCCTCCTGTTCGACGGCCAGCCCGCCATCGACCCCGGCCACCTCATCAACCTAATCCAGCTCAAATCGAAGGAATACAAACTCGACGGCGGCGACAAACTGCGCTTCTTCAAGGACCTGGAGGACCGCGCGACCCGGGTGGAAGGGGTGGAAAAGGTGCTGCGGGAGGTGGCTGGGCGATAGCTCGTTGAAGGAACGCTGAGGGCGCGGAGAACCGCGGAGAACGCAGAGGTTTTGATTGCCCGGAGCCCGGACTTCAGTCCGGCCCGTGCGGCGCGCCGGCTCAGTCCAACAGAGATTCGGCCGAACTAAAGTTCGGACTCCGCTGGCCATCCGGCCGTTTCACCAGCACGATACACACATAGGCGCCGGGGCCCGCATCCCCGCTTACGATTTCCCCATATTCATCAGCTCGAGGCCG
>JAABTK010000005.1 GCA_011389885.1 Gammaproteobacteria bacterium | reverse complement strand
ACCTGCGAGAGATGGCTCAGTCGGACAGGGGCCTCCCAGCCGATCCAGCGATCCCGTGCCGCAATCGCCTTCGCCGCGCCGCTGAGCAGAATGCAGCCGTGGCAGCCGTGGCGGCCCTGGATGAAGTAGCGCAGCCGAAACCCGAAAGCCCCCCGAAACCCCAACGGATGATGCCGCTCCACCGTGGCGTCCCACTCTCGGACCGCCGGGCGCGCCGTCACCGGCTTCAGCATGATCGGCATCGCCTCCCGCAGCGGGCCGCTTTGCGCCCGGATCTCCACCCCGCTTGGCCGCACCCCCGGCTTTTCGCTCCGAGCCGGGTTTCTGCGCCTCTGGCGCAAGGGCGGCAATTCGAGCATCCCCGCGCACTGCATTTTCTCCAACAGCTTCAGGCAGGCATTAAGTATCGGTTATACTATAAGTATCGGTTATACTAAGAGAAAGTTTGGCCTATGCTCTGGTTGGCGTCATCAGTGGATGGACACCAGGCGGAGGCCGGGTTAAAATTCCGCAGCTAACAGCTGGGGTCGCTCATATCATTCTGAGTCTGAGGGTCCGGGCCATATCCGCTGCACTGAGTTTTTATCGGAATCGGGATCGATCCATCGTCGATCCCGTTTTTTCATGTCTGAAAGGGGCGTTCCACTTGAGAAAACCTGCGCTTCTGGTGCTGGAAGACGGCACGCGGTTCCGGGGCGAGTCCATCGGCGCCGATGGGCTCACCGTGGGCGAGGTGGTGTTCAACACCGCGCTCACCGGCTATCAGGAGATCCTCACCGATCCCTCCTATCGCCGTCAGATCGTGACCCTGACCTATCCCCACATCGGCAATACCGGAACCTGCGCCGAGGATGAGGAGGCCGAGGGCATTCACGCCGCCGGCCTGGTGATCCGCGACCTGCCGTTGCTGGCCAGCAACTGGCGCAGCGAGCGCCCGCTGGAGGATTACCTGAAGGATCAGGGCGTGGTGGCCATCGCCGACATCGACACCCGTCAGCTGACCCGCATCCTGCGCGAAAAGGGCGCCCAAAACGGCTGCATCCTCGCCGGCGACGCGCCGGACGAGGCCAAGGCGCTGGAGGCGGCGCAGGGTTTCGCCGGTCTCAAGGGCATGGACCTGGCGCAGGAGGTGAGCACCGCCGAGGCCTATGAATGGAGCGCAGGGACCTGGCGCCTCGGCGCCGGGCATGCCCAATACGACCCGGGGCAGGACGAACTGCCGTTGCATGTGGTGGCCTTTGACTACGGCGTAAAGCGCAACATCCTGCGCATGCTGGCGGATCGCGGCTGCCGGGTCACGGTGGCGCCGGCCAAGACCACGGCCGAGGCGGTGCGGGCGATGCGCCCGGACGGCCTGTTTCTGTCCAACGGGCCGGGCGACCCCGAGCCCTGCGACTATGCCATTGAGGCCATTCGGGAGCTGCTGGCGGACGGCCTGCCCACGTTCGGCATCTGTCTCGGCCATCAGTTGCTGGGCTTGGCCAGCGGTGCGCGCACCGCGAAGATGAAGTTCGGCCACCACGGGGCCAACCACCCGGTGCAGGACCTGCACACCAAGCAGGTGCTGATCACCAGCCAGAACCACGGTTTCGCGGTGGATGAGGCGAGCCTGCCGGACAACCTGCGGGCCACCCATCGCTCGCTATTCGACGGCAGCCTGCAAGGGATTCACCGCACCGACTGCCCGGCCTTTAGCTTCCAGGGTCACCCGGAAGCCAGCCCCGGCCCGCATGACGTGTCGCCGCTGTTCGACCATTTCATCGCGCTAATGAAGGACCGGGTCCAAAAGGCCTGAAACGGCGCTCGCAGCGCACCTCGCACCCCGCACCCGACAAAGACGCATCATGCCGAAAAGAGAAGACATTCAGAGCATCCTCATCATCGGGGCCGGCCCCATTATCATCGGCCAGGCCTGCGAGTTCGACTACTCCGGGGCCCAGGCCTGCAAGGCCCTACGCGAGGAGGGCTACCGCGTCATCCTGGTGAACTCCAATCCGGCCACCATTATGACCGACCCGGATATGGCGGACGCCGTCTACATCGAGCCCATCACCTGGCCTACGGTGGAGCGGGTGATCGAACAGGAGCAGCCGGACGCGCTACTGCCCACCATGGGCGGCCAGACCGCGCTCAACTGCGCGCTGGACCTGGTGCGCCACGGGGTGCTTGAAAAGCACGGCGTGGAGATGATCGGGGCCTCCCGCGAGGCCATCGACATGGCCGAGGATCGCGACTTGTTTCGCCAGGCCATGCGCCGCATCGGCCTGGACATGCCCAAGTCGGCCATGGCGCACAGCATGGAAGAGGCGCAACAGGTGCAGGCCCGCATCGGCTTCCCGACCATCATTCGGCCCTCCTTCACCCTCGGCGGCTCGGGCGGCGGCATCGCCTACAACAAGGAAGAGTTCGAGGAAATCTGCGCGCGCGGGCTGGATCTGTCGCCCACCTCCGAGCTGCTGATCGAGGAATCGGCGCTGGGCTGGAAGGAATACGAAATGGAGGTGGTGCGCGACCATAAGGACAACTGCATCATCATCTGCGCGATCGAGAACCTGGACCCCATGGGGGTGCATACCGGCGACTCCATCACCGTGGCCCCGGCCCAGACCCTCACGGATAAGGAATATCAGATCATGCGCAACGCCTCGCTGGCGGTGTTGCGCGAGATCGGCGTGGACACCGGCGGCTCTAACGTGCAGTTCGCCATCGACCCCAGCAACGGCCGCATGATCGTCATCGAGATGAACCCGCGGGTTTCGCGCTCCTCGGCCTTGGCCTCCAAGGCCACCGGCTTTCCCATCGCCAAGGTGGCGGCCAAGCTGGCGGTGGGTTACACCCTCGACGAATTGCACAACGAAATCACCGGCGGCGCCACCCCGGCCTCCTTCGAGCCCTCCATCGACTATGTGGTGACCAAGGTCCCTCGCTTTGCGTTCGAGAAGTTCCCCCAGGCCCCGGATCGTCTCACCACGCAAATGAAATCCGTGGGCGAGGTGATGGCCATCGGCCGCACCTTCCAAGAGTCCCTGCAAAAGGCCCTGCGCGGCCTGGAGACGGACAAGTACGGCCTCTGCCCGATGATCGACTCGTTCTCCGAAGAGGCCCGCCAGCGGGTGCTGCGGGAGATGCGCCAGCCCGGCGCCGAACGGCTGTGGTACGTGGCCGACGCCTTCCGCATGGGCATGACCCTGGACGAGGTGCATGAGGCCACCGCCATTGATCCCTGGTTTCTGGTGCAAATCGAGGAGCTGGTGCGGATTGAAGAGGAAATCGCCGAGCAGGGGCTGGAGGCGCTGGATGCCGAGCGCCTGCGCTACTTGAAGCGCAAGGGCTTCGCCGATCGGCGCATCGGCAACCTGATCGGGGCGAGCGAGGCGGCGGTGCGCGGGCGTCGCCGCGAGTACGGGGTGCGGCCGGTGTTCAAGCGGGTCGATACCTGCGCCGCCGAATTCGCCACCTCCACCGCCTATATGTACTCCACCTACGAGATCGAGTGCGAGGCCGCGCCCTCGGATCGCAAAAAGATCATGGTGCTGGGCGGCGGACCCAACCGCATCGGGCAGGGCATTGAATTCGACTACTGCTGCGTGCATGCGGCCCTGGCCATGCGCGAGGACGGTTACGAGACCATTATGGTTAACTGCAACCCCGAGACCGTCTCCACCGATTACGACACCTCCGACCGGCTGTACTTCGAGCCGCTGACGCTGGAGGATGTGCTGGAGGTGATCGACAAGGAGCGGCCGGCCGGCATCATCGTGCAATACGGGGGGCAGACGCCGCTGAAGCTGGCCCGCGACCTGGAGGCCGCGGGCGCGCCCATTATCGGCACCAGCCCGGATTCCATCGACCTGGCCGAGGACCGCAAGCGCTTTCAGCAATTGGTGGAACGGCTGCAACTCAAGCAGCCGCCCAACCGCACCGCCACCTCGGAAGAGCAGGCCCTGGAACTGGCGGAGGAGATCGGCTATCCGCTGGTGGTGCGCCCGTCCTATGTGCTGGGCGGGCGGGCGATGGAAATCGTCTACGGTCGCGAAGACCTGGCGCGCTACATGCGCAATGCGGTCAGCGTGTCCAACGAGGCCCCGGTGCTGCTGGACCGCTTTCTCGACGATGCCATCGAGGTGGACATCGACTGCGTAAGCGACGGCGAGCAGGTGGTGATCGGCGGCATTATGGAACACATCGAGCAGGCCGGGGTGCACTCCGGCGACTCGGCCTGTTCACTGCCGCCCTACACCCTGTCGCCGGCGGTGCAGGACCGCATGCGCGAGCAGATCCGCAAGCTGGCGCTGGAGCTTCAGGTGGTGGGCCTGATGAACACCCAGTTCGCGATCCAGGGCGATGAAATCTACCTGCTGGAGGTCAACCCCAGGGCCTCGCGCACCGTGCCCTTCGTGGCCAAGGCCACCGGCGTGCAACTGGCCAAGATCGCGGCCCGCTGCATGGCCGGACGCAGCCTGAAGGAGCAGGGGTTTGTGAAAGAGGTGATGCCGCGGCACTATTTCGTGAAAGAGGCGGTGTTCCCGTTTATCAAGTTCCCCGGGGTGGATATCCTGTTGGGGCCGGAGATGAAGTCCACCGGCGAGGTGATGGGCATCGGGCGCAATTTCGGCGAGGCCTACGCCAAGGCCATGGAGGGGGCCGGCGCCGCACTGCCGGAGGCCGGCAAGTGCCTGCTCTCGGTGCGTGATGCGGACAAGCGCCGCGTCCTGGGCGTGGCCCGGGCCCTGATCGAGCTGGGTTTCGAACTCTTCGCCACCGGCGGCACCGCGGGCGTGATCCAGGGCGAAGGCCTGGCCTGCACCCGGGCCAACAAGGTGGCGGAAGGCCGGCCGCACATCGTGGACATGATTAAGAATGACGATTTCAGCTTGATCGTGAATACCACCGAGGGTAAAAAGGCGATAGAGGATTCGGCCGAAATCCGCCGCGCGGCGTTGCAGCATAAAGTGACCTACACCACGACCATCTCGGGCGCCGAGGCCAGCGTATTGGCGCTCAAGCAGCGCGGTTACGAAGAGGTGAAGCGCCTGCGCGACCTGCACGACCAACTCCAGGCCTGAGTTCGCCTTGGCCTGGCGTTTGGATAGCGACAGGCCGCGCCCGCAGGCGGCCGCGGTCGCCGAATCCAGGTTTCCCGAAACACTGTCTCCGTCCGCGCTGATCGATCCCCTAGCTTGGGTCATCGTAGGGCGGATTATGGAAAATCAAGAGGTTAGCAAACGATGAACAAGGTACCGCTGACCGCCCGCGGCGCGGAAAAGCTGCGTAAAGAGCTGAGCCAGCTCAAATCCGAGGCCCGCCCGGCGGTGATTCAAGCCATCTCCGAGGCCCGCGCCCATGGCGACCTGAAAGAAAACGCGGAATATCACGCCGCGCGCGAGGAGCAAGGTTTCATCGAGGGGCGTATTCGTGAAATCGAGGGCAAATTGTCCAACGCCCAGGTGATCGATGTCACCACCCTGAACGCCAATGGCAAGGTGGTGTTCGGGGCTACGGTGGATGTGGAAGAGGTGGAAACCGGAGAGGAGCACACCTATCAAATCGTCGGCGAGGACGAGGCGAACATCAAGCAAGGCATGATCTCGGTGACCTCGCCCATCGCCCGCGCCCTGATCGGCAAGAGCGAGGGCGACGTGGCCTCCTTCGAGGCGCCGGGCGGCGCCCGCGAGCTAGAGATCCTTGAGGTGCGTTATATCTAAGCCGGCAGCTCGATCTTGGGCTGGTCCGGGTTGGGGCGATAAAAGGCCGCCACATGGCCGATGTCGTTAACGAACTCGGCGCCGGTGCGGCGGCAGATCTCCCGCTGCATGGCGCGCTTTTCCTCCCGATCGGCCCCGCTCAGGCGGACCTTGATCAGTTCGTGGGATTGCAGCGCCTGCTCCAGTTCTTCCAGCACGCCCTCGGTCAGGCCGTGCTGGCCGACCATCACCACCGGCTTAAGATGATGCACGCGCTTTTTCAAGGCTTTCAGTTGGTCTTTGGTCAAGGGCATATCACCGGGCGGCCGACGCCGCGAATAGGGCTTAAAAGAGTGCGTATTCTAACCCATGGGCAAGAGCAAGAGTAGCCGGCGCTGGCTTGATCGCCACGTCAAGGACGAGTTCGTCAAGCAGGCCCAGCGCGACGGCTACCGCTCGCGCGCCGTGTATAAACTGCTGGAGTTGCAGCAAAAGGATCGGCTGCTGGCCCCCGGGCGGACGGTGGTGGATTTGGGCGCCGCGCCCGGCGGCTGGTCGCAGGCGGCGCGTAAGCTGGTCGGTGAGAAGGGCCGGGTCGTGGCGCTGGACATCCTGGAGATGGAGCCCATCGCCGGGGTGGATTTCATTGCGGGCGATTTTCGGGAAGACTCCGTATTGGCGGCCTTGGAGCAGGCCCTTGACGGGGCCGCGCCGGATCTTGTGATTTCCGATATGGCGCCCAATATCAGTGGCATGTCCGCGGTGGACCAACCCAGAGCCATGCACCTATGCGAACTCGCGTTAGACTTCGCGCTGGCGCACTTGCGACCCGGCGGCGGTTTTGTAACCAAGGTCTTCCAGGGCGAGGGCTTTGATGAATTCCTGCGCGCGGTGCGCGCAAGCTTCGAGCGCGTCGCCATCCGCAAGCCGGAGGCCTCGCGGTCGCGCAGCCGAGAAGTCTACATAGTGGCGATGGAGCGTCGGCTGTAGTACCGTTACAGCCGTGGTTATATAGAGCGGAGCGCGCCGCGCGCTCCATCCTGTGTTGAGGGTAGCGTTTTGAACGACATGGCGAAAAATCTCATCCTGTGGCTGGTCATCGCCGTCGTCCTGATGTCCGTGTTCAACAGTTTCACGGCGCAGCAGACGAAGATGAGCAAGATCCCTTACGATGAATTCATTGAGCTGGTGAAGCAAGGCGCGGTGAAGAGCGTCACCATCGAAGGCCAAGACATCACCGGCTCCCTGCACGCCGAGCGCGGCGAAAACGGCAAGCATTTTACGACCTTCAACCCCAGCGATCCGGGCTTGGTGGGCGATCTGCTGAACAATGGCGTGGAAATCGACGCCAAGCCGCCCGAGAAGCAGTCGCTGTTGATGACCATCCTGATCAACTGGTTCCCGCTGTTCATCCTGATCGGGTTGTGGATCTTCTTCATGCGCCAGATGCAGGGCGGCGGCGGCGGCCGCGGCGCCATGTCCTTCGGCAAGAGCAAGGCCCGCATGCTCACCGAGGATCAGGTCAAGGTGACCTTTCAGGACGTGGCCGGCTGCGAAGAGGCCAAGGACGAGGTGGTGGAGATGGTGGACTTTCTCCGCGACCCGTCCAAGTTCCAGAAACTCGGCGGCAAGATCCCCAAGGGCGTGCTGATGGTGGGCCAGCCGGGCACCGGCAAGACCCTGCTTGCGCGCGCCATCGCCGGCGAGGCCAAGGTGCCGTTTTTCACCATCTCCGGCTCGGATTTCGTGGAGATGTTCGTGGGCGTGGGCGCATCCAGGGTGCGCGACATGTTCGAGCAGGCCAAGAAACACGCCCCCTGCATCATCTTTATCGATGAAATCGATGCCGTGGGCCGCCACCGCGGCGCGGGCCTCGGCGGCGGCCACGACGAGCGCGAACAGACGCTGAATCAGCTGCTGGTGGAGATGGACGGTTTCGAGGGCAACGAGGGTGTGATCGTGATCGCCGCCACCAACCGACCCGACGTGCTGGACCCGGCGCTGCTGCGCCCCGGCCGCTTCGATCGCCAAGTCGTGGTGGCGTTGCCCGACATCCGCGGGCGCGAGCAGATCCTTAAGGTGCATTTGCGCAAGGTGCCGGCGGCGGACGATGTCAAGGCCTCGCTGATCGCCCGCGGCACCCCGGGGTTCTCCGGGGCCGATCTGGCCAACCTGGTGAACGAGGCCTCGCTGTTCGCGGCCCGCGCCGACAAGCGCCTGGTGGAGATGTCGGACCTGGAGCAGGCCAAGGACAAGATTATGATGGGGGCCGAGCGCCGCTCCATGGCGATGAACGACCGCGAGAAGAAGCTCACCGCCTATCACGAGGCGGGGCACGCCATCGTGGGCCGCTTGGTGCCGTCCCACGACCCGGTGTACAAGGTCAGCATCATTCCGCGCGGGCGGGCGCTCGGGATCACCATGTTCCTGCCCGAAGAAGATCGCTACAGCCTGACCAAGGAGCAGTTGGAGAGCCAGATATCCAGCCTGTTCGGCGGGCGTTTGGCGGAGGAGCTGATCTTCGGTGCGGAGAGCGTCACCACCGGGGCCTCGAACGACATTAAGCGCGCCACCGAGATCGCCCGCAGCATGGTGACCAAATGGGGGCTGTCCGACCGCCTCGGACCCTTGGCCTATGGCGAAGAGGAAGAGGAGGTGTTTCTCGGCCGCTCGGTGACCCAGCACAAGAACGTGTCCGACGACACCGCCCATTCCATCGACAAAGAGATCCGCCAATTCGTTGATCGCAACTACGAGCGTTCCCGCACCCTGCTGACGGACAATATGGAAAAGCTCCATTTGATGGCCGAGGCGCTGATTAAGTACGAGACCATCGACAGCGACCAGATTAACGACATCATGAACGGCAAGGCGCCCCGTCCGCCCAAGGATTGGACCGACTCCGAGTCCGGCGGCGGCCCCGAGGCGGCCGATCAGCCGTCCGAAACCGAGCCCGAGGCCAAGGGCCATGAAGACGAGCCCGAGGGCGGCATCGGCGATCCGGCCAGCCAGCATTGATCGGCCCCGAGGTAAAGGGCGCAAACGGGCGATTCGCCGACCTGCTGGCCCAGCCCCATCCGCTGGTGATGGGGATTCTCAACGTCACCCCCGATTCGTTTTCGGACGGGGGTGATTTCGTTGCCCTAGAAAAGGCCTTGCAACACGCCCGCTCGATGATCGAAGAGGGGGCGGCGATTATCGACGTGGGCGGTGAATCCACCCGCCCGGGGGCGGCCCCGGTGTCGGCGGAGGACGAGATCGCACGGGTGGCCCCGGTGATTCGCGCGCTAGCGGCGGAGGCCGGCGCCCTGGTTTCCATCGACACCAGCAAGCCGGCGGTGATGCGGGCTGCGGTCGCGGCCGGGGCCGGCATGATCAACGACGTGCGGGCCTTGCGCGAACCCGGCGCGCTGGAGGCCGCGGCCGAACTCGGGCTGCCGGTCTGTCTGATGCATCTGCAGGGCGAACCGCGCACCATGCAGCAGGCGCCGCACTATGACGACGTGGTGGCGGAGGTTGCGGGCTTTCTGCGCGACCGTATCCAGGCCTGCGAGGCCGCGGACATCCCGCGCCGCCGCCTGCTGGTGGATCCGGGCTTCGGCTTCGGCAAGCGCCTGGAGCACAATCTCTCGCTACTGAAACACTTGGGGCGGTTTGCCGACCTGGACGCGCCGCTGCTGGTGGGGATTTCGCGCAAATCCATGTTGGGGCGGATCCTCGGCGATGCGCCGCTGGCGCAGCGCCTGCATGCCAGTGTGGCCGCCGCGCTGCTGGCGGCGCAACGCGGGGCGCGCATCCTGCGCGTGCATGATGTAGGCCCTACGGTGCAGGCCTTGAAGGTGCTCGACGCGGTAAACAATGCACCGTAATCAATGCGGATAGAGAATCACGATGACAGAACGCAAGTATTTCGGCACCGACGGCATTCGCGGCCGCGTCGGGCAGGGACCGGTGAACCCGGAGTTTATGCTCAAGCTGGGCTGGGCCGCGGGCCGGGTATTGGGTAAGCAGGCCGGGGCCAAGGTGGTGATCGGCAAAGACACCCGAATCTCGGGCTATATGTTCGAGTCCGCGTTGGAGGCCGGGCTGGTGGCCGCCGGGGTGAATATCTACTTGCTCGGCCCGATGCCGACGCCGGGCATCGCCTATTTGACGCGCACCCTGCATGCCCAGGCCGGGATCGTGATCAGCGCCTCGCACAACCCCTACTACGACAACGGGATTAAGTTCTTTTCCGCCGAAGGCAAGAAACTGCCCGATGCGGTGGAGCTGGAAATCGAGCGTGAGTTGGAGCTGGCGCTTAACACCGTGGATTCCCAGCACCTGGGCAAGGCCTATCGGGTGGAGGATGCCGCCGGGCGCTATGTGGAATTCTGCAAGGGCACCATACCCTGGGATCTCACCTTCCCGGGGCTCAAGTTGGTGGTGGATTGCGCCAACGGGGCCACCTATCACATCGCGCCCCATGTGTTCTCGGAACTCGGGGCCCAAGTCACCGTCATTGGCGACAAGCCCGATGGCCTGAATATCAACCAAGGCGTGGGCTCCACGCATATCGAGACGTTGCGCAAACAGGTCCTGGAAAGCGGGGCGGATGCCGGGGTGGCCCTCGACGGCGACGGCGACCGCTGCATCATGGCGGATGCCGAGGGCGGGGTGTTGGACGGTGACGACATGCTCTACATTATCGCCCGCGGCCGCCACGCCAAGGGCAAGCTGCGCGGCTCAGTGGTGGGCACCCTAATGAGCAATCTCGGCCTGGAACAGGCGTTTGCGCGCGAAGGCATGGGTTTCGCACGCACCCGGGTGGGGGACCGTTATGTGCTGGAAAAGCTGGAGGCCGAGGGCTGGACCCTGGGCGGCGAGTCCTCCGGCCATATCATTTGCCTGGACCGGACCACCACCGGCGACGGCGTGGTCTCGGCGCTGCAGGTCCTCGCGCAGATGCAGTTGGAGGGCAAATCCCTGGCGGAGTTGCGGGCGGGTTTCACCAAATACCCGCAGGAGTTGGTCAACGTGCGGGTGAGCGACCAGCACGCGGTGATGGCGTCGCCCGAGGTGCAAGCGGCCCTGCGACAGGCGGAACACGAGCTCGGCGATGCCGGCCGCATCCTGCTGCGCCCCTCGGGCACCGAACCCCTCATTCGAGTGATGGCCGAGGGCGCGGACGGGCGTTTGGTCAAGGCGGTCTGCCACGGCCTGGCCGCCGTGATTGAGGGTTTGGACCAGCCCGCGACGGCCTAGTACAGTGGCGCGTAAATAACGGAAACAACCGATCCTAGGCGCCTTCGGAACGCAGGGCGCGCGGAGAAGCACAGAAGGAGAGGAACCCCGAATCGACACGGGTTTTTCTTCGCGGTTTCTGGGGGCCTTATTCCGCTTTGGCGTCCTTTGCGCCTCCTTGGGGGTCTTTACGGTATTTCATTAAAGCTCTCAGCGCTTAGCCGTGGATGCTACGTTACGGTGCGCGGCAATGCGGGTGTTGGATTCGAGTTTTGTCTTGGCTAGTTCGTGCGAGTGCGTGGTGAAATGGGCCATTGAACCGCGAATGGATGCAAATATTCACTACAGGCGATCTGTGTGTATCCGTGTTTATCTGTGGTTCAACTTGGTAGTTGGCGCTTAGGCGAACCAAGCCCCCAAGCCGGGCTATAAAGCCTCGACATCCCAAGCCTCTGCGTTGCTCTGCGCCCCCTGCGTTCCTATTTGGTGCGCAGGCGTCCTAGTCCGTAGGGGCTTTTGGCACCAGGATGCGGGCATAGCGGCTTTTTTTATAGATCTCGAGCTTTTGGTCCTGCGGTAAGTTGGAGCGGTCGATTTCCTCCGCCTTTACGTCCACCCCGAGGCCGCGGGCGACCATGTCCGTGCGTTTGCAACGGGTATTGGCCTCCAGCCATTGCACCACCGAGTAGGCGCGCCCTTCGGAGATCATTAAGGTGGGCTGATAGCCGCCGATCGGATCGCCATAGCCGTAGACGATGACCTTGCGCGTCGTGGGGCAATGCCGGTCCCAATCGATGGCGGAGAGGCGTTGGATGGATTCAGGCAGCAGTTTCCAGCGGTTGAGATGGTGGAAATCAACGGTGTATTCGTGGTAGTTGTCCAGGATCGCGCGGGTCTTTTGCACTTGCAGGCTGCGCAGTTGGCCATGGGTCTTTTTCAACTGCTCGGCCTGTCGGGCATCGATTTTGGCGTCGCTTTCCAGTTGCGCAATGGTCTCGTTCAGGCGGCCCTCTTCGGCGCGCATCTCGTCCAGGAAGCGTGCGAGTTCGGACAGGTCCGTATCCCCCTGGAGGGCGCGCGAGGCGCTCTCGTAGCCGCGGGCCTTTTCTTCGAGCGCGGCGGCCTGTTGTTTCGGCATCAGTACGCATCCGCTCAGGGCGAGGCCAACCAGTGCCAGCAGCCCGAGGCCGACGCGGCGAGGCCTTTGCCGCGGCGCGCCGAGAATCGGCCGGGCAAGGTTTGCGATGCGGTTTCGCAAGCGGCGGGACCGCGCCTGGGCGCCAGGGGCCTTTGGCGTGGCAGTTGAGGTTCTGGTCCGATCATGGCCTTGGGCGTTCATTCGATCAGGTCTCCTGTGCTCTGCTTGATTTGTCGGATGATTGTGTTCACGTTCGCCGCGTCCTCGGAGTTCGGATAGCGTTGGGGGATTTTTTTCAAAATGCGAATGGCCCCGGCAAAGTCGCCTCGTTGATACCGCTGGTCGGCCTGTCGCAGGTAATCGTTGATCTGCAACTGTTGAAGCAGTTCGCGCTCCGCCGGATCCTCGGCGGCCTCAGTCCGTTGCGGGGCGGGTTCGGGTTCGGCGGCGCGCGTTTGCGGCGCTGACGGCTTCGGCTCAGGCTCAGGCTCGGGTTCTGGCTCAGGCTCGGGTTCTGGCTCAGGCTCAGGCTCAGGCTCAGGCTCAGGCTCAGGCTCAGGCTCAGGCTCAGGCTTAGGCTCAGGCTTAGGCTCAGGTTCCGGTTTTGGCTCGGGTCTTGGTTCCGGCGCCGCAGGCGGCGCGGAGGGGGCCGCTTCGGGCTCAGGCTGCTCAGGAGCGGCTGGGGGCGGGGCGGTTGGCCCCGACGCCTCAGGTTCGGACGCGGCGATTTCCTGCGGCGGCGCCTCCGGCGTCGGCTCTGGTTCGGGCAAGGCTTGTTCGGTCGCCTCGGGCGCGGGCGATTCGGTTTGCGATTCGGTTCCCTCGGTGCGCGGCTCAGGACCGGCGGCGGGTTCGACCATCAGCCCGGGGGGACGAGCGGGCGGCAAGGGCGTGTCTGGCATGCGCAAGGGCAGGTCGCCGGGGTTGGTCCGCGGATTCAGGATCCAGTCCACATAGCGGTCGGTCTCGGCCCGGGGTTCCTCGGCATCGGCGGGCTCAGGCTCGGGCGCCGGTTCGCTAAAGGTCTCGGCCGGGGGGGCGTCGGCCAACGGGCGGATGACGCTGCCGCGCGCCGCCGGGCGGGATTCCTCGGTCACGGCCGGCGCCGTGGCCCCTAGGGGCCAGCGCTTGCGGAGTTCGCTCCAGTCGGGGCTGCCCAGCATCAGCCAATACCCGGCGCCGAGCGCGCCGAGCACCAGCACCAGTCCGAGGGTCAGCCAAAGCAGCGCATGGCTGCGTTTGCCGTACATGGCGTCGATATCATTCGATACTTCGACGTCGATATGGTTGCCTAAATGGATTCTGCTCATTATTGTGTGAATGCTTCCAGGATCAGGCGGGGCGCGGCCGCGCTTAGGTCTCCAGCGAAGAGGGTCTTTGTCATGCCTTGATGATAGGGGGCGAAGGCCGGCGCCACAAGCGCTAGGCGCCAGTATTCGGCGCGGTCGCCCGAGATCCCGGCGGAGCGCCGGCAGGGTCTCGGCTCCAGGGGCGCTGCGATCTTGGATCATTGCAGCTAGGCCTTGGTTTCATTTATTTTAGGCCGTAAACTGCGGTGCGCTGGCCGTTTGGGCGAAGGATGGGGACTCGGGGCTTGCATCCGGCGTGAAAAAAACCGAGGATAACCGTCCTTTTTCATGCTTTTCGCAGCCCGACCTCAGTCGCCGGCGGCGACATTTCGGCGTTCCCGAACCTCGGGTTCGCCTGTCCGCGGCCATTACCGTAACGATTTCCACGCATCAGGCCCCAAGAGTAGCCGAAACCTATGAAGCCGTCAGACCTGGACCCCGTTCGCGAACACATCGCCAGCCGAGTGATCGGCCAGCGCAAGCTCATCGACAGCATGCTGATCTGTCTGCTGAGCGACGGGCACCTATTGGTGGAAGGCATGCCGGGGCTGGCCAAGACCTCGGCCGTGAAGGCCCTTTCGGAGGCCATTGAAGGCGATTTCCATCGCATTCAGTTCACCCCGGACCTGTTGCCGTCGGATCTGATCGGCACCGACATCTATCGGCACGAGCGGGGTGAGTTCGAGTTCCGCCCCGGGCCGCTGTTTCACAACATCCTGCTGGCCGACGAGGTGAACCGCGCCCCGGCCAAGGTGCAGGCTGCCTTGCTGGAGGCGATGGGCGAACATCAAATCACCGTGGGGCAGAAGACCTACGCCCTGCCCCAACTGTTCATGGTGCTGGCGACCCAAAACCCGATCGAACAGGAGGGCACTTATCACCTGCCGGAGGCCCAGCTCGATCGGTTTCTGATGCAGGTATGGGTGGATTACCCGAGTCGCAGTGAAGAGCTGGAGATCCTGGAGCTGGATTCCAATCGCCGGCAGGCCGAACTCAAGCCGGCCGAGCGGCGGCTCCCGCAACGGGCGTTATTCAACATGCGCCAGGACGTGGCCAAGGTCTATTTGGATCCCAAGCTGAACCACTACATCGTGGACTTGGTGCAGGCGACCCGCAGCCCGGGGGCCTACGACCGCGACCTGGCTCGCTGGTGCCGTTTCGGGGCCTCCCCGCGGGCCTCCATCGCGCTGGCGCGTTGCGCGCGCGCGCGCGCCTGGCTGGATGGCGACGATTTCGTGGCGCCGCACCATATTCAGGCCGTGGCCCCGGAGATCCTGCGCCACCGGGTGTTGCTCAGCTTCGAGGGCGAGGCCGAAGGCGTGAGCAACGACGACTTGATCAATCGGTTGCTGGAACTGGTGGCGGCGCCTTGAGGCCCCGCGGCCCGATGCGGGGTTCGGCCCCGCTCGGGCGGGTTTTTCGCATTCCTCCATCGGCGGGCTGAATCGATATGGCATTGCATCCTCAATTGGACGATCTGCTGGAACTGCGGCATCAGGCCCACGCCTTCGGCATGGCGTCCAATCACTTGGTGAATTCGAGCTTCAGCGGGCTCTATTCCTCGGTGTTTCGCGGCTCGGGGCTGGATTTCGAAGAGGTTCGGGAGTACCGCGAGGGCGACGACATTCGCAACATGGAGTGGAAGGTCACGGCCCGCACCAATAGCCCTCATCTGAAGGTCTTTCGTGAAGAACGGGATCGCAGCGTGGTGTTATGCGTCGATCAGGGGCCGCACATGAATTTCGGCACCCGCGGCACCTTCAAATCCATCCAGGCCGCGCACGCGGCGGCGTTGATCGGCTGGGCGGCCAACGCGGTGCATGACCGGGTGGGCGGGCTGAGCTTCGGCGATCCGGTCGCCGGCATGCGCCATTTTCGGCCCACCAAGGATCGGCGCGCCTTGTGGCGGTTGCTGAAAACGCTTTCCGAACCGACGGAACTGGGCGCCGCGCCCACGGACGACAGCCTGCTCATCGCGCTGCAACAGGCCGAGCGCGGCGCCGCCACCGGCTCGCTGATCTTCGTGCTCGCGGACTTCAACCGCGAGACCCAGAGCCTGGAGACCACCCTCGGGCGTTTGGGTCAGCGGCATACGGTGGTGCTGTTGCCGGTGGACGACCCGGCCGACCGGGCGCTGCCCGACATGGGGCGCGTGGTGTTCGCCGGGGCCGACGGCGCCACGGCGGAGGTGGATACCGCAAACCCCGCAGGGCGTGCGGCCTACACCAGGCTGTGGGAGTCTCACCGCGCGGCGCTGCTGGGGATGGCCAACCGGCTGGCTACTTTGGCCATTCCCCTCAGCACCGACGAAGACGTACACAAGACGCTGGCCAAGGGCCTTCAGTTCAGCGCCCGCACACGGGTGCTGCGATGAACGCCGAGGGGCTTGCGCTGGCGGCGCGGTTGCGCGATATTCGGGGCCTGGATGCGATCTCCGGGTGGCCGCCGGCGCCGGGCTGGTGGCTCCTGGGCGGGGCGGTGTTACTGCTCCTGGTCGGGGTCGCGCTTTGGATTCGGCACCTGCGCCGCTTCCCGCCGGGCGGTTGGAACAAGGATGCCCGCCAGCACTTGGTGCGTCTGCGCCGCCGCCAGCGGACCTTGGGGGCCAAGGCGGTTGCGGCCGAGTTATCGGAGGTGCTCAAGCGCATCGCGCTGACCCGTTTTGGGCGCCCGGGGACGGCCGCGTTGTCGGGCGAGGCTTGGTTGCAATGGCTGGAGCGGCACGACCCCAATGGTTTCCGCTGGACCGAAAAGGGCCGCTTGCTGTTGGAACTCCCCTATGCCCCAGAAGGCCGTGAGGCGGACCCGAAGGCCCTGGATGAACTGATCGGCGCCGCGTTCGAGCTGGCCGTGCGCCGGCCCGAGGACAGCCCCCGGCGCGGGCGCAAGGGGCGGCGGCATGTTTGATTTTCACTGGCCGTGGATGGGCCTGTTGCTGGGGCTGCCGCTGTTGGCGCGTTGGCTGTGGCCGCGGTTCCTGGAGGCCGACCAAGAGGCGCCGACCGAGGAGGGCCGGCAAACCACCCTGCTGCATCCGGGGTTGGCGCGTCTGCAACAAAGCTTTAATGGCCGGCGGGTGCGCAGCCCGATCACCGGCAGGCTGCATGGCCTATTGCTGGCGTTGCTGTGGTTGACGTTGACCCTGGCGGCGATGCGTCCGCAGTGGCTGGAGCCGCATACCGAGATCCGTACCGAGGGCTATGACCTGATGCTAGCGGTGGACACCTCGCGTTCCATGACCGCGCTCGACTTCAGCCGTGACGGCCGTCCCATTAGCCGCATGGCGGTGGTGAAGGGGGTGCTCGATCAGTTCATCGCCGGTCGCCAGGGCGATCGGGTGGGGCTGGTGATCTTCGGCAATCAGGCCTATGTGCAGTCGCCGTTGACCCTCGACCTGCGCGCGGTGCGCGGGATCTTGGGGGGGGTGATCCCCGGCATGGCCGGAGACGCCACCGCCATGGGCGACGCCATCGGACTGAGCGTAAAGAAGCTGCGCGAACGCCCCGAGGGCTCGCGGGTGTTGCTGCTGATCACCGACGGCGAAAGCACCGCCGGCCTGATCCCGCCGGCGGACGCGGCCCGGCTGGCGGCCCGCGAAGGGGTGCGCATCTACACCATCGGCGTGGGCAGTAACCAGACCGAGGTGCCGATTCGCGGCGGCGACGGTCAGTATAAGCTCGAAGGGGATATCGGCATGGACGAAACCCTGCTCACCCGCCTGGCCCGCTCCACCGGCGGGGCCTATTTCCGCGCCACCAATACCGATGCGCTGGAAGACATCTATCGCCGTATCGACCAGTTGGAAAAGACCGAGGCCGAGGCCCTGACCACCCTGATCCCCCATCCCCTGTTCCGCTGGCCCCTGGGTGTCGCGTTGCTGCTGCTGCTGATCCTGGGGCTGTTTCCGGAGGGCCGGGTGCGGATGCCGACGGGAGGCGTCGATGCCTGAAACCGGGTTTCATTTTGGTCAACCGATTTGGCTGCTCGGCCTGTTGCTGTTGCTGCCGGTGGCGATGTGGCTGCGTCGCAGTACGGTCCACGGGCGCGATGCGCGCCTGGCCCGCTACGCCGATGAGCGCCTGCTGCCGCACCTTACGGGCAGTCGCGAGCTGCACACCGGCGAGCGTCAACGGCGCTTTTTCCGCTGGGCCGCCCTGTGGTGCCTGTTGGTATTGGCCCTGGCCGGCCCGCGCTGGGACTACCGCGAAATCCAACTCTTCACCCCGGGGGCGGATTTGGTGATCTTGCTGGACATCTCCCGCTCCATGGCGGCGTCCGATGTGCGCCCGGATCGCCTGACCCGGGCGCGCCAGGAGATCGAAGACCTGATTAACCAGAACCCCGGCGTGCGGGTGGGCCTGGTGGCCTTCGCCAGCGTGGCGCATGTGGTGGCCCCGATCACCGAAGACGGCGAAAGCATCCGCAGCCAGTTGCCGGCGCTGTCCACCGACCTGGTGCGCTTGCAGGGCAGCCGCCTGAGTCAAGCCCTGGAGCGCGCACGCGGTCTGCTCGCGGGCCAGCCCGAGGCCAGCGCGCATAACCTGCTGCTGATCAGCGATGGCGACTTTGCCGAGCCCGGGCTGGAGGAGCAGGTGCGGGGGCTGGCCGCCAGCGGCGTGCGCCTGCATGTGCTCGGTGTCGGCGACACCGCCGGCGCCCCGATTCCGGTCGGCGATGGGCGTTGGTTGACCGATGCCCAGCGCAACGTGATTCAATCCAGACTCGACGAGCCGGGCCTGCAACGTCTCGCGGAGGCGGGCGCAGGGATCTATCGTCGCGCCGATTACCTGGGCGAGGACACCGCGGCCATCCTCCGGGCCGCCGCCGAGGGCGGCGAGGCGCAAGCCCAGGCCGACCGCAAGACCCTGGTGTGGAACGAGCGCTTCCACTGGCTGGTTTTGCCTTTAATGCTGGTATTGCTGGGCCGGTTCCGGCGCTACCGTCGCTTGGAGGAAGGGCTATGAGGCGCGTTCGGCTCGGCCGCGGTTTAGCCCTGCCAATGGCGCTGGCGGGGCTGCTTATGCTGTTGGCGGGCAACGCCCAGGCCGTCGATTGGCGCGGCCTGGCGCAGGAGTGGCTGTTGAACGAGGCGCAACAGGGCGTGCTCGCGTTCCGCCAAGGCGCGTTCGAAGAGGCGGCGCAGCGCTTTCAGGACCCCTACCGCCAGGGGGTGGCGCTGTATGAGGCCGGCGCCTATCAGGCCGCGGCCGAGGCCTTTGCGACGGTGCAGCGTCAAGCCGTGCTGAGCGATGCCCGCTACAACCTCGGGAACGCCCGCTTTCAGGCGGGCGACTACGCGGCGGCCATCCGCGCCTATGACGAGGTGCTGAAGCGCGAACCCGGCCACTTGGATGCCCGCTATAATCTCGGTCTAGCCCGGGCGATGCTGGCGGAGACCGACCCCGTCGCGCTGGAAGAGCTGGAAAAGGAGAAAGAAGAGCAAAGAAAGGAGGAGCAGAAAAAGGAAGAAGAAAAGGAGGAGCAACAAGAACAAGAGCAGGAATCTCAACCGCAGTCCGAAGAACAGCAGTCCGAGGAACAACAAGAATCCGAGGCGCAACAGTCGGAAGAACAGCAAGAATCCGAGCAACAGCAGTCCGGCGATTCGGAATCCGAATCCGAACAAAAATCCGACTCTGATTCCGAGTCGCAGCGAGAATCCAGCGGCGGCGCCGGCGGGGAGCCGCAGCAAGAGCCCCAGGAGGGCGATCAGGAAGAGCGCGAAGAATCGCAGGAGGGCGAGCAGAACCAGGACTCGGAGCCATCGAGCAGCCAGGAATCCGAGCCCGAAGCGGGTGACAAGGACGCGCAAGAGCCGGAGCAGGGCGAAGACCAAGAGGCGCAACCAGACCAAGGCGAATCCGGCGAACAGCAGGAGCCCGAAGCCGAACAGGACCAAGGCGGCGAACAAGAGCGGACCGAGGATGTCGGCGGAGACGAGCGTGAAGGGCCTGACGCCGAGCCCGGCGAGGACGCGACCCCCGCTGAAGCGGGGCCGGAGCAGGGCGAGCAAGAGCAGCCCGATAGCGAGGGCGACGCAGGGGAGGCGCCCGAGGCCAAGGCCGCGCAGGAGGATACGGGCGAAGCGCAAACGGATCAGGGAGGGCAGTCGAATACGGCGCCAACGGACCAGGGCGAGCAGCCGGATGAAGCCGCCGCGGAGGCGGGCGACAAGCCCCCGGAGGACACCGGCGGGGAGGCCGCGCTGGCCCCGCCGCCGCGACTGCCGCCGCCGAGCCCGGGTCAGGGCAAAGAGGCGGCGGAGCAATTCGACCAATTGGGTGAGGCGGCGGGTCTGGAATCGGAACGCCTCGGCGGCGAGCCATTTATGGAGCACGCCGACCCCGGCGGCGGTCGCGCGCAGTTAATGGAGCAATGGCTGCAACAGATCGAGGGTGATCCGGCCCATTTGCTGCGTAATCAGTTCATGCTGGAAGAAAGGCGCCTGATCCAGCAACAAGGGCAAGGAATACCGTTGCGGGAGGTCAGGCCGTGGTAGAGGAGAAAAAGGTGAAGCATCGAGATGCGATGACCGGCGCCCTCGCCTGTCTGCTGGGGCTGTGGCTAGGGATCGGGGCGGTCACCCAGGCCAGCGGTCAATACTATCAGCCTCGCCCCTGGGGCTATCCCTATCAGGCGCCGCAACAACCCGCGGCCCAGCCCGCGCCGCAGCAGCAACCCAATCAGGGCGCACAGACCGGTTACCCAGGCTGGCCCTCACAAGGCGGCTGGCCCGGCGCGCGCTGGCCGGCCCCGCCCGGCCGGCAGCAGCCCTGGGGCGGACAGCCGCAGAACCCATGGGGCGCGCCGCCCGAGCAGGCGCCGCAGCAACCCCGGGGGCAGACGCACTGGACGCCTCAAGGCGCCCCCTATGGGCAAAGCGGTCATAACCCCCAGTCCGCGGCCCGCTCGGCGCCGCGGGTAGAGGTCCGCTTGGCCGACACGCGACCCTTTGTGCAACAGCCGGTGGTGCTCACGCTACGCGTGCTCAGCGGTGACAACCTCGCCACCCTCACCCCGCAAATGCCGGGCGGTGACGTACTGTTCAAGAAACTCGACGGGCCGGTGACGCGCATGCAGGGCGAGGAGGTGCTCAATGAGTATCGCTATGCGATGACGCCGTTGCGCCCGGGCAACCAGATGTTGCCGCCGATTACGGTCACCGGAACCCATCGCGACGGCGCAGATTTCGACGCCGGCGCGCCTTCGCCTTTGGTGTTGAACGTCAGGCCCGCACAAGCGAACGAAGACTATAGCTGGTTGCCGCTGCATGGTTTGGAGTTGCGGTCCTTCCTGCAAAACGCCGAGAATCCTGCGGCGGGCAAGCCGGTCTCCTTGGTGGTGGAGTTGTCCGCGGTGGGCGCCACGGGGGCGCAGTTGCCGTCCCTGGAATCCGTCATCAAGGGCCCGGACTACCGCCTGTATCGAGAGGACTCCGCAGTCGAGGGACAGATCTCGGGGGACGGCAAATACCTGCTTGGCCAGCGCACCGAGACCTTTACCCTGGTGCCGTTGCACGGCGGACGGGTGCAGATCCCCGGGCTGCGCATCGGTTGGTGGAACGTGGACACCGAACGCTGGGAGACCGTATCGACGCCGATCCGGCAATTGGTGGTCGCCGGCGAGCCGGGCGACACCGGCCGGTTCGGCGACCTGGCGCTCAGCAGCGGCTCTTGGCTGTTGTGGGTGCCGTTGGGGGCGGTGTTCGCCTTCACCGTGGGTTTCTGGGTGCTGGCCTGGCTACGCAATAAGCGTTTTGTGCAGGTGGTGGAAGAAGAAACCCGCTTCACGCTGCGTTTCGCCGGGCGGCAACTGCGGTTGTTGTTGATTTGGTTGTCGCCGATTCGGCGCTTGCAGCGGCTGCGCCAAATCTTCGTGCGGCATCTGCCCAAGTCCTTTCGGCTGTGGTTCTGCGTGCGACTGGTGAACCACGAAGACGACCCCGAAACCTGGGCCTATATGCTGCGTTTTCTGGCCAACAAGCACCTCGGCGTGGCGCCGCAGGCGTCCATGCTCCGTCTGGGGGATCAATTGACGCGCATTCATGCCGGGGCCGATCCGGCGGCCATGCGGCGCTTGATGGAGCACCTGGATACCGCCCTCTACGGTCGCGGCGAGATCGGCGACTTCGCGGCCTGGAAACGGGCGTTCCGTAGTCAGCTCCGGCCCCGGTTCATGGCCCCCCGCGCCCCGGGCGCGCAGGGATCCGAACCCCGTCGCAGCCGCTTGCCGGCGCTCAACCCCTGATGCCGCAGCCAGCGCAAAAGCGTCGCTTCCTGCCCTGGTTCTTGCGCGGCCTGTTTGTGGTCTTCGTGCGGGCGCCGGTAATGGCCGTGCTGGGCGGGTTGATTGTAATCGGCAAATGGGCGGAACGGGCCTTCGACTGGTGCCATGAACACCTGCCGGGGTTCGAGCGGGAGCCCTAGTTTGAAGCTTGAAACACCCGGCGCCTGGGTGGTGCATGCAAGCCGCTTGCGGTTTGGTTTGTTTTTATCGCGCTGGAATCTGCATTCAGCGTTTGCAACCGAGACAACTCTGCGCCCTCTGCGGGGCGAAAGCGCTCGGGATGGGTTGTTTCCGTTGTTTCGGCGCAACCATACTAACGAGGCTTGCTGATGAGCCAGTTGGACAATAGACCCTTTAGACCTTTGGGCATGCCCGCGGGCAGCGTGCGTGCGTTGCTGGCCCTGTCGATCGTGCTTCTCGCCGCACAGCAACTGATGTTCGCCAACGGCGTGGGCCTACTGATGTCCGAGACCTTAATGATCGTGCTGGCGCACTATTTTGCGTCCCGCAGGATGGTTAAACTGTCGCCGAAGACCGAGGCCGAACTGCAAAAACAGGGCCTGATCGAACAAGAAGAGCGCCCCCTTTGGCTGCCTAGGGGGGCGGTGCGCACGATGATCCTGGTGGTGTTCGCGCTCACCCTCGGCGCCTTGCTGATGCAAGGGCGTTTGTTCGACGGGGCCGTGGTGGGCACCTCGGCGATCCTCGCAGCCTATCTCGGCGGTGTGCTATGGCGATGGATACGCGGCGGCCGGGCGCGGGAACAAGCGCCTCGGGCGCGTTTGCGCTGGCTGCGTCACTTACAGGCCTTGGCGGTGCTGCTGGCCAGTGCGGTGTTGTTATTATTCGGGTTGAGCGGCGTGTTGGCGAGCCTCCCGGTGTGGTTGGAAAGCGTTTTATTGGCGCTGATTCTGTTCTACTTCGGGGCTCGATAAAGGGCCTTTCCTAGACCCGATGTTTTTTTGCAGCGAATTGTATTCTAGCGGAGTGCAGTGATGGACGAGACCTCAACGGCATCGATTTTAGTGGTCGATGATGTGCCGGATAATATCGAAATCGTCGAAAGCATCCTCGGCAGGGCCGGATATCGGTTGTTTTCCGCCGACAGCGGCCAGGCGGCGATCGAACTGTGCCGCGTCCAGGCCTTCGATTTGATCTTGTTGGACGTGATGATGCCGGAAATGGACGGCTTCGAGGCCTGTCGGCAGATGCGCACCATGCCGGGAGTCGAATATGTGCCGGTGGTGTTTCTGACCGCTAAGACCGACCTCGACAGCATCGTAGAGGGGTTCGAGGCCGGGGGCGCCGATTATGTCACCAAGCCCTTTTATGCCAAGGAGCTGCAGGCCCGAGTGCGCACCCAGGTGCGATTATGGCAGACCGAACGCGAGCTGCGACGCCTGAACGCGGCCAAGGATCGTTTTCTGGGCCTGATCGGCAGTGAACTCAAGCGCCCGTTCTCGGCCCTGCAGGGCGTTCTCGGCGCCCTGGTCGAGGGCGCGGAGGACATGGATCGGGCGACCTTGCAGGACTATGCCCGTTTGGCGGAAGATGCGGCGCTCAACCTGGGGCTTTTGATGGACAATCTTCAGCAGTGGACTGACCAGCAAACCGAGCGTGTGCCGCCGCATCCGCGCGAGCTTTTGGCCGAGACCGCGCTGACGGATGCGCTGGATGCGGAGCGTGAGCTGCTCGCCGTCAAGGGCGTTGCCGCCCGAATCGAGACCACGCCGGGCGCGGATGAGCTGAAGGTCCTGGCGGATCGCCAGATGTTGTCTACGGTGTTACGCAATCTATTGACCAATGCGGCCAAGTTCAGTCATCCCGGGGGGCGGGTGGAGCTGTCGGCGCACGCGGAGAACGACAGGGTGATCTTTTCGGTGGCGGATGAAGGCATCGGTGTGGCGGCGGCGGATCGAGAGAAATTATTCACCCCGGGGGCGCAGTTCCGGCGCGCCGGCACCCAGGGCGAATTAGGCGTCGGAGTCGGCTTGGCGCTTTGCCGCGAGTTGGTGGAAGAAAACGGCGGCGAGATTTGGCTGCAAGGCGCCGCCGAAAAAGGCCTGCAGGTTGTATTTAGTCTACCTGCGCCCGACGAGCAGACGGTGGCATGAGATGTATCGAAAATTGGGGCTTCGGGAATTTCTCGATATGGTGCTAACGTCTGTTCAGCTAAATCAGAAGGGCGTGTTCTTTCTGATTGGAGATGATGAGGGATGGGGTAAGATAAAGCTGCTGGGCGATGGCGCCTTGTCGCCGGAGTACCGCAAGAAAAAGGGCAGGCTGGCGCTTAAGCACCTACAGGGGTTAAAGGAGGTGTTGTTTTATTTTCAGCCGCCGCGCGCCTCCGACCATGCGCGTCCCCGCGGCCGAGAGTCCGACGGCGTGATATTGGCTCAGGATTTCTTTTTCTACTTTAATATCGTCAGTCAGGGTTTAGGGTCTGGGGCGCGACCCGAGATGTTAGACCCGGGCCCGGTGGCGGCCCCAGTCAGAAGCCCGGCGACGGACGCCGTACAAAAAAAGGTGCTGGTGGTGGATGACAGCGCCTTGGCGCGCAAGGCGGCGCGATTTGCGCTCGAAGGCGCCGGCCTTCAAGTGGTGGAGGCCTGGGATGGATTCGAGGCCTTGGGCCAATTGCAAAAACAGCAGCCCGATTTGGTGCTACTGGACCTGATCATGCCCGGGTTGGATGGCTACAAGGTGCTGGATTTGATTCGGGCCAATAAGCGCTATCGCCTAATTCCGGTGGTGATCCTGACCGCTCGCGACGGCTTGATCGATAAACTCAAAGGCCGCTTCAGCGGCACCAACGAGTACCTGACTAAGCCGTTCAAGCCCCAGCAATTGCTGGAGGTGGTGGATAAGCTGATCTAACGGCTGCGCACAAATAACGGAAACAACACCATTTAGGAACGCAGCGGGCGCCGAGGACCGCAGAGAGCGCGACTATACCGGCGGTGCTGCAGACGCCAACGGCACGACCGCATACAACGGCGACTACGAGGCCCATGTACAGCTGTTCGCGCTCGGCATCACCAAGCACAGGTATACGGGTAAAGTTGGACATGACCTGTATTCTGTCTTTCGATACCTGTTGGGATTCAATGTACGATGCCCCGTATCGACTGACCGGCATATAATAATCGGCGCCTTTGTAGTATTTCCAGCGGCCATAGTTATGGATGCTGGCGACCTGAGGGATTTTCAGTCGAGCACGGGATGTCAGCCGGGAGGCACGCGACAGGTGTGTGTGTACCAATTGGCTGCCATGCTTGCCGACTGCCCGGCTGATGCGCCACGAGGCCAGCGGATCCCGGGAGCTGGCTTCCTGGATCAAAGCGCAGTGTGTGCCTGTCGCCTTGAGTTCAGCGGCAGTTCTGGAATCCGGGCTGCAAATTGGGAGTACATCGACTCCGGCTTGCTGCAATTCCAATGTCAGATCAACAAACAGACGTTCGGCGCCGCCGAAGCCTTTACCGAGCAGTACCTGGCAGACTCGGAGTCCACTCGGTTGATCGTGATCAATAGAGTTAGTTGACATCTGGTATATGGCAATCCGCAGAAGGGGCCAGCCACCATTCCGTTGCTCGATCCTGGCGGCGATCAAAAGCAGCTAAAAGAGACGCTGCTCATCTGTAGTTTACATTACATTCAACTTCTCGGCTACAAGGGGATTACAGTGACATTTTACTAAATGGGAAAATTCGGGAAATTCAGAGAAATGCAGGGACACCCACGGGAAATTCGAGGTGCAGATGGCCACGGAAAACATCTTCCGCTTTATGTCCGTGGCGCGCGGCCAGCCCAATGCGCTGGTGGTGCTGATAACCAGCAAAAAGGCCAACCTAGGCATGGGCTGGGCCTTGTTACGGGGGCGCCCTGCCGGACATCGCCCCATCCCGCCTCTAAGGCGCCGGGAGCCGCCCGAGCCCGGCCATTTGGGCCGTGATGTCCTGAAACAACAGCCACGGATCGACCCGTTCGCGGCCCTTAATGGCCCGATCCGCCTGGGCGCATAGGACCAGCAGGGCGCGCCAGCGCGGCGCGGGCAGCCGTTGCGCGCCCTTGGCCACCAGGGGCTTGCGCTTGTCCCAAATATCGCGCCGGGCCGCCATCGCCTGCTGCGGCGAGGCGCCCTTTTCCAGCTCCCCGGCCACGCTCACTAGGGTGCGAATCTCCCGCGCCAGCGCCCAAAGCACCACCGGCTCCGGCGTGCCCTCGGCCCGCAGGCCGTTCAGGATATGCAGGGCGCGGGCGATCTGGCCTTGCAGGGCGGCATCCACCAGCGTAAACACGTCGTAGCGGGCGCTGTCCGCCACGGCCGCGGTGAGCTGCTCGGCGCTTACCGCGCCCGGCCCCTGAATCAGCAACAGCTTTTCGATCTCCTGCGACGCCGCCAACAGGTTGCCCTCCACCCGCTCGGCCAAGATGCGCACCGCCTCCGGTTCGGGCTGGAGCCCGCGCCCCTGCATGCGCTGGTTGATCCATTGGGGCAGTCGGCCCGCGTCCACCGGCCACACCTGCACCAAGGCGCCGATGCGGTCCAGGGCCTTGAACCACTGGCTCGCTTGTTGCCGGCGGTCCAACTTGGGCAGGGTGATCAACAGGATCGTATCCTCCGGCGGCCGCTCGGCGTACTCCACCAGCGCCTTGCCGCCCGGGATGCCGGGCGCGCCGCCGGGCACGCGCAGATCGATGATGCGCCGATCCGAAAACAGCGACAGGCTATTCGCCGCCGCGCTCAGCTCGCCCCAGTCGAACTTGTTGTCCGCCTCGTACACCTCACGGGTGGCATAACCCGCCGCTCGCGCCGCCGAACGGATCGCATCCGCCGCCTCGCCCTGTTGCAACGGCTCATCGCCCGAGACCAGGTACACCGGCTTCAGCTCGGACTTGAAATGACGATGGATGTCTTCGAATCTCAGGCGCATGGGGTGTGACTATAACGCAAAGGTCGCAAAGGAGGCGCGGAGGGTGTTCGAGCTCGGTCAAGCGCCGGTGTCATTGATCAACTCTCGCAGTTTGTCGCGGAAATAGCAAAAGCTGGGCGAGCGGTTTGCGTCCACCTGCATGTGTGGGCTGATTTTGGCTGCCCAGGCGGATTTTTCTGTGCCTATCGTCTGCCAGCCCTTGGACTTCAGCCCTTGAGCGCCGCCCGGAGTGACGGCATCCGCGAGGGTTTCCCAGGTGCTGCAGATGGCATCGTTTTCGTAGCTATTGAGCACCTGCGCCTTGGCCCGGGGGTAGGCGGCCTGGATAGCCTGAATATCGCCAAGGAACCAGGCCTCGCCCTCCTCGATGGCGATACAGAAACGGGTCTCGGGTCGAGGATTGCAGGTATCGAGAATGCTCAACAACTCCTGTCGGAAGGTCTTCAGGCACTTATCGTCGAGATCGCAGACCAGGATCACCGCAGCGGGATAATCTGGGGGATAATTGGCGAAGGTCTTGCCGTAGCCCCGCAAGAGTCTCGGCAGGTTGTCCAGCAGGATTCGCTTGCTCGTATCCGTTCCGGGTTTCATGTGCTTGGGTATATGGCCTATCCCCTTATACGGATGGATTTTGAGCGTATGGTTATCGCCCAGGATTTTGGGTGCCAGGATCTCTAGCGCCCTCTTTCCAGATTGATCTTCCACGAGAATTACGATGTGCATCCCTTCACCCTCTATCTAGCATCCAGGTAATCGCTGTACCAGAGCCCGCCCAACGGTAGCCCTTCTTCCACCATGTTTTGGACAACGTGGTCTTCACTGGCCCTGCGAATGGACGAATAACCGTCCACGGCCTTTTCCAGGATCCAAACTTCGTTAGGCTCCAGCGCATCCACCAAGTATGGCTGATGGGTGGTGACGAAGACCTGGGAGCCTCCCTTGCGCCCGGTGGCGTGTTCCCGAAAATCCGTCGCCAAGGCCTCCAGGAGCTTATGGTAGAGACCGTTTTCGGGCTCCTCCACGCACAGAAAAGGCGGCGGCGTCGGGTCTTCGAGCAGCAGCAAATAGGCGAACAGCTTGAGGGTGCCGTCAGACATCTGTTGAGCGAAAAATGGATCCGCGAAACCCTTATCGTTGAATCTCAGCAGAAGCCTGCCGTCATTGGTCCCTTCGGTGTCGATTCTGTCGATACCCGGGATCTTTTCCGCAATACGGTTGAGGACGCCTTGAAAACGCTTCGGATGCTCTCGCTTCATGAACTGCACGACGTTTCCCAGGTTGTCGCCGTGGATATTGAGGTGCTTTTGAGGGCCGGCCAGGGGCAGGCTGCGGGCCGCATCCGGCGTGAAGTAGCTGAGATACCAGCCTTCGATGAATCGTCGAAAGGCGGAGATCCGGGGATGTTGCTTCAGTGAGCCGAGCGTCGCGATCCCCAATTTGCGGACATCCTCGAGCTCCACCAATTCGGTCTCCCTGGATTCATCCTTGGCCTCACCGGCCTTGAGGGATTCCATGAAGCCGAAAAGATCGAACTCTTCACTTCCTTCATTGACCTGACGCCCTTCTTGCTCCCCCTTCCAGGTCACCCCGTTACCGCGGTTGAGCATCAGAAAGGAAAAAGGCCAACCGTGCTTCTGGCCTTTTCGCCGCTGGCGGAGCCTTTCCCGCAGGACGAAGGGCCTCCCGTATTCATCGGCTTCGATGGAGAGCTCGTAGGTGATCGGACGGGCATTGCCGTCCTCCTTGTAATAGATCTCGAACTCGATCGGGCCTTGTTCGCCTTGAGATCGGATTCGCTGAAACCCGCCGCGTCCCCGAGCGTCACAGGCCTCCTCGACCCCCGATTTGAGGCAATCGGCGAGAAAGCCGAAGGCATCGAACAGGGTGCTCTTGCCCACCCCGTTCTTGCCGATCACAGCGGTCATTGGGGTCAGCGGCTCCTCCTTTTGGGCATTCCACAAGCGACCGAGCGTTATGTCCTTCAGTGCTCGGAAATTCCTGACCCGAAAGCCTTCGATCTTTGCCATGCTGTTTGCCTTTGAAACCGTTAAGCCTTTGGGTCTTGAGCCAAAAGAATCCTCTGCGCCCTTTGCGCCTCCTCAGCGCCCTTCGCGTTCTGTCTTTACTGCCCCAGGCCGATCTGCATCCGCCGGAGTATTTCAGAAGCGAGGTCCTTGTGCATGTCCTCCCGCAGCATCTGCTCCTCTTCCTGTTTGCCGAGTGCCTGCTCGCCGGCATAGACATAGTCCCGATTCAGGCTGACCCGCTGGGCCGCGAGCAGCTGTTCGCCTTTCGCGCTGCGTAGAGCGAACTTCAGGGATTCGTGCAACTCGTATTCGGCCACCTTGCCGTGGCTGTCCACCGAGAGCACTCTTTTCTCGGACTGGCGGCCGCTGATCACCAGTACCGCCCCGGCCTGGGTCCGGGTCTCGGCGATGCGGATGCCCGAGAAGCCGAGTTGGGCCTTGAGTTCGCGGTAAATCGGATCGTATTCGCCCAGGCCTTGGACGAATAGCGGGTTGATCCCCGCCGGCAGCTCGACCTGGCCGCGGAGCTGGAAGCCGCAGGCCGTTAGGGTCAGCAGCAGGCTCGAAAGCAGGATCCAGCGGAACGGAGTCGGGGTCATTTCGCCACCACATTGACCAGTTTGTTGGGCACCACGATGACCTTGCGCACCGCGGCGTCGCCGATGAACTTTTGCACATTGTCATCCGCCAGGGCGGCCTCTTCCACGGCCTCCTTGGGCGCGTCGGCGGGGACCTGGATGCGGGCGCGCACCTTGCCGTTCACCTGCACCACATACTGTACGCTCTCTTGTTGCAGGGCGGACTCGTCCACCGCCGGCCAACCGGCCTCCAGGATTTCGTCGCCATAGCCCAGTTCCCGCCACAGGTGGTGGGTGACATGGGGGGCGATGGGGGCGAGCAGGCGCAGCGTCAGGCTCAGGCCTTCGCGCAGCAGCTTGCGGTCTGCGGGTTCGCCGCCGAGCTTATACAGGACGTTGACGATCTGCATGCAGGCGGAGACCACGGTGTTGTACTGCTGGCGCTGGTAGTCGAACAGGGCCTTCTTGAGGACGGCGTGAATCTGGTGGCGGGCCTTCTGCTGTTCGGCGTTCAGCTCGGGAATGGCGTCGCCCGCCGCGCGAATGGCCGCCTCGTTTTGCACCGCGAGGTTCCACAGGCGCTTTACGAAGCGGTGGGCCCCCTCCACCCCTTCGTCGTTCCATTCCAGGGACTGGTCCGGCGGCGAGGTGAACATGGTGTAGAGGCGCATGGTGTCGGCGCCGTAGCGGTCCACCGCCTGCTGCGGGTCCACGCCATTGTTTTTAGACTTGGACATCTTTTCGATGCCGCCGGCCCGCACCGGTTGCCCGTCCTGTTGCAGGGTGGCGGAGACCACCCGGCCCTTGTCGTCGGTCTCGGTTTCCACCTCGGCGGGGTTGAACCAGTGCTTTTGGCCGTTTTCCGCCTCGCGGAAGTAGGTTTCGGCCACCACCATGCCCTGGGTCAGCAGGCGGGTGAAGGGCTCGTCGGATTCAACCAACCCTGCGTCGCGCATTAGCTTATGATAAAAGCGGGCGTACAGCAGATGCAGGATGGCGTGCTCCACGCCGCCGACATAATGGTCCACCGGCAGCCAGTAGTTGGCGCGCTGGTCCAGCATGGCGTCGGCGTTGTCCGGGCCTGTGTAGCGGGCGTAGTACCAGGAGGACTCCATAAAGGTGTCGAAGGTGTCGGTCTCGCGCTCCGCCGCGCCGCCGCACTGGGGGCAGGCGGTTTGATACCAGTCGGGCATCTTTTTAATCGGCGAGCCGCCGGTGTCGTCGAAGGCCACGTCCTCGGGCAGCACCACCGGCAGGTCTTTTTCGTCCACCGGCACGATGCCGCACGCGGGGCAGTGGATCATCGGAATCGGCGCGCCCCAGTAACGCTGGCGGGAGACGCCCCAGTCGCGCAGGCGGAAGTTCACCCGCTTTTCGCCGCGGCCCCGGGCCTGAAGGAACCCGGCGATGGCGTCGAAGGCCTGTTCGGAGGTGAGGCCGTCGAACTCGCCGGAGTTGAACAGCACGCCCTTGTCGGTGAAGGCCTGGTGTTCAACCGAGTCGTCGGCCCCGTCCGCGGCGCGGATCACCGGGCGGATGGGGATGCCGTACTTGGCGGCGAACTCCCAGTCGCGCTGGTCGTGGGCCGGCACCGCCATCACCGCACCGGTGCCGTAGCCCATGAGCACGAAGTTGGCGGCATAGATGGGCGCCGGCTCGCCGCTGACGGGATGAATGGCGTTCACCCCCAGGGGCATGCCCTTTTTCTCCATGGTCTCGATGTCCGCCTCGGAGGCGCCGGCGTGGCTGCACTCCTCGATGAAGCCCTGGAGTTCGGCGTTGCCCGCGGCGGCGGCCTTGGCCAGCGGGTGGTCGGCGGCCACCGCCACATAGGTGACGCCCATTAGGGTGTCGGGGCGGGTGGTGTAGACGGACAGGCGTTCGCCAGCCGCGCCAGCCGCGCCGGCAGGCAGGTCCGAGCCCTCGATGCCGAAGTCCATCTGCACGCCCTCGGAGCGGCCGATCCAGTTGCGCTGCATGGTGCGCACGTTGTCCGGCCAGCCCTCCAGGTTATCCAGCTCGTCCAGTAGCTCCTGGGCGTAGTCGGTGATCTTCACGAACCACTGACTGATCTGCCGCCGCTCCACCAGCGCCCCCGAGCGCCAGCCGCGGCCCTCGATCACCTGTTCGTTGGCCAGCACCGTCTGGTCCACCGGGTCCCAGTTCACCACCGAGTTCTTGCGGTAGACCAAGCCCTTTTCGAACAGCCGGATGAACAGCCACTGCTCCCACCGATAGTAGTCGGGCCGGCAGGTGGCCAGCTCGCGCTCCCAGTCGTAGCCGAAGCCCAGGCGCTTGAGCTGGCCCTGCATGTACTCGATGTTGGAGTCGGTCCAGTTGGCCGGGGCCATTTTGTTCTTGATCGCAGCCCCCTCGGCGGGCAGCCCGAAGGCGTCCCAGCCCATGGGCTGGAGCACGTTCTTGCCCAGCATGCGCTGATAGCGGGCGATTACATCACCAATGGTGTAGTTGCGTACATGCCCCATATGCAGCTTGCCGCTGGGGTAGGGGAACATGGAGAGGCAGTAGAACTTCTCGCGCTCGGGGTCCTCGGTGACGTTGAAGGTGCGGTTCGCCGCCCAGTGGGCCTGGGCCTCCGTCTCGATCTGCTCCGGGTTGTAGGTCTCTTGCATGGCTCGGCTTGGGGTTTTGGTTGGGGTAGGGGTGAACTTCGGAAGGATACCGCAGAGTGAGGATCGGTGCGAATCGGGCGATGCGCTCGGCGCACAGTCGTCGCATCTTTTTGTATGGTAGAATGCCGGGGTTTATCCGGGTTCAGGAACAGGAAATTCAGATTCAATGGCAGAGTTCGCAAAAGAAGTCCTTCCGGTCCATCTTGAAGACGAGATGGCGCAGTCCTACCTCGAATACGCGATGAGCGTAATCGTGGGGCGTGCGTTGCCTGACGTTCGAGACGGACTCAAGCCGGTGCATCGTCGCGTGCTGTTCGCGATGAGCGTGCTGGGCAACGACTGGAACAAACCGTACAAGAAGTCCGCCCGCGTGGTGGGTGACGTGATCGGTAAGTACCACCCCCATGGCGATTCGGCGGTCTACGACACCATCGTGCGCATGGCCCAGCCCTTTTCCATGCGCTACATGCTGGTGGATGGTCAGGGCAACTTCGGCTCGGTGGACGGCGACGCCCCGGCCGCCATGCGCTACACCGAGGTGCGCATGGCCAAGATCGCGCACCAGTTGCTGGCGGATATCGACAAGGAAACCGTCGATTTCGTCGATAACTACGACGGCTCCGAGCAGGAGCCCCAGGTGTTGCCCACGCGGGCGCCGAACCTGCTGGTGAACGGCTCCGCCGGCATCGCGGTGGGCATGGCCACCAACATTCCGCCGCATAACCTGAACGAGGTGGTGGACGGCTGTTTGGCGCTGATCGCGGATCCGGGCATCTCCATCGAGGGCCTGATGGCGCACATCCCGGGGCCGGACCTGCCCACCGCGGCCATTATCAACGGCGCCCGAGGCATTCACGAGGCCTATCGGACCGGCCGCGGCCGCATCTATGTGCGCGCCCGCACCGAGATCGAGACCGAAGACAACGGCAAGCAGCGCATCGTGGTGCATGAGTTGCCCTATCAGGTGAACAAGGCGCGGCTGCTGGAGAAGATCGCCGAGCTGGTGAAGGAAAAACGCATCGAGGGCATCACCGAGCTGCGCGATGAGTCGGACAAGGACGGCATGCGCATGGTGATCGAGCTGCGCCGGGGCGAAATGGCCGAGGTGGTGATGAACAACCTGTTTCAGCACACCCAGATGCAGAGCGTGTTCGGCATCAACATGGTGGCGCTGGTGGACGGCCAGCCGCGGCTGCTGAACCTGAAGCAGGTGCTGGAGTACTTCATCCGTCACCGCCGCGAGGTGGTGACCCGCCGCACCCTGTTCGAGCTGCGCAAGGCGCGGGCGCGGGCGCATATCCTGGAAGGCCTGGCGGTGGCCCTGGCCAATATCGACCCGGTGATCAAGCTGATCCGCGAGGCCCCCAATCCCGCCGCGGCCAAGGCCGGATTGATGGAACGCCTGTGGGCCTCGGGAACCGTGGACGTGATGCTGGAGCGGGCCGGCGCCGACGCCTCCCGGCCCGATGATCTGGACCCCGTCTATGGGCGCACCGACCAAGGCTACAAGCTGACCGAGAAACAGGCCCAGGCCATCCTGGACCTGCGCTTGCAGAAGCTTACCGGGTTGGAGCAGGACAAGATCATTCAGGAGTACGAGGAGATCCTCCAGGCCATCGCCGAGCTGCTGGACATCTTGTCTAGTGCGGATCGGCTGATGGCGGTGATTCGCGACGAGCTGCTGGCGATCAAGGAGCAGTTCGGCGACGAGCGGCGCACCCAAATCATCACCGACCATTTGGATCTGGGCCTGGAAGACCTGATCTCCGAAGAGGATGTGGTGGTGACCCTGTCGCACACCGGCTACGCCAAGTCCCAGCCGCTGGATGTCTACCAGGCGCAAAAGCGCGGCGGGCGCGGCAAGGCCGCGACCTCCACCAAGGACGAGGACTTCGTGGATCAACTGTTCGTGGCCAACACCCACGATACCATCCTGTGCTTCTCCAGCCGCGGGCGGGTGTATTGGCTCAAGGTCTACCAATTGCCCCAGGGCGGCCGCAACGCCCGCGGCAAGCCCATTGTGAACCTGTTGCCGCTGGAGGAGGGCGAGCGCATCAATGCCGTGCTGCCGGTGCGCGAGTACAGCGAAGAGCAATATGTGTTCATGGCCACAAGCTCGGGTACGGTGAAGAAGACCCGCCTGGTGGACTTCTCCCGCCCGCGCACCAGCGGCATCATTGCGGTGGACCTGCGGGAAGACGATCAACTGGTCGGGGTGGCCATCACCGACGGCTCCCAGGACGTTATGCTCTTCACCTCCGCCGGCAAGGCCATCCGCTTTAACGAAGAGGACGTGCGGATGATGGGCCGCACCGCCTGCGGCGTGCGCGGGGTGAAGCTCGGCGAAGGGCAAGAGGTGATCTCCCTGATCATCGCCCAGGACGATTGCGAGGTGCTCACCGTCACCGAAAACGGCTACGGCAAACGCACCCCGGTGGAGCAGTACCCGCTACGCGGCCGCGGCGGCATGGGCGTGATCTCCATCAAGGCCTCCGAGCGCAACGGCCAGCAGGTGGGGGCGGTGTTGGTGGACGAGCGCGACGAAATCATGCTGATCACCAACGGCGGCGTGCTGGTGCGCACCAAGGTGGGCGATGTCTCAAGCCTCGGTCGCGACACCCAGGGCGTGCGGCTGATCCGGCTGGGCCAGGACGAACGGCTGGTGGGCATTGAGCGCATTGAGTACCTCGAAGGAGCGGATGACGCCGAAGAGGACGAAGAGGGCGCAGACCCCGAAGACGGCGAGGCGGGCGAAACACCTGAAGAGTAGGGTGTCTTGGGACCGCAATCCGCATGAAGACCGATAAGCTCTTGCACCGCATCTTCGCGGCCCGCCCGCAGATCCTGTGCCGTCTGGCGGGGCTAGAGGATAGAGGCTACACCCAGCGCTCCCTGGAGCTAAAAGAGGTGGGGACGCGCCTGGACGGCCTGCTCTGGCCCGGGGACGAAACCGCGCCCTTCGTGTTTTGGGAGACGCAGTTTTATCGAGACGAGGACTTCTATTATCGTTGGCTGGCCGGGATCGCGCTGAGCCTGCGCCAACAACGGATCAAACACTGGCGGGCCTTGGTGCTGTACCCGGATCGCTCCTATGATAGGGGCGATATCACCCCCTTCGGGCCTGTGTTCGAGGCGGGCTGGATCCAAAGGATCGACCTGGAGGATCTGGAGCAGGCCGAGTCGATGGATTGGGGTTTGGACCTGTTGCGCCTGATCGTGGCGGACCCGCCGGCCAGCGGGCCTTTGGTGACACGCATTGCGAGGCACAGCGTCGAGGCCTGCCCGGCGGAGGCGGACCAACGCCAGATCATCGGCTTGTTGGAGACGGTGCTGATCTACAAGTTTCCCCGTCTTGGGCGGGAGGAGATACGCAAAATGCTGCATTTACCGGACGTAGAGCTGAAAGATACGCGGTTTTACCAAGAGGTGTTTGCGGAAGGGGAGGCCGAGGGAGAGACAAAAATCCTTTGGCGTCAGTTAAACCGACGCATCGCTGATTCGCCTGCCTCCTATCGCACCCGCGTCACCGCCCTGAACGCAGACCAATTGGACGCCCTCGCCGACGCCCTGTTCGACTTCCAAACCGAACAGGATCTGGCCGATTGGCTGGACCGGCACGGCTGATCGCCGAGCCGGCCTCAAGACCCGAAAATCACCGAACCTAGAAAACCAACCCATAGGGGAGCACACCTTTTATGTCCCGAGTCTACAATTTCAGCGCCGGCCCGGCCGCGCTGCCGGAAGCCGTTCTGAAGCAGGCGCAGGAAGAACTGCTGGATTGGCATGGGGCCGGCCTGTCGGTGATGGAGATGAGCCATCGCGGCAAGGAGTTCATGTCCATCGCCGAGCAGGCCGAGGCCGACCTGCGTGAGCTAATGAGCATCCCGGACAACTACAAGGTGCTATTCCTGCAAGGGGGCGCCTCCAGCCAGTTCGCGATGATCCCGATGAACCTGCTGCGGGGCAAAAAGGGCGCGGACTACATCAATACCGGTTCCTGGTCCAAGAAGGCGATCGCCGAAGCCAAGCGCTTCTGCGCGGTGAACATCGCGGGCGAGGCCGGCATGAGCGTCCCGGCCGCCGGCGATCTTCAACTCAACGCCGATGCCGCCTATGTCCACTACACCCCCAACGAGACCATTCAGGGCGTGGAGTTCCCCTATATCCCGGACACCGGCGACGTGCCGCTAATCGCCGACATGTCCTCCACCATCCTGTCCCGCCCGCTGGATGTCTCCAAGTTCGGCCTGATCTACGCGGGCGCCCAAAAGAACATCGGCCCGGCCGGTCTGACCGTGGTGATTATCCGCGAGGACTTAATCGGCCGGCCCATGGACGGCACGCCCGCCATGTTCGACTACAAAACCCATGCCGATAACGGCTCCATGTACAACACGCCGCCCACCTACGGCTGGTATTTGGCCGGGCTGGTGTTCGCCTGGCTAAAGGGCAACGGCGGCCTCGCCGCCATGGCCGAGGTGAACGAGCGCAAGGCCAAGAGGCTTTACGACGCCATCGACAACTCGCCCTTCTATCAAAACCCGGCGGAACCGAGCTGCCGCTCCTGGATGAACGTCCCCTTCACCCTGGCCAATGCCGACCTTGACGCCGACTTCCTGGCCGAGGCCAAGCCGGCCGGTCTGGTAACCCTGAAGGGACACCGCTCGGTGGGCGGCATGCGCGCCAGCATCTACAATGCCATGCCGGAGGCCGGCGTGGATGCGCTGATTGCGTTCATGGCCGACTTCGAAAAACGCCGCGGTTAGTCGCCAAAGGCGTGTCGAACGCGAGTTTAAGCGGGCGCTCCCCTGTCCCGGACTCGCGCCGGACACGCCAGAGGCCGTTGCCGAAGCCAAACCTCAACGGGGCCAGTTATGTACAAAATCCTTACGCTGAACAACATCTCGGTGGCCGGCCTAGAGCGCCTGCCCCGCGATCAGTATGAAATCTCCTCCGAATTCTCCCACCCGGACGCCATCTTGGTGCGCTCGGCCAAGATGCACGACATGCAACTGCCGGACACGGTGCAGGCCATCGGTCGCGCCGGGGCCGGGGTGAACAACATCCCGGTGCCCCAGATGACCGCGCAAGGCGTGGCCGTATTCAACGCCCCCGGCGCCAATTCCAACGCGGTCAAGGAACTGGTGCTGGCCGGGATGCTGATAGCCGCGCGCAATATCGGCCCGGCCTGGGACTTCGCCCGCGGCCTGGAGGGCGAGGACGCGGCGATTAACAAGGCCGTGGAGGCGGGCAAGAAAAACTTCGTCGGCTTCGAGTTGCCCGGTCGCACCCTGGGCGTGGCGGGCCTGGGCGCCATTGGCGTCAAGGTGGCCAACGCCGCCCACGCCCTAGGCATGAACGTCATCGGCTACGACCCCACCATCACCGTGCAGAGCGCCTGGAAACTGGAATCCAATGTGCGCCAGGCCATCAGCGTGGACGAGCTGGTCTCCCAGTCCGACTTCATCACCTTTCATGTGCCGCTGATCGATGCCACCCGCAACATGATCAACGCCGAACGGCTGCGCCTAATAAAGGAGGGCGCGGTGCTGCTGAACTTCGCGCGTAACGGCATTATCGACGACGAGGCGGTGGTGGCCGCACTGGATGACGGCAAACTCTACGGCTATGTCTGCGACTTCCCCAGCAATCGGCTGAAGGACCACCCGCGGGTGATCTCCCTGCCGCACCTCGGGGCCTCCACCAAAGAGGCCGAAGACAACTGCGCCATTATGGTGGCGGATCAGGTGAGCGACTACCTGCAAAACGGCAACATCGCCAATTCGGTCAACTTCCCGGAGATCAACTTGCCCCGCAGCGCCGGCCATCGCATCGTCGTGGTGAACTCCAACGTACCCAATATGGTGGGTCAAATCTCTACCGATCTCGCCAACGCCGGGCTCAACATCATCGACATGCTGAATCGCTCCAAGGAACAAGTGGCGGTGACCCTGCTGGACGTGGACAAGGAACCGCCGCAAGACTGCCTGGACCTGATCGCCGGCATTGAGGGTGTGCTCTCGGTGCGCCGCCTGGGGGCCGCCGGCTAAGCGGAAACGCCATGAGTGCAGACGACGACGACAAACTGCGAGAGATCCGCGATCGGATCGATCGCATCGACCAGCAGATTCAGGCCCTGATCAACCAGCGGGCCGAGGCCGCCCAAGAGGTGGCCCGGATCAAGCTGGCGGCGGACACAGCGGCGCATTTCTACCGCCCCGAGCGCGAAGCGGCGGTGCTCACACGGATCAAGGAGCGCAACCCCGGACCCTTGGGCGACGAGGAGATGGCGCGCCTGTTTCGCGAAATCATGTCCGCCTGTCTGGCCCTGGAGCAGCCCCTGCGCGTGGCCTTTCTCGGCCCCGAGGGCACCTTCACCCAGGCCGCGGCGCTCAAGCACTTCGGGCACTCGGTATCCACCGTGGCCATGGAATCCATCTCCGACGTGTTTCGGGACGTGGAATCCGGCGCCTGTCACTACGGCGTGGTGCCGGTGGAAAACTCCACCGAGGGCATGGTCAGCCACACCCTGGACATGTTCCTGGGCTCCTGTCTGCACATCTGCGGCGAGGTGATGCTGCGCATCCATCATCACCTGATGAGCCCGGAAAGCGATCTCAAGGCGGTGAAGAGGCTATACTCCCACCAGCAGTCCCTGGCCCAGTGCCGCTCCTGGCTGGAGCGCAACCTTCACCATGCCGAGCAGATCGCCGTCGGCAGCAACGCCGAGGCCGCCCGCCTAGCCGCCCAGGAACCCGGGGCCGCGGCCATCGCCGGGGAAATGGCCTCCGAACTCTACGCACTCCCCGTCCTCGCCGGCAATATCGAGGACGAACCCGACAACACCACCCGCTTTCTCGTGGTGGGTCGGCAAAAGGCGGCCCCGTCCGGCTACGACAAAACCACCTTACTGCTCTCCACCCAGAACGTGGCCGGCAGCCTCAACGCCCTGCTTTCCCCCCTCGCGGCCCACGGCGTGAGCATGACCCGCATCGAATCCCGCCCCTCCCGCCGCCGCACCTGGGACTATGTCTTCTTCGTCGATATCGAAGGTCACATAGACGCCCCCGTGGTCGCCCAATCACTCGCCGAGCTGAAAGACAAGGCGCAATTATTCAAGGTATTGGGGTCTTACCCTGCCGCAGTGCTGTGACTCTTTAACCGGTGCGAGCGAAGCCCCAAACTCACCTAAGCACCATCCACTCAGTTGAACCACAGATAAACACGGATCGACACCGATAGCCGGATGGGCAAAGGCGCTGCCGAAACCCCTCAAAGATACCCGCCCCGGACGCAGGCGCTGTATAACGCAAAGGCGGATTCATTGGAGGTTGAGGCTTTAGCCGGGGTTGGGGGCTTCGTTCGGCCCGGCTAAAGCCTCGACCTCCGGTGAGGGAGGTTTTCGAGGTTGCGGCTTTGGCGCAGCCCCGAACTCGCCTAAGCACCATCCACCATCCGCCAATCACCAGCCAACCACCTCTGCGTTCCGAAATGGCGTTGTTTCCGTTATCGGTGCGCAGGCGTACCCGCTTCTAACTTCCAAGGAAACCCCGCCGGCGGTTCGGCGCCGGCGTACTGCACCGAGGCCGCGCCCCATTGGGCGGCGATGGCTAGGGCCTCGGGCATGGGGCGGTCGCGCACCAGGGCGTGCAGCAGGCCGGCGGCGAACACGTCGCCGGCGCCGACGCCGTCCACCGCTTCGGTCGGGGTTGCGCTTTGTTGATGCGTGGCATGGCGGCCGTAGGCGGCGGCGCCCTGGGGGCCGTCGGTGACCACCACCCACTCCAGGGCATCGCCGGCGACGGCCTTTCCGGCGGCAAAGGGGTCGGCCAGAAAGCGCTGGTCCATGTCCGCCTTGGAGCAGACCAGGATCTGCGCCGGGCGGGAGTCCTTGCGCACCGGCGGCAGGTGGGCCATCACCAGGCCGCCGTGTTGCACGCGTTGCGCCAACACGGGGGTGAGCGCCGGGTCGGCGCTGCGGACATAACAGGCCGCGGCGGGGATTTTCGCCAGCCCCGCGGGTAAAGGCACAGCGGCGCGGGCCAGGTTGATCACGGTGCGTTCGCCTGCGGGCTCCAGCAGCACCAACGAGCGGGTGGTCTCGCCGGCATGGCGGTTGATATAGCGGCAGTCCACGCCTATGGACTCCAGCTTGCGCGTAAGGTCGGCGCCTTCCGCGTCGGCGCCCACCGCACTCACCACCAGCGCTCGGTCGCCGGCGCGGGCCAGGGCCATGGCGGTGTTGGCGGCGCCGCCGCCGATGCGGCGGCCGCTCCAACGCCCGCTGTTGTGACTGCCGGCCCGCAGCGGCTCCCGCAGCTCGGCGACCTCGTCCACGGCCACCGAACCGATCACCAGGATCTCGGCGCGCGCCATGCTCATTTAGCGTAACCGGCCAGGTGTTTACGCATGAAGCCCGCGGCCCGTTGCAGCGCGTCCTTGGAGGCCAAATCATCCGCGAAGGTGCGCACCTGGGGCGGGCGGAAGTCGAAACCGCGGCCTACGCCGGGATACACGATCAGGCGCGCGTCCCTGCCGGCCTTTTTCAGCGAGGCGATGGCGGTTTCGATGGAACGGCGGCGTTGGTACTGTTCCTGATCGCCGATAAACACCAGCAGCGGGATCTCCAGTTGGTCCGCCTCGGACGCGTAGCGATAGACCTGCATCGGCTCCGGGGCGTTGGGATCCTGAAGGTGCGGATACCAGGCGACGTAGCAGGCCGCTGCGTCCTGTTGTCGGCCATGGGTGGTGGCCGCCCTGAGCGCCAAGTAGCCGCCGCGGGTGTGGGAGGCCAGGCAGGCGCGGGTGGTGGAGATGTCCGGCCGCGCCAACAGCACGTCCAGCCCGGCGGCGGTGTCGGTCTCCGTGGCGTAGTCGTGTTCGATGGGGAATTTCTCGATAAAGCGCGCGGTGAACACATCCGGCGCCAGCACCACGAAGCCGCGCGCGGCGATGCGCTTCACCTGCCGCTGCACCAACTCATCCAGCCCGCGACGGCCATGCTGGTAGAGGACGGCGGGGTAGGGCAGGTCGTCCGCCGGACGGGCGACTAGGGCGGGCACGGTGGTGTCGCCGTTTGGGTATTCGATCTGCGCGGTGCGCACCGGGTGGTTCTCGGGTATTTCCAACCGTCCCTCGTTCCACCAATCCGGATCCCACCAAAAGGCCTGTTCGCCGATGGGGTTTTCATGGGGCGCATAGCCGGGCGCCGCCTGCAACGCGAACGCGGCCGTTATCAAGGTTATGGCCAGCAGCTTTCTCATGGTTTTTCCTCCTCAGTGAAGCCTGTTCGTATTGTACCGGGATCGGGCGGGCGGAAAAGCCATTGCCACCGAAAGGGCGAAGTGGGCATCATAGGGGGACTTCCTCGCACCCGCAATCAGCCTAAAACGCAACCCATGAGCCACTGCGCCGAAATCGAACGCCTGATCCGCCAAGCCCCGGCGGTGGCGCTGTATTTTACCGGCCCCGACTGCGGCGTCTGCCAGGCCCTGTGGCCCAAGGTGGAGGCATTGCTGCAACGCGAGTTCCCGCGCATCCAGCGGCGCAGGATCGAGCTAGCGCTGCAACCCGAACTGGCGGCCCAGCGGCAGGTGTTCAGCGTACCGACGCTGTTGTTTTATTTCGACGGCCGGGAGACGCAACGCTTCGGGCGCAGCTTCAGCCTGCAACAGGTGTGCGACGCCATCCAACGGCCCTACGGCCTATTCTTCGACTGAGGGCAACCCCATGACGGAAACCCAATACATCCCCCAGGGCGGCAAGATCCGCATCGGCATCAGCAGCTGCCTGTTGGGCGAGAAGGTGCGCTTCGACAGCGGCCACAAACGCGACTCCTACATCAACGGCACCTTAAGCCAATACTTCGACTTCATCCCCTATTGCCCCGAGGTGGCCATCGGCCTCGGCATCCCGCGGCAACCGATCCGCCTGGTGCGGAAGGGCGAGCAGGTGCATGTCACGGGCACGCGGGATCCGGCGCTGGATGTGACCGATAAATTACATGCCTATGGGCGCAAGACCGCCGGCGAAATCGACGACATCAGCGGCTATATCCTGAAAAAGGGCTCCCCCTCCTGCGGTATGGAGCGGGTCAAGATCTATCATGAGAACGGCCACCCGCTGGACCAGGGGGCCGGCGCCTTTGCCGAAGAGATCCTCCGCGCCCGCCCGCTGCTGCCGGTGGAGGAGGAGGGGCGGCTGGGCGACCCGGTGCTGCGCGAAAACTTCATCGTCCGCGTGTTCGTCTATCACCGCTGGCGCCAATTGCTGCACGAAGGGCTGGCGCCCGGCAAACTGGTGGACTTTCACAGCGACCACAAATACCTGTTATTGGCCCACAATCAGGCCGCCTATCGGCGCATGGGGCGGCTGGTGGCGGAGGCCGGCAACATGGACCTCGCCGAACTGGCCGAGAACTACGGCGCCGAGCTAATGACCGCACTTACGCACCGCGCCACCCGCAAACAGCACACCAACGTGCTGCAACACCTGCTCGGCTACCTGCGTGACCACCTCGACGACGGCGATCGTCAGGAAATGACCGAAGTGATCGAACAATACCGCATCGGTCAAGTACCGCTAATCGTGCCTATCGTGCTGTTGCGGCACCACTTCCGCCGCCACCCGGATGCCTACATCCAGCGTCAGCACTACCTGCATCCGCACCCGGACGAGCTGATGTTGCGCAATACCATTTGACCCAGCCGTTGGCCAGGCGCCCTCGGAACGCAGGGCAAGCGGAGAACCGCAGAGGGCGCAGAGCGGCGTTTCGATTGAAAGCTAACGGCACGCATTAGCCCAACCCAAGAGCGTAGATCGGATAGGCGCCGCAGCCGACATCCGCGGCTTCAGCGGCGAATGCGCTTCGCTGGTCCACCCCCCTGTATGACTGCGGGCTCTGAGCGTACACGCCTTGGCCCGGGTGCGTAACCGGAAACCCGCACAGCCCGAGGGCTTTACTCCGGGCGACTAGGCGGCGCTGGAGTGGCGGACAGGCATTCCGCCCTGAAACGCGAGGATGATCAAGCAAAACCTCCTCCGCGTCCTCTGCGGTCCTCTGCGCTCTCTGCGTTCCCAAATGGCGTTGTTTCCGTTATTGATGCGCAGGCGCACTAGGGTTTTTCCGGGGTTGCAATGCCGGCGCGAATATGGGAAAAACTGTCTTACCATGAAAAAACGCTGAAAAAACAATATATTACCGATTTCTAATACAGGCCTTGCGCAACCAGGGCTGTGGCAAAATCGAAGGTAATCATGGTTGTACCGGCGCCTAGGCGCCCCCTGATCAACAGACCCTGACCGAACCCGACAGGATCCCGTAAGCGCGGTTCCTGTTCAAAGGTGATGGAGGATTACGCAATGAGTACGTTGGAAGAATTCCGTGAGCGCCAAAACGAACTGTTGGACATGATCAGCGACCTCAAGGGCATGATGCAGCCGGAGCAGTTGCGGATCAAACCCAACGCCAAGACCTGCTACGAGCAGTTGTGCAAGCTCGGCGACCGCATGAAGCAACACATGGCCGAGGAGGGCAGGGGCGTCTATCCGCCGCTGCTGATCCACGAAGACCCCAAACTCAAATCCCTGGCCTGGGGCTTCATCAACGGCGAGAAGCCCCTGCGCAAACAGTTCGAAGGCTACTACAAGAAGTGGCTGAAGGATTGCGACTTCAACTTCACCCCGGATTTCATGGAAGAATCCCACGAACTGTTCGAGGCCATCGAGGACCGCATCGACCGCGAGCAGCATCTGCTATTGCCGCGACTGGAAGAAAGCGGCGTATTTAGCGCCGCCCGCCAGTAGGCCCCAAACTCCGACGGAGACGACTCCACCATAACAAGGCCGACCCGAGTCATCGGCCCGCCCCCATAGATTGGGTTCCGCGACCGCCCCCGAACGGGGGGCGTTGTCCCAGCCGATCCGCCTAGGATCGGCTTTTTTTTGGTTGAAGCCGCTAGCCGATCCAGTTAGCATAAGCGGGCTTAGATCTAGTCTAACCCCGTCAACCAAACCCAGGAGAAAAACTATGGGCGTACTCGTAGGCCGTCAGGCACCCGACTTCACCGCACCCGCCGTCATGGGCGATGGCAGCATCGTGGACGAATTCCACTTCGCCGCGCACACCAAAGACAAATACGCCGTGGTGTTCTTCTACCCGCTGGACTTCACCTTCGTCTGCCCCTCCGAACTCATCGCCTTCGACCACCGCCTGCAAGAGTTCAAGAGCCGCAACGTAGAAGTCATCGGCGTCTCCATCGACTCCCACTTCACCCACAACGCCTGGCGCAACACCGCGATCAAAGACGGCGGCATCGGCCCCGTGAAGTATCCGCTGGTGGCCGACATGACCCACGAAATCTGCAAGGCCTTTGACGTCGAGACCCCCAACGGCGCCGTAGCCTTCCGCGGCTCCTTCCTGATCGATCGCGCCGGCCTGGTGCGCCATCAAGTGGTCAACGACCTGCCCCTAGGCCGCAACATCGATGAAATGCTGCGCATGATCGACGCCCTGCAATTCACCGAGGAGCACGGCGAAGTCTGCCCCGCAGGCTGGAACAAGGGCGACACCGGGATGAAAGACACCCCGGAAGGCGTGGCCGAGTACCTGGCCGGCAACGCCGACAAGCTCTGATCGCGCGAGGGCAGGGCGGTCGCGGATCGCCTGCCGAAGCCATAAAACCGGGCCGCCCTCAGGGTCCGGTTTTTTTTGTGTTCGCGCCTTGCCGCCTTTTCAAGTCGCGGACAATTCTTTACTATCGCCGGCATCTTCAATCTTCGCAGCAGGAACCCCCCGGCATGGCAGAAATCGCAATCATCGGCGGCACTGGTTTCACCAAACTGGCCCGTCTTGAGGTCACTCGCAGAGAAGTGGTCCACACCCCCTTCGGCGAACCCTCGGCCCCCCTGACCCACGGCCTGCTCAACGGCGTCGAAGTCGTGTTCCTGCCGCGCCACGGTTCCGGCCACACCCTGCCGCCGCACCGTATCAATTACCGCGCCAACCTTTGGGCCTTGCGCCACCTCGGCATCCAATCCCTGGTCAGCTTGGCCGCCGTGGGCGGCATCCGAAAAGACATGCGCCCGTGTCGGGTGGCCGTGCCTGACCAAATCATCGACTACACCTGGGGCCGCAAGCATACCTTTTTTGAACAGGACCTGACCCATGTCACCCACATCGACTTCACCGAGCCCTATTGCGACGCCCTGCGCCAGGCCCTGATTGAGGCCGGGCGCCGCGCCGGGCTCGACATCGTCGGCAACGGCGTCTATGGCGCCACCCAGGGTCCCCGGCTCGAAACCGCCCGCGAAATCGACCGCCTGGAGAGAGACGGCTGCGATATCGTAGGCATGACCGGCATGCCCGAGGCCGCCCTGGCCCGCGAACTCGACATCTGTTATGCCAGCTGCGCGGTGGTCGCCAACTGGGCGGCGGGGCGGGGCGCCACCGCCAGCATCACCCTGGATGAGATCGATCGCAACCTCAAGCAGGGCATGCAAACCGCAAGCGACCTGCTCACCGAGACCATGAGCGGGCTCAGTCACGGCTGATCGCCTTGGCGAATGGTATAAGAATCCCCCAAAATAGCCTAAGATGAAGCCCAAGCAACCGATTGAAGACGCACCGTCCCCAAGGGGCGGATGCATATCCAAAGCAACAGCGCAAACCTAAACACGGGGTGCCCCATGGCTGATAGCGACGACAAAACGGATCAGCAGAACCAGACCAAAACCACACCTCCGGCAGCGAAGAAGAAGGTCGCCAAGAAAAAAGCGGTGAAAAAGACCGCAACCCAAAAGAACACCACGACCAGCAAAACTGCCGCGACCGGGACTGCCGCCAAGAAAAAGACGGCACAGAAAAAGACCGCAACCAAAAAGAAGGTCGCGGCAAAAAAACAAGCGGACTCTAACCCAGCCGTCGGCGCGGCCGCAGTGAGCGCCGGCGCCACCGCGGCGGCCGCCGCCCCGGAGCAACCCCCGGCAGCGACGACCCCCAAGGCCCCGGAGCCGGCAGCCGCGTCTTCCGCGGCGGCGCAACCCGGCACACCCGAGCCCCCGGCGCTGGCCGCCGAGCCAGCGGATACCGCACAAGCGCCCGCCGAAACCGCTGCGCCCCCGACACCGCCCGAGTCGGAATCGGCCCAGCCCGCGCCCATGCCCATGCCCGAGCCTGCGGCAGTCGCCACCCAGCCGGCGCCCAGCGCAGAGACCGGGCCGAAGCGGGGCGGGGGGCTGCTCACCAAGCTCATTTTCGCGCTGATCATCCTTGGCGCCTTCATCGCCTATTTCCGCTCGCAAGACGGCGCAAGCGTAATGCCGGAACTGCTCCCGGGGTTCGGGGCCGAGCAGCCTGCGGCCGACGACGCGGCTCCGCCAGCGAGTGCCGCGGAGGCCAAACCCGAAACCGAGGCCGCCGCAGAAGGGCCGACAGACGCAAAACCCCAGTCGAGCGCCCCGCGAATGACCTCGGCAGAAGAGCCCGAGGTCCCAACCCCCGAGCAGGTGGCCGAATCCGCACAACCTGCGGCGGGAGCGGATGGCAACGAAGAAACCCTGTCGGGCCAGGTAAATGACGGCGCGGGCGAATCCACAGACGCCAGCGGAGAAGGCGCGGAAACCGATTATCCAGCGAAGACCCCGGACGACCCTGCATCGCCCCCGACGCTAACCCCGGAAGCCAGTTCCAGCAACGCAAGCGAACCACCCGCCGACGCGCCGTCGAACCCCCCGGGCTACACCGCCGCACCCTGGACGCAGCAACCCTATCGCTACCAGCCCCAGCCACGCCCGGAGACGCCATATCGCGGCTCGCAGCCGTCCAAGGACAACCCCGCCAACCGGTGGAGCGGCGACCGCCAATGGCCCCGACGCACCTGGGGTCCGTACCAACAACCGCGAAACTAGTACGCCTGCGCACAAATGGAGGAACGCAGAGGGTACCGAGGACCGCAGAGAACGCGCAGGCGGTTTTGCTTGCTTGTGTTGCGCTCCAGCGTGGGGATGCCTGCCCGGCACGCTGCGAAAACGGGGAGGATGCGCTGGCGGTCAAGGCTTTAGCCGGGCTTGGGCTTCGTTCACACCGGCTAAGCTTCAGCCTCCGCGAGGCACTTTGGAGGCTGAGGCCTTAGCCGGCTCGAGGCTTCGCTAGCAGAGCTTACGAATCTCAAATCCGCCCTCCGGCGGCCTGGCGTTTACGATTTAACATAATATACATTATGCGCAATACGAGCGCACGCCCGAAGCAAGCAAGACTGAAGCTCTTGGACCCGTGACGGCACCTTCGCGGGCTCTGCCGTTTGGCGCTCCCTCAAACCCTCAAAAATCCGCCAACCTTCCAGCGCCGTATCCATCAGGAGGCGTCGGTGATGGGCGCGGCGCTGATAGATTGCGACCAAAACCAATGACCGGGGAGCGCCTCTGCCCATCCTACGCGCTACGGCGAATCAGTCCGCGACAGGGTGCGTTAGGTGCGCCAACGACGAAACTCGAATTCAACACCCGCATTGCCGCGCGCCGTAACGCACCATCCCCGGCTATGGGAGAACCTATCATCGCGAATTAGCAAACCACACGGCGTATTCCCTGACAGGCCAGAAATTTTCATTCCCCCTCGACGTTACCTCAACGTCACAAAGCGGAACATGCCCGATCTTTTCCACTTCCTTCACTCGCAATACGATCCCATAATGCTCGTCCTCCGTTTCGATATCCATAGCCTCCATGACATGGCCCAGTCTGAACGGTTCTTTGACGCTGTCCGTGAAGTATGCATCACCGTCATCATCCGTTCGCTCTACTGAAAACGGGAATTTAAGCTGAGCGCGCAGCCATGACTCCCATGATCTTTTTTCCCATTCGGCATAAATCTTGTCGAATGCGTCCTCATTGCCTGGTGAATTTCCATCGTCGTTTTTTATCAAGTCCCACGATGAATCATATTTGTTTTTCATTGCCCCTCCGTTTTTTACCAATGGGAACCCATTTTGGAAGATGTGCTGAGAATAACCACACCAACCACAACGAGTAACAAACCGATGATTGCCGGAATATCCAGCTTCTGTCCGAAAGCCAGCCACGAAACCAAGGCGATCAGCGCAATGCCTGCGCCGGCCCAAATGGCGTAAGCCACACTAACAGGAATCGTCCTGAGGCTAAGCGACAGAAAGTAGAACGCTGCGGCATAGCCCGCGACAACGATCACAGACGGCCATAACCGCGAAAAACCGTCAGACGCCTTTAATGCCGAAGTTGCGGCTACCTCACTGACAATGGCAACGGCAAGAAAGATCCATTGCTGCATTTCGCTAGGATCTCGTTTCGCCCCGCCTGCGGGTGGCGAGCCGATGGACCGTGACATAATACAGCACCCCGCCAACGAGGCCCGAGTAGATACAGATCTGATGCAGGCGCTCGATAGTGATTACGCCCCACGGGCCGTTGGTTTCGGTGAACGGGGAATAGGGGGTCATGTCGTTATGCATGGCAGCGTAGCGCCGAAATAGGTGTGATAGAAACCGTGCAGCCGCCCTGCCCCGCTCCACATCACGAACAGCGGCTGAAGGTCCATCAGGATTTGGGCCCAGCCGAACACCATCAGGCTGAAGCTGCCTTGGAGTGCGGCCTTGATCAGCAGGCCCGGCCCCATATGCAACGGTGTGAAGGGCATTCAGGGATCCTTGCGCGGCGGTTGCGGCGTCGATTCGTCAGCCAGTGCTTCTGCTTCCTGCTCCTTTTGCAATTCATGATCGAGGGCGATTCGGACCGCAGACATCGCTTGTTCGAGGTCTTTGTACAGAACCTCTACGCCCTCCAGGCCGCCGTCCCGCGCCGCTTGTTCGACCCGGTTGCAGAGTTCAGAGACCTGCACCGCGCCCAGGTTGGCGCTGCTGGACTTGAACGCATGGGCCGCCTCGCGCACGCCTTCGGTATCGCTGCGTTCGATGGCGTCGCGCAACTGCCCCAACTGTTTGGGCGCATGCTCGAGATAGAGCCGAATCATGCGCGCCAGCACGCTCGGCTTGCCGGGTTGGCCGAGGCGGCGCAGTTGGCTGAGCACCGCCGGATTGAGCCGCGGCGCCTGCGGCGCCGCTTCGGACCGGGGGTTGTTTTCAGGTTGCCCCGCGGGGGCCGTCGCCGGGTCTTGCTCCGGCAGCCACTTGGCCAAGACCTCCTGCAACTGGGCGATATCGAAGGGCTTGCTCAGGTAGTCATCCATGCCCACGCTCAGGCAGTGTTCGCGATCGCCCTTCATCGCGTTGGCGGTCAGCGCCACGATGGGCGCATAACGGCCGCTGGTCTGCTCATGCCGGCGAATCGCCTCGGTGGCCTCGAATCCGTCCATGCCCGGCATCTGGCAATCCATTAGCACCAATTCAAAGTGCTGCCTGGTGTACAGGTCCAGGGCCGCGCCCCCGTCCGCCGCTACGGTGACCTGACAGCCGAAGATCTCTAGCATGCTCAAGGCCACTTCCTGGTTTACCGGATTGTCCTCGGCCAACAGGATGCGGACATTGAAGCGCCGATCCGGCATCCCAGGCTCGGGCAAGGAATCGTAGATTCCGGTGGCCGCGGCCGGGTTTTCCGTCACCACGCCCACCAGGGTGTTATAGAGCGTGGATTGGCGGATGGGGCGCGCCAAATGGGAATGAATGCCCGCCGCTGCGGCGCGCTCCACCTCCTCGTCTAGGCCGCTGCTGCTCAAGAGCACCAGCGGGATGCCTTCCAGCAGGTCGAGTTGCCTGCAGCGCGTGGCTAGCTCGATGCCGTTCATGTCGGGCATTTCCTGATCCAACACCGCCAGTTCGTACGGATTGCCGGCGGCCGCGGCGCCGGTGAGCATTTCCAGCGCTTGAGCCGCGGAGCTGGCGGTGGCGGCCTGCATGCCCCAGGCGGAGAGGTATTCTTGCAGCAACTCCCGGCCGGTGGGCTGGTCGTCCACTACCAGGACCTTGAGATCATGCAGATCCCTGCGCAAATGCAGGGGGTGGACGGCAACCCGTTCCGTCGGCGGCCTGAGGACGACCTGGAAACAAAAGGTGGTGCCGCGCCCCGGTTCGCTCTCGATGTCGATGTCGCCGCCCATCAGGTTCACCAGTTGGCGACTGATGGCGAGCCCCAGGCCGGTGCCGCCGAAGCGTCGGGCCATGGAGCCGTCGGCCTGGGTGAAGGCCTCGAAGATCTTCTCTTGGGCCTCGTGGGAGATGCCGATGCCGGTGTCGCGCACCTCGAAGCGCATGCGGATGCCGCTGCCCTCGGACTCGGGGTCGTACAGCCGCACCACCACCTCGCCCTGTTCGGTGAACTTGATGGCATTGCCCACCAGGTTCACCAATACCTGGCGCAGGCGCGCGGAATCGCCGTTGGCCTCCAGCGGCAGCCCCGGCGGCGTCACCGCCAGCAGCTCGACCTTCTTTTTGTGCGCCGGCTCGGCCAGCAGCTCGACCACCTCTTCGACCAGCTCCCCGGCATGAAAATCGGCGGCGTCCAGCTCCAGGCGCCCGGCCTCGATGCGCGAGAAATCCAGGATATTGTTAATGATCCCCAATAACACCGTGCCCGACTGCCAGATATTGCTGGCGAACTTCTTTTGCTTGGCGGTCAGGCCGCCCGCATGCATCAAAAGCTCGGCCATGCCCAGTACGCCGTTCATCGGGGTGCGGATTTCGTGGCTCATGGTGGCCAGGAATTCGGACTTGGCCCGATTGGCTTCCTCGGCGATCTCTCGCGCCTTGATCGCGTCCGCGGTCACCTGGCGCAGGTTGCGGGTGCGCTCCTCCACCTTTTCTTCGAGTTCCTGGCGGTGGCGGCTCAGGTGCTCGTCGCGCTCCTGGATCTGGCCGAGCATTTGATTGAAGCCGTCGGTGAGCTGGCCGATTTCGTCCCGCCCCGCGGACGGCACCCGGAGGCTGAAGTCCTGTTGCTCGGACACCCGCTGCATGCCGCTCACCAAGCGCTCCACCGGCCCCGAGAGACGACGCTTCAGGGCCCCGGAGATCATCAGCACCGCAAGCATCACCAGCGCCAACACCAGCACCAGCAGTTGCAGATAATCGAGCATCCCTTCATAGAGCCGGTCCAGGGTGGTTTCGATCCGCACGAAGCCGATCAGCTCGCCATCGAGCCGCACCGGTCCCACCAATTGCAGATGACGGTCGAAATGATGTAGCTTGGCGCCGGCCGCCAGGGCCTGCACATCCCACTGTTGCAGGTCCAGCGGCGCCGGGGGGCCGGTCTCCGGGTTTCGGAAATCGGCGGCGAAGGCGTGCCCGTCGCGTTGATACAGCACTGCGCCCACCACGTCTTCTTCGGCCCGCAACGAGGCCAGCAGGCGCTCGGCCGTGGCGCGATCATCAAAGGATAGCGCGGCGGTGGAATTGGTGGCGATGATGTCGGTCACCACCGACACATGATCCACCAAAACCTTGCGGTAGGACATGTATTCCATCAGCAGGAACACCACCGCGGCCAAAGCCAGGGCGCCGCCAGTGAGCAGCAGAATGGCCCGCTGGATCTTGCTGGCTAGGGTCAGGTCGCTAAATCTTTGCATAACGCTCGACTCTCTGTTATTCGATCACTGTCGCGAGATCTAACAAGGGCGCCGAGATCTTGAGGCCCGAGAGCTTGGCGGAGGTCTGATTGATAATGATTTTGATGCGGTTGTTCTGATTGGCGAGTTCCACGATGCCGCCGCGCTCGGCGAAATCCTCGCTGTCGCCGATGGTCAGCACCGGCAGGCCGCCGAGTGCGCGTAGAATCGTGTCCAGCTCCTGCATGCGGTCGTCGCTGATGAAAATCACATCACAGGACTCGGCGGCGACTTGAATGTCCGTGGGCCGCTGCACGGCGACTGCGGCGCCCCGCACCTGCTTGCCCTCCAGGGCGCCGAGGGCGGAGCCGAAGACATCCCGCCCCACGCTACAGATGCGCAGCAGGGATTGGTCGTCTTGGGGCCAGAAGATGAACTTGGAGAGTTTGTAGATCATCGCCGCCTTGACGCGATACTCGTTGGGCACGTCGGCGGCGGCGGCGGAACCAAAACAGGCGGAGGCCAAAAGGCATAGGAGGAGGAAGAGGCGCCCGCCAATCGACCAAGGTAAAAAAGATTGTCTATTCAAATCAAAGATATGCATTGGTCGAAGACCCTGACCTGCTTATTCCAAAAAGACGACCGAGTGCTGCTGGCGTCCTCGATCCTTCTTCCTCGATCCAGAGTTGCCGAAAGCAGGCGCTCTGATGATTTGTCAGATTTTGCCCGAGCCGCTATGAGCGGTCAACCTCCAAGCGATGCGATCGCACAGATTTTGGAGCATTTCGGGAAAGTCAATGAAAATCCCGTGACCGGGTGCTCAATTCGCCCAAAAGTTCGGAATAATCGTACAGCCGCCGGGCGATCAGGTGTACCACCTCGCCCTCCCGCTGCACCTCGCCCCAAACGCCGAGCAGCCGGGCCCCGAGCAGCACCCGCCGTTGGGCCACGGCCAGGCGCTCCCAGACCACCAAATTGACCTGGCCGCTTTCGTCCTCCAGGGTGACGAAGGTGACCTGGTTGGCGGACGAGGGGCGCTGCCGAGTGATCACGATGCCGGCGCTGCGGATGCAACGCCCATGGGTCCAGGCCCGCACCTCCGCCGCGCTGCGCACGCCCCGACGGTGCAGGTGTCCGCGCAGCAGGGCCAGCGGGTGGCGACCCAGGGTCAGGCCGAGGCTGGCGTAGTCGGCCGCGATCTCCTGGCCCTCGGCGGGCGGCGTGAGCAGCGGCGCGGCGATCTCCTGGCTGTCGGGCAGCAAGGGCCGGGCGTCCTCGATGCCGGTGACCTGCCACAGCGCCCGGCGACGATGGCCCGCGAGCTCGACCAACGCATTCGCCGCCGCCAGGGCCTGGAGGTCGGCCTTATTCAGGTGCGCCCGCCGGGCCAGCTCCGTCACCGAGGCGAAGGCCCCCTCCTGGCGCGCATGCGCCAGCCGCCGCCCCCCGGCCTGCGACAGCCCCCGCACCAGCCGCAGCCCCAGGCGCAGGGCCGGCGCCCCGTCCTCGGACCGCTCCAGGGTGCAGTCCCAATGACTTTGGGCCGCATCCGCCGGCCGCAGCGCCACGCCCATGCGGCGGGCGTCCTGCACCAGTTGGGCCGGGGCGTAGAAGCCCATCGGCTGGCTGTTGAACAGCGCGGCGAAGAAGGCCGCCGGGTGGTGGCGTTTGAGCCAGGCGGAGCAATAGACCAGCAGCGCGAAGCTAGCGGCGTGGGATTCGGGGAAGCCGTATTCGCCGAAGCCCAGGATCTGCTGGTAGAGCTGGCGCGCGAAGCCCTCGGCATAGCCCCGACTCACCATGCCATCCAGGAGTCGCTGCTCAAACTGCTCCAGGCTCCCGCGACGGCGCCAAGCGGCGATCGAACGCCGCAACTGGTCCGCCTCGCCGGGGCTGAAGCCCGCCGCCACCATGGCCACCTTAATCACCTGCTCCTGAAAGATCGGCACGCCGAGGGTGCGCCCGAGGACGGCCCGCACCGCCTCGGAGGGGTACGCCACCGGCTCCAGCCCCTGGCGTCGCCGCAGATAGGGATGCACCATGTCGCCTTGAATGGGGCCGGGCCGCACCAGGGCCACCTCGATCACTAGGTCGTAGAAACAGGCGGGTCTCAGTCGCGGCAACATGGCCATCTGCGCCCGAGACTCGATTTGAAACACCCCCACGGTCTCCGCTCGCTGGATCATGGCGTAGGTCTCGGGGTCCTCGGCCGGGACATTGTGCAGGCCCAGCGGGCGGCCGGGGCCAAAGGGCGGTCCCGGGGGCGGGACTAGGCGAAGATGGCGAAGATGGCGCAGATGGCGGGCGGCGCTCTCGGGATCAGTCTTGTGGGGCTTTTTATGCTGCCGGCCCTCCTCCTCGCGCCGCCACCCATAAAACCCGTTAATCAAATCGAAGGCCCGATGGATGGCCGAGAGCATGCCCAGGGCCAGGCAGTCCACCTTCAACAGCCCCAGGGCCTCCAGGTCGTTTTTGTCCCACTGAATCACGGTGCGCTCAGCCATGGCCGCGTTCTCTATCGGGACCAGGCGCGACAGCGGCCCGCGCGAAATTACAAAACCGCCCACATGCTGGGACAGGTGGCGCGGAAAGCCCAGGATCTCGGCGCTAAGCTCCAAAAGCAGGCGGACCGACGGCGACTCCGGGGCCAGCCCCGCCTCCCGCAGCCGCTCCTCCGCCAACTCTTTGCGATCCCAGCCGGTGATGCGGCCCGCCAGCCGCTCCAGTTGATCTGCATCCAGCCCCAGGGCCTTGCCCACGTCGCGCAGCGCGCTCTTGGGGCGGTAACTGATCACGGCGGCGGCCAGGGCCGCGCGGTCTCGCCCGTATTGGTTATAGATGTATTGAATCACCTCCTCCCGCCGCTGGTGCTCGAAATCCACGTCGATATCCGGCGGCTCGTCGCGCTCCTTGGAGATAAAGCGCTCGAACAGCATCTGCATGCGCGCCGGGTCCACCTCGGTGATGCCCAGGCAGTAACAGACCGCCGAGTTGGCCGCCGAGCCCCGCCCCTGGCAGAGGATGCCGCGGGAGCGGGCGAAGCGCACGATGTCATGCACGGTGAGGAAATAGGGCTCGTAGCGCAGCTCGGCGATTAGCCCCAGTTCGCGTTCCACCAAGCCGCGCACCTTCTCCGGCATGCCGGCCGGCCAGCGCCGCCGCGCGCCGGCCTCCGTGAGCCGGCGCAGGTGCAGCGCCGGGGTTAGGCCCGCCGGGACCAGCTCGTCTGGGTATTCATAGCGCAGCTCATCTAGCGAAAAACGGCACTGCTCGGCGATTTTCACGGTCTCTTGCAGCAATTCCGGGGGATAGAAACGCGCCAATCGGTCCCGACTGCGCAAATGGCATTCGCCATTGGACTGGGCCGCCCAGCCCAAGCGCGCCAGCGGTCGGTTCAGCCGAATGGCGGTGAGGGTGTCGAGCAGGGGCCGCCGCCCCCGAACATGCATCCGCACCCCGCCGCAGGCCGCGAGCGGCAGCCCAAGCCCAGCGCCCAAGGCCCGCAGCCGCTCCAGCCGCTCCCGATCACCGCCGCGCCGGTGCAGCTCCACGCCGATCCAGGCCCGGCCGGGGAAGCCCGCGGCCAACCAGGCCCCGAGCCGCTCGGCCTGCGTAACGCCGCCCGCCTCCGCCCCGTCCCCCCCCGAGCCAGGGTCAGCCGACGCGGGGCTCGGCCCGGCCAAGGCCTCGACCTCCACAGGCCGCCCGGCCGCCGCCTCCCCGGGGAGCCAAATCGCCAGACACCGCTCCAGCCCCTGCCCCAGGTCGGCCCGCCGTAGCCGATAAGCGCCCTTCGCGGCCCGTCGTCGTCCCTGGGTGATCAGCTCGGAGAGCGCCCCGTAGCCGGTTCGGTCCATGGCCAGCAGCACCAAGTGCGCCCCCTCCTCCAGCCGCACCTCGGCGCCGATAATCAGGTGCAGGCCGCAGGCCTTGGCCTCCTGATGGGCCCGCACCACCCCGGCCAGCGAGCAGTCGTCGGTGACCGCCAGCGCCGCATAGCCCAGGGCATGGGCCTCGCGCACCAGCTCCTCCGGGTGCGAGGCCCCGCGGAGAAAGCTGTAATTGGACAGGCAGTGCAACTCGGCATAGGCCGGGGCGACATCGGGGACGGACACGGGGCGGGCTCCATACTGTATTTTTATACAGTATAGAGCAAAGAGAGAACCCAGGGCCAAGCGGTTTTTATGAACGCCGAGGGCGCAGAGGACCGCAGAGCGCGCGGAGGAGGTTTTGCTTGATCGTCTCTCCGCTGTTCCAGGGCGGGGCTGCCTGTCCGCCGCAGCCTCGCCTAGCCGCCTGGAGTACAGCCCTCGGGCTGCGCGGTTCTGCTCTGCGCCCCGAAAGCGCCTGGGTTGCCGGTTCGTCAAACGGAGTGCCAAACGCGAGTTTGAACCGTCCGCGGTCGAGCGGAAAATCGTCGCAGGGTCAAGGCATGGATGAACGCCGCGCTGATTCGGCCTGCCAGCCCACAGAGTGGCCTAAGAGTGAGTATTCGCGTCCATTCGCGGTTCAATGGTCCATTTCGCCTCGGTCCCGCACGAGTCCAAGCGATGCGCCTCGTTCCTCGGCACAGCCTATTCCTGGCACGCGTCGATCGGCGCCGAAGGCTCTATCTCGCCAAGACGCAAAGGGCGCTAAGAAAAAACCTTTTCTTCTCTGCGCCCTCTGCGGTTCTCCGTGTGCTCTGCGTTCCGAAATCGCTTGGGCTCCCTTCGGGCGAGTCGCTGATGTTGCCGATACTTGTGCGCAACTGTACGAGTCTTCGCCGCCTCGAAGGGGTTCAGTCGGGCATTCCGTCGAAAAAATCCACCACCCCGGTTTCGAGCGAGTACTCGGCGCCGACCACCAGCAGCGCGTCGCGTGCGATGAGTTGCTCGAGGATCTCGGAGCCGTGGCGCAGGTGCGCCGCCGAGGCCCGGATGTTGGCGCGCACGGCGTGGTGGATCAGGGTGTCGCGGTCGTCACGCATATCGGTTTCGAGCAAGGACTCCACCGATGGCCGGACCCGGTCCACGATAGAGCGGAGGTTGGGCGAGCGGCTGTCGCTGGGGCGTTCCAATTCGTCGATGGTGGCGCAAATGGCGCCGCACTTGGAATGCCCGAGCACCACCACCAGCCGGGTGCCGAAGCGCTCGGCGGCGAATTCCACGCTGCCCACCTGCGACGGCGCCACGATGTTGCCCGCCACCCGAATCACGAACAGGTCCCCCAGGCCCTGCTCGAACACCAGCTCCGCCGGCACGCGGGAATCCGAACAACCCAAAATGATCGCAAAGGGTTTCTGCCCCGAAACCAGCTCGGTGCGGCGGTGTTGGCTGGCTGCGGCGCCGGCCCGAATATCGGCGACGAATCTTTGGTTGCCCGCCTGCAAGCGGGCGAGCGCCTTTAGGGCTCGGATCATAATGGTCTCGCGGTTTGGGTTTCGGCGTTGTTGCAGCGACCCGCAAGCGGGCCGCGTTATTCTCAGACGCGAAGCATACGCTAAAGCCAGTTGCCGATCAGGATAAAGGCGGCCCAATAGCCGGGGTGGCGGTATTCGGGGCGATTCAGTAGCGCGATTTGGGCCTGTTGCAGGGCCTGGGCCTTGGTTTGATCCGTCTGTTTGAGGTGGCGATAGAAGTCCGGCAGCAGGATGCGGGCGGCATTGTCCGACACCGGCCATAGCGAGCCCAGCGCGCTGCGGGCGCCGGATTTGAGGGCGACGCCGCTAAGGCCCAGCGGCGAGCGGTCATCGCCCTCGGCGGTCTGGCAGGCGCTGAGGGTGAGCAGCTCCACCGGGGCGTCGCTGAACTGTTCGGACTTAAGCAGCGCCTCCAGGCGGCTCATGTTCAGCAGCCGGTCATGGGTCAGGATGAAGCTTTGCTCCGGGTCGCCGGAGAAGATCCCGTGGGACGCGATATGCACGATGCGGTAGCTGCGCTGCATCTCCTGTTCGAAGCTATCGAGCGCGAACTGATCGTCCATCAGGGTGCGTGAAGACAACACCTCGCCCACCTGTCTCAGTTCCTCTTCCACCCCCGGCAAATGCAACGCCTGCTGCACCATGCCGCGCACCTGACGCAGCCGGTCTGGACCCATTTCCGGCAGTTCCGCGCTCGGCTCGCGGCCCAGGGCGCGCATGGCAAGCCGCGGCTCCGGCTGCCCGCCTTCGCGTTCGATCTGCTCCACCGCGAGCGCGGCGTAGAAGCGCTCCGGCAGTTGATCCACGACCCCGCCGGGCTTGGACAGACCGGCGAGCAGGGCCTGGATTCCGCTGCGCGGCAGCGGCTTGGGTTCCAACAGGGTGAGGCCGGGCGCCGTGGCCACCGCATAACGCTCGGCCAGGAAGCGCTCGCCGTCCCACAGGGTGGCCAGCGGGATCTTGCGCAGGACGCCGTCGGGCACATAGACCAGGGTATGCACCTGGTGCTGTTGCAGCAGCGCAGCCACCGGCTCAATGAGGATTTCATGCAGGCGCCGGGCGAAGCGCTCGGGGAATCGCCGCAGGACGCCGGACTCGGTGGGACGCAGGCCGCGGGCCAGGCGAATGCTGAGCGCATCCAATTCGGCCTCGCTCACGGGCAGGCGCCGGTGATGGATGCGTCCGCCCGCCTGCACCAGCAGTTCGAGCCGTTGCGGGAATACGATGGGATAGAGGATCGCCACCCCCGGCGCGATCTCCATAAGCTCGGTGAGGTCCGATGCGGTGACCGCGCAGGCGTCCTTGTAGTAGTCCTGAAGCTCGGCGGTCTTGAGCTTTTCCATCGCCCCGAGCACCTGCCGCAGGGTAGCCTGGCGCGGTTCGCCCTGCTGGGCGGCGGCGGTCTCCAGCAGCAGATCCACCAATCCCAGGTAGACCGGCGACAGGGTGACCCGAAACGAAGAGCGGCCGTCTTGATATTCAATCGGAATGTCGGCGCGGATTTCCTCGATATGCGCCACCGCGCGCTGATAGGACCCGAGCGCCTCGGCGCGCCGCCCCAACGCCCGCAGCAGGCGTCCGCGCTGCCACTCCCAGCGCAGCAGCAGGTCCGAGGCGCGTTCAAATTGCGCCTGCATTACCGCCTCATCGGTCAAGCGCAGGGCCTCGTCGTTACGGCCTTCGGCCTCATACAGCGCGCCGAACCGGCCCAAGGCCTCGGCGGCCAGTCGCGCCTGCCCCAGGGCCTGCGCCGGGCGGGCCGCGCCGCTCAAGGCCTCGAAGGCCAACAGCGGCTTGGCCGCGTGTTGCGCCTGACGGCCGATGCGCAGCAGCAGCTCGGCGCGGGCCAGCGCCGGACCTGCTTGCAGCGCCTGATCCAGCGCCCGACGCAGCCAGGCCGGTTCGCCGGCGCATTGGGCCAGACCGAGCATGGCGGCGGCGGACAGGGCCGGATCATCAAGCTCGGCGGCCCGCCCCAGGCCTTGCTCGAAGTGCCCGCGGGCCGCCTCGGGCCGGTCGCCCTGCATCACCGCCTGGCCGATTTCCACCGTGGCGGCGGCCGCCAATCGGGCCAGGCCGAGCCGCTCGGCATCCGCCCGCCCCTGCTCCAGATAGGGCAGCGCCTCTGCGGTCCGGCCGACCGCCGCCAACACCCGCCCGAGGGTCACCCGCGCTTGCGCCTGCGGGCGGGCAAGCCCCCCCGACTCGGCCGCCCGCAGCACCGCCTCCAGGTCCCGCACCGCACGATCGGCAAAGCCCAGCGCGGCCAGCGCCTGGGCCCGCTTCAGCCGCGCCTCGGCGTGCGCCGGATCGGCCTCCAGCGCGGCATCGCCCAGCGCCGCCGCGTGCCGGTAGGCCCCGCGCTCCAAGGCCGCATCCATGGCCGCGAGATCGGCCATGGCCGGCAGCGCAATCCAAAACAGCAGGGCGAGCGGGAATAGAAGCAGAGGCGGGTTCATCACGGACTCCTACAGTAATTCCAGGGCGAGGCGGAAATGAATGCCGTCGTCCTGAAGGTCGTAATCCGGCTTGTCCGCCGGGTCTTCCAGCGGGTGCGCGAGATAGAGTTCGGCGCTCCAGGGGCGGGCATTCCAAATCAAGCCCAAGCCGAGGGACGAGAGATCGCTGCGCTCGTCCCATCGGCCATCGTCCCAGGCCCCGCCGAGATCCGCAAAGCCCGCCAGTTGGAGGCTGGGGTCGGCCTCGGAAAAGGGATTGCCCAGCAGCGGGTGGCGATACTCCAGGGACACCGCGTAGCCGTTGTCGCGCACATATTCGTTTTCGCGATAGCCCCGCACACTCGCGGCCCCGCCCACCGCGAAGCGTTCGAGCGGCAGCAGCGGACCGTCGGCCCATTGCACGTCCGTGCGCAGGATCACCTGCGAGCGGCTTTCGGGGAAGCGGCGGGCGTACTGCATCTGCCCCACCCAGGTGACGAATTCGCCATCCGCCCCCTGGTCGTGGAGGGTGGCGTCGAAGGCGTCCACCCCGACATTGAAGGTGGAGCGCAACGCCAGTACCCGATTCGCCGCCCGGTCGGTGAGTTCCTGCTTCAGTCGCAGCACCGCGGTGCGAGCGCTGCCGTCGTCCTCCACCCCGGCGAAAAACGCAAACGGCATACCGAGCAACCAGGTCTGGCTTTCGCGCACCGCCATGGAGGCCCCGATCACCAGCCGCCGCGCGAGGTCGTCGATCAGCGGGTGGCTCAGGCCGGCCTCAAAGGTGCGAAACTCGCTCTCGATTTCGACCGCCCTTAGCGAGGCCTCGATGACATCCGCCGCGCTTTCCTCGTAATACAGGTTCAGTTGGGTGTCGCGGGCGTTCAGCGGCGCCGCGAGAGAGCCGCTAAAGCCCCAATCGCCTTCGCTGCCGCTGAGGCTTAGCGCCAGTCGGTCGCCGAAGCCGGTGGCGTTGTAGAGCTGGCCGTCGAAGCGAATCTGTTCGGCCCCGGTGCTGGGGGCCCCGTGATTGTCGGCGCTGACCGAAAGGCCGTAAGGCTGCGCACGCGTCACCTCCAGATCGAGCACCCCATCCCCCGGCGCCACGCCCGGCCGCAGGGCCCCGTTCAGGCGCTCGATCAGCGGATCGGTCAGCAGCCTCTGAAACCGCACTTGCAGCCGGCCGGTGTGCAGCACCCCGTCCTCGTCACCGCGCAGGCGCTCGCGGATATAGGCCTCCCGCAGACGCCCGGCGCCGGCGATACGGATCTCGCTAAGCCGCCCCTCGATTAGGCGATAACGGACCACGCCGCCGGCGATGGTCTGATCCGGCAGCACGGCGCCGGAATTCACATACCCGGCCTTCACATAGTGCCGGGTGAGCGCCAAGCGCATCGCTTCGAGTTCTCCATTGCCCACCGCCGCGCCGATATAGGGCGCCAGCACGGCGCGCAAGGCCTGGTCCGAAAACACCGTATTGCCTTCCAGCTCCACCCGGCTCAATCGGAACCGCGGCCCGGGGGTTCGGCGCGGCAGGAGGTCCTCCGGCAGTTGCGGCAAGGCGAGCGCCGGCGGCGCCTCGGGCTCCAGATACGGCGGCGGGGTCGCCGGGGTCTGCTGGCCGCGCGGCGCCTGCGGGGGGATGCCGGCCTGCTGGGCCGCGGCCTGCGCGGCGAACAGAAACACGAGAATCAGGGGCGATCGCTTTAACATGGGCTGGTGATCTTCCATTAGATGCTACCCGAAGTTTAAGTCATTTCGCCCCCGATTGTTATTGAGCGGCCCCGAAGCGGCGCGATTAAGCATTTAGTGAAATAATAATGCGCCCCGCCAAGCCTTGGCGGAAAATCCGATTTCTACTGTATTTTTAAGCACATAGCGAAATCCTTGCGGGTCCGCCGCAGGATCGGCCACGTTGCCGGGTTTGGCGCTTGCGGCGGATTTGCGTAGCATGCAGCGCTATTCTAGCGTCCTGACCTCCGTCGGGGCGGCGCAAGCGGGACTCCCGCGTTTTTTTTGGGTCTGCCCGGGCTTGTTTCATTATGAAATCAAATATACAGTATTGCCCTTTTCGCGCTGGCTGGCGATCCCGCCGTGCGCGCCTCTGATAAAGCTGGAATCAGGAAAACCCTATGGCACAGCAACCCGACATCGACCCATTAGAAACAGACGAATGGTTGGACGCCCTCGAAGGCGTCCTGGAGCACGAGGGCATCGAGCGCGCCCACTACCTGCTGGAGCGCCTGATCGATAAGGCCCGCCGCTCCGGGGCCTATCTGCCCTATCGCGCCAACACCGGCTATGTGAACACCATCCCGGCGCACAAGCAGCGGCGCTTCCCCGGTGATCGGGCCATGGAGCGGCGCATCCGCTCCTTCATCCGCTGGAACGCCATGGCCATGGTGGTGCAGGCCAACCGCAAGACCACCGAATACGGCGGCCATATCTCCAGCTTCGCCTCTATCGCCACCCTGTTTGACGTGGGCTTTAACCACTTCTTTCGCGCCCAAAACGACCAGCAGGACGGCGACCTGGTGTTCTTCCAGGGCCATTCGGCCCCCGGCATCTACGCCCGCGCCTATCTGGAGGGCCGCATCAGCGAGGAGCAGTTGTACAACTTTCGCCAAGAGGTGGACGGCGGCGGCCTGCCGTCCTATCCGCATCCGTGGCTGATGCCCGGTTTCTGGCAGTTTCCCACCGTCTCCATGGGCCTGGGGCCGCTAATGGCCATCTATCAGGCGCGCTTTATGCGCTACCTGCACGACCGCGGCATCCTCAACACCCGGGGCCGCAAGGTCTGGGCCTATATGGGCGACGGCGAAATGGACGAGCCCGAGTCCCTGGGCGCCATCTCCCTGGCCGTCCGCGAGGGGCTCGACAACCTGGTGTTCGTGGTCAACTGCAACCTGCAACGCCTGGACGGCCCGGTGCGCGGCAACGGCAAGATCATTCAAGAGCTGGAGGCGGTGTTCCGCGGCGCGGGCTGGAACGTAATCAAGGTGGTCTGGGGCGGCTATTGGGATCCGCTGCTGGCGCGCGACAAGTCCGGCCTGCTGCTCAAGCGCATGGAGGAGTGCGTGGACGGCGACTACCAGGCCTACAAGGCCAAGGGCGGGGCCTATACCCGCGAGCACTTCTTCGGCAAGTATCCGGAGCTTTTGGACCTGGTGGCCAATATGTCCGACGAAGACATCTGGCGCCTCAACCGCGGCGGCCACGACCCGTTGAAGGTCTACGCCGCCTACGCCGAGGCCATGGAGCACCGCGGCCAGCCCACCGTGATCCTGGCCAAGACGGTAAAGGGCTACGGCATGGGCGTGGCCGGCGAGGGCCAAAACATCACCCATCAGCAGAAGAAGATGGGCGACGAGGCCCTGCGCGCCTTCCGCGACCGCTTCAACATCCCCATCCCGGAGGAGAAGATCACCGCCGCGCCCTTCTATAAGCCGGCGGAGGACAGCCCCGAAATCCAGTACATGAAGGAGCGCCGCAAGGAACTCGGCGGCTACCTGCCCCAGCGCCGCAGGAAGGCCGACCCGATGAAGATCCCGGGCATCGACGCCTTCGACAACATCCTCCAAGGCAGCGGCGAGCGCGAGATGTCCACCACCATGGCCTTCGTGCGCATGTTGAGCACCCTGACCAAGGACAAGGCCATCGGCCGCTATGTGGTGCCCATCGTGCCCGACGAGTCCCGCACCTTCGGCATGGAGGGGCTGTTCCGCCAGCTCGGCATCTACTCCTCCGTGGGCCAACTCTACCACCCGGTGGACGCCGACCAGGTGATGTACTACCGCGAGGACAAAAAGGGCCAAATCCTGCAAGAGGGCATTAACGAGGCCGGGGCCCTGTCCTCCTGGATCGCCGCGGCCACCGCCTACTCGAACCACGGGATCAGCATGATCCCCTTCTACATCTACTATTCGATGTTCGGCTTTCAGCGCGTGGGCGACCTGATCTGGGCCGCCGGCGACATGCAGGCCCGGGGCTTCCTGCTCGGCGGCACCGCCGGCCGCACCACCCTCGCCGGCGAGGGCCTGCAACACCAGGACGGCCACAGCGTGATGGCCGCCGCCACCATCCCCAACTGCGTCTCCTACGACCCCTGCTTCGCCTACGAACTGGCCATCATCCTGCACGACGGCATGCGCCGCATGTTCCAGGAGCAGGAAAACGTGTTCTACTACATCACCGTGATGAACGAAAACTATGTCCAGCCGGCGCTGCCCAAGGGCGCCGAAGAGGGCATCCTCAAGGGCATCTACAAGCTTCAGGACGGCGGCAAGGGCAAGCGCAAGGTGCAACTGCTGGGCAGCGGGACGATCCTGCGCGAGGTAATGGCCGCCGCCGAGATGCTGGAGGCGGACTTCGATTGCTCCTGCGCCATTTGGAGCGTCACCAGCTTCACCGAACTCACCCGCGAGGGTCAGGACGTGGAGCGCTGGAACCGGCTGCACCCCGAGGAAGACCCGAAGAAGGCCTATGTGGAACGACAACTGGGCGAGGCGCAGGGGCCCATCGTGGCCGCCACCGACTATGTGCGCGCCTATCCCGAGCAAATCCGGCCCTACCTGAAGAACCGCTACAAGGTGCTCGGCACCGACGGCTACGGCCGTTCGGATCGCCGCTCCCAACTGCGCAAGTTCTTCGAAGTGGACCGCAACTATGTGGCGGTGGCCGCCCTGCGCGCCCTCCAGGAAGAGGGCGCGGTGGACGGCGCAGTGGTGGCCCAGGCCATCGAAAAATACGGGGTGGACCCCGAAAAACCCAACCCGGTAACGGTTTAAGGAGGGGTTCGCACAATGGCCAACGAAATACAGGTAACACTGCCCTCCATCGGCGACTTCTCCGACGTGGAGATCATCGAGGTGCTGGTCTCCGCGGGCGACACCGTGGAGGCCGAAAGCCCCATCATCACCCTGGAGAGCGACAAGGCCGCCATGGAGATCCCCTCGCCCGAGGCCGGCACGGTCAAGGCCGTGAAGGTCTCCGTGGGCGACAAGATCAACGAAGGCGATCTGATCCTCACCCTGGAGGCGGCCGCGGGCGGCGACTCCGGCGAAGAGACCGCGGAGGCGTCCGAAAAGGCCCCCGAGCCGCCGCCCGAACCGGAAAGGCCGGCCCCCAAGGCCGCGCCCTCCCAACCCGCCCCGCCCCGCATGCCCGGCGAAAAGGAGCGCACCCCGCCCCCGGTGCGCGGCAGCATCACGGAGTTCGCGTCCCGCTCCAAGGGCCACGCCAGCCCCTCGGTGCGCCGCTTCGCCCGCGAACTCGGGGTGGACATCCTCCAGGTGCAGGGGACCGGCCCCAAGAACCGCGTCACCAAGGAGGACGTGCAGGGCTTCGTCAAGCGCGCCGTGGCCAGCGCCGGCCAGGGCCGGCAAGGCGGCCCCTTCCGCCTGCCGCCCCTGCCCGAGGTGGACTTCTCGCTATTCGGCGACACCGAGACCAAGCCCCTGGGCCGCATCAAAAAGCTCAGCGGCGCCCACCTGCACAACTGCTGGCTCAACATCCCCCACGTCACCCAATTCGACGAGGCGGACATCAGCGAAATGGAGGCCTTCCGCAAGTCCATGAAGGACGAGGCCGCCAAGCAGGAAGTGCGCCTCACCCCCATGCCCTTCATCATGAAGGCCACGGTGGCGGCCCTCCAGCAGATGCCCGACTTCAACGCCTCCCTGGCCCCCGACGGCGAAAACCTGATCTACAAAAAGTACTTCCACTTAGGCATCGCGGTGGACACCCCCAACGGCCTGGTGGTGCCGGTGATCCGCGACGCGGACCAAAAGGGCATCTTCCAACTGGCCAAAGAACTGGGCGAAATGAGCGACCGCGCCCGCAAGGGCAAACTCGGCTCGGATGAAATGCGCGGCGGCTGCTTCACCATCTCCAGCCTCGGCGGCATCGGCGGCGCCGGCTTCACCCCCATCGTCAACGCCCCCGAAGTGGCCATCCTCGGCCTCTCCAAGGCGCAAATGAAACCGGTGTGGAACGGTCAGGAATTCCGACCCAAGCTCATGCTCCCCTACTCCGTCTCCTACGACCACCGCGTCATCGACGGCGTCCAAGGCGTGCGCTTCACCACCCTTTTGGCTAAACTACTCGGCGACATGCGGCGGATGCTGCTTTGAGATTGGGAGGCTGAGGCCCTAGACGACGCGCCCTCCGCTTTCGGAGGGCGGTGTCTGTATTTGGTTTTGGGGGCGTACTATAACTGTATATTCCAAGAAGGGCAGGGCTAACGAAGGTTTTGGCGTAGGATGGGCAAGGCGCTCCACCTTTCGTGGGTTATTGATGTGATCTTTCAGCGCCGTGCCCATCACAAGCGCCCATGATGGGCACGGCGCTGGACATGCAGGTGTATTTTTCGAGTCATGCGGGAGCGCCTTTGCCCATCCTACGCAGGCTCCACACCGGTTTCAATCGCACCCCCGACGCTTTGCGTCGCCCAACAGCTAGGGGATCGAAAGTGCGAGCTTGGTTGGAACTAAATAGACTAACAACACTATAACCCGAAAACCAGAGAACTCGTGAAATGAACATCAAAGTAATCCTCGAACCCAGCGATGACGGCGGTTTCACGATCTATGCGCCCGCCCATCCAAGCGGTGATCAAGAGCTGATGTGAAGAGTAAGCACCGAGAGCGAAAAGAGGCCTTTTAATAACACACCTGAAGACAACCGAGGCATGTAGAACATGAGCACAAGAGAATTACTCGAAGAAGCACTAAAGCTCAAAGCAGATGAAAAATTTGCAATCGTCGAAGGGCTGTTGAAGAGCCTGGACGAACCGGATGCGACATTGGAGTCCATATGGACAGAGGAAGCGGAAAAACGCCTCAAGGCCTATCGCGAAGGGAAGCTCAAAGGCATCTCAATGGAAGAAGCTTTCAAGGACTGGCAATGAGGGTCGTTTTTTCCGAAATCGCAAAGCGAGAAATAGATGACGCGAAACAATTTTATGAAATAGAATTTGAAGGTCTCGGATTACAATTTATGGAAGAAGTCAAGAAATCTGCTCGTCGGATTTCAAAATACCCCAAAGCATGGTCGGTAGAAAAAGGCGAGATCCGCAAGTGCCTTCTCCACAAATTCCCCTACAAGCTACTTTACGCTATAGAATATGATCACATCGTTATCGTTGCTGTTGCGCATCAACATCGAAGGCCTGAATATTGGGTTGACAGACTTGTCTAGTTCCCAGCCGCCAGCTCCGGAACTCCAGTCTTGACAGATCTAGCTGCCCGAATATCCTTAAGGCAAGCAAGAGCTTGCAAGACATGCGTTCCCAAGGAGACCTTGGGAACGAGCAAAGCGTTTTGAGGAAAGGCGTAGGATGGGCAAAGGCGCTCCACCTTTCGTGGGTTATTGGTGTGATCTTTCAGCGCCGTGCCCATCGCAAACGCCCATGATGGGCACGGCGCTGGCCATTAAGGGGTACGTCGCGTAGCTAAAAGAGGATTCACGCCTCACTAAGAGTAAAGGCCCTGGCAATTGAGCCGCATAGCTCAGGGGCTGTACACTAAGCCGGACAAAATACAATCGCGAAATCCCGAAATCAACCAAACAGGCATGATTATGGAAGTCAAAGAGGTCGTTAAAGAAGCTATTCAGTATGTTTCGGACATCTTCGCCCATGAGAGTTCGAGCAATATCGGGTTGGAAGAGATTACCTTTGACGATCCGGCAAATGTCTGGAATGTAACCATCGGGTTTTCCGGACCTTGGGATTATGAGACGCCGAGCGCTTCTCCAGGCCTTCAGCCCCAGAATCCCCGGCGGGAGTATAAGATCGTGCGGATCGATGATGCCACCGGCAAGGTGAAGGAGATCAAGATTCGGGAGAGCGCAAATGGCTAGCAGCCTGTTGATCGATACAAATCTGCTGGTCTTATTGGTTGTTGGCGTGGTGGACAGGAAGCTGATCAGCACCCATAAGCGGACCAAGACCTTCACCGAAAGCGACTTCGATCTGCTTGTGAGTGTGTTGAAACGCTTCAACGAGATTTGGATCACATCGCATTGTTTGGCTGAGACGTCTAATCTATTGAAGCACGCCCCTGACAAAACCGCGTATAGGCTTCTCGCTGGCCTGTGGCGTAATTCAAATATCCAACCCGATTCCACAACCTAGAGACCCGACATGCCCGAGAAACAATCCGTAACCCTCCCCAACATCGGCGACTTCAAAGACGTGGAGATCGTGGAGATCCCCGTGGCCGTCGGTCAGGCCATCGATGAGGGGGAGACCATGATCATATTGGAGAGCGACAAGGCGGCCATGGAGATCCCCTCCCCGGCCGCCGGGAAGGTCGCCGAGTTGAAGGTCCAGGTGGGGGACAAGGTCTCCGAGGGGGACCTGATCCTGACCCTGGAGGCGGCGGAGGGGGCCAACGGCGGCGAGGAGAGCGAGTCCGCGCCTGCCGAGCCGGCCGCTGCGGCGGCGGCGACCGAGGCCGGCGCCCAGGACGAGCCCGCGGCCGCCCAGACCGGCGTGGATCTGCATGCGGAGGTGCTGGTGCTGGGCGCCGGGCCCGGCGGTTATACCGCGGCCTTTCGTGCGGCGGATCTGGGCAAGAAGACGGTGCTGGTGGAGCGCCATGCCGCCCTCGGCGGGGTCTGCCTGAACGTGGGCTGCATCCCCTCCAAGGCCCTGCTGCATGCGGCGGCGATCCTGGAAGAGACCCGGGAGATGGAGAAGATGGGCATCCGCTTCGGCAAGCCGGAGGTGGACATCGAGCAAATGCGCCAGGGGAAGGACCAGGTGGTGCAGCGCCTCACCGGCGGGCTGAAGCAGTTGGCCAAGCAGCGCAAGGTGGGGGTGGTGCGGGGCGACGGCCGCTTCGTGTCGCGCAACCGCCTGCGGGTGGAAACCGCCGAGGGGGCCAAGGTGATCGAATTCGAGCACGCCATCATCGCCTGCGGTTCGCGCCCGGTGCAGATCCCGAGCTTCCCCCACGACGACCCGCGCATGCTGGACTCCACCGGCGCCCTGGAACTCGAAGACGTGCCGGAGAGAATGCTCGTCATCGGCGGCGGCATCATCGGCCTGGAGATGGCCACGGTGTATAGCGCCCTGGGCACGGCAATCGATATCGTGGAGTTGCAGAATAGCCTCATTCCGGGCTGCGACAAGGACCTGGTCAAGCCGCTGGAAAAACGCATTAAAAAGCGCTATCGCAACATCATGCTCGGCACCAAGGTCACCGAGATCCGCGCCGAAGAGGCCGGGCTGGTAGTGGACTTCGAGGGCAAGCAAGCGCCTAAAGAGATGCAGACCTACGACAAGGTGCTGGTGGCGGTGGGCCGCGTACCCAACGGCAAGCTCATCGGGGCCGAGGCCGCCGGGGTGCAGGTGGACGAGCGCGGCTTTATTCCGGTGGACGACGCCATGCGCACCAACGTGAAGAACATTTTCGCCATCGGCGACGTGGTAGGTCAGCCCATGCTGGCGCACAAGGCCAGCCACGAGGCCAAGGTGGCAGCGGAGGTGATCGCCGGCCGCCCCAGCCGCTTCGACCCGCTGACTATTCCTTCGGTGGCCTATACCGACCCCGAGGTGGCCTGGATGGGCCTCACCGAGACCGAGGCCAAGGCCCAGGGCGTGGAATACGAAAAGGGCGTCTTCCCCTGGGCCGCCAGCGGGCGGGCCCTAGGCATCGGCCGCGACGAGGGCCTGACCAAGCTGCTGTTCGACCCCAAGACCCGGCGCATCCTGGGCGCCGGCATCGCCGGCCCCAATGCCGGCGAGCTGATCGGCGAGACCGTGCTGGCGCTGGAGATGGGCGCGGACCTGGAGGACATCGCGTTAAGCGTACACCCCCACCCCACCCTGAGCGAGACCATCGCCATGGCGGCCGAGATGGGCGACGGCAGCATCACCGACCTCCTGCCGCCGAAGAAGCGGAAGTAACTTTTGGAGTGTTAAACGCGAGTTTGACCCGGTCGTATCCAGGATAAAACTCGCGTTTGACACTTCGGTTCTCATTATGGCCAAACTATTATTCCGCCTAAACAATGTCCCCGAGGACGAGGCCGAGGACGTGCGCCAACTGCTGGACGAGCACCGCATCGAGTACCACGAGACCAAGCCCGGCTTTCTGGGCCTGGCGGTGGCGGCCTTCTGGCTCAAGGACGAAAGCCAGGAGGCGAAGGCCCGACGCGTGATCGACGAATACCAACAGGCGCGCACCGCGGCCATCCGCGCGGAGCATGCGGAGCAACGCCGGCAAGGGACCCACGAGACCCTTTGGACCCGCTTTCGCGGCGGTCCGATTCAATTCGTCTTCTATTTAGGGGCCGTGGCGCTGGTGCTCTACCTGACGCTTTTCCCGTTCTTTTTGTAGCGCCCCGACCGAGCCTCAATGCCCGATGGAATACTCAGCGCTGAGGCGGTATTCGCCGTCGGCGGGGACCTGGACCTGGTCTTCGTCGGCATTGGTGGTTTCCACGCACAGCATGCGCTGGTATTCAGTGTCGCCGAAGTCGCCCATCGCCGCGGCCTTTTCGCGCCACGGATTCCACACCACGGCACTGCGGCTGTGGGTGCCTTCGATGCGGATGCGGCGCTCTAATTGGTCGTCTTCAATCACCAGCTCCCGCTCCACGCCCAGATAGATGCGATCCACTTCGCCGTCAATCACCACTGGCCCTTGCTGCTGCTTGCGCACGCCGTCCGCTACCTTGTCCAGGAAGGTGCAGCCGTCGAGACCTTGCACCCGGGTCTTGGCGATGTCGCCGACCTTGAAATAGGTGTGCAGGCCCTGGGTGATGTTGAGCGGCTGGTCGGTCTTGTTGCGGGTGACCAGGGTGACCAACAGGCTGCGACCGATTTGGATTTCCAGCTCCAGCGTGAAGCGATGGGGCCAGAGCTTGCGGGTCTCCTCGTCGTCTTCGCTCTCCAGCCGGATATAGGTGGTGCCGTCGTGCTGACTGAGCACGCCGGCCACTTGCCACTGGCGGGCGCGCACGAAACCGTGCCCAGGTCCGCCCTGGCCGGACGGATCGGGTCCGAACCAGGGCCAGCAGACCGGGATGCCGCCCTTGATCGCCTTGCCCGGCTGGTAATAGGCCTGCTCGCTGACGAACAGCAGATCCTCGGGTTCGGCCGTCGGCCGAAAGCTCAGCACCTGAGCGGAGTAGGTGGAAATCACCGCCTTGGCGTGGGCGTTCTCCACCTCAATCATCACCAACCCGCCCTTGCCCTCGACGAAGCGCACCTGGCCATCGACGCCGAATTCCGCATTCAAATGATCGATCTTCATAAAATCCCCTATTCTTGGTTGACGGTTGCTTTCTCTCAATGCGCCCTGTGCGCCAGCGGTATAGAATCCGGCCAAGCCTAATCGACCGACAGAGACCCCAGTGATCCGCAAACGCAGCACCTGTTACGAATGCGACGCCAATTGCGCGATTGACGTCACCCTGAATGAAGACGGCCGCGCCATGGCGGTGGACGCCCCCAAGGACTGTCCGCGCGGGCAGGCCCAATTGGAGAGACTTTACCACCCGGACCGCCTGTTGTATCCCCTCAAGCGCAGCGGGCCGCGCGGCGCCGGCCGCTTCGAGCGCATCGGCTGGGAGCAGGCCCTGAATGAGGTCGCCGCCGGGCTTCGCCAGGCGCGCGAGCGCCACGGCGCACCGGCGGTCGGGTTCTTCGCCGGCTACACCAAGGAGGCCCGGCCCCAGCTCCAGCGCCTGGCCCACGCCTTCGGCAGCCCGAATTACCTCACCGAGTCCGGCTGCTGCTTCTCGGCCACTATGGTGGCGGAAAAGGTCACCTTCGGCGACAAGATCAAGACCACCTCCACCGTGGAATCGCCCAAGACCCGCTGCGTGCTGGTGTGGTCCACCAACGCCGCGGGCTCCATCCCGCCCTTCGACGGCCACCCGCTCAATCGGCGCAAGGCGGGGCGCCGAATGATCGTGGTGGACCCGCGCCGCACCGAAAGCGCCGAGCTTGCGGACATCCACTTGCAGATCCGCCCGGGTACGGACGGGGCGCTGGCGCTGGGGTTTCATCACCTGATGTTCGAAAACGGCTGGCAGGATCAGGCCTTTTTGGACCAATGGGCGCATGGCCTGCCCGCCTTCCTGAACTATATCCAAGGCTTTCCGCCCGCGCGCGTGGCGCGCATCTGCGGCATCCCTGAGGCGGACCTGCGGCGCGCGGCGGAGCTGTTCGCCACCGCGTCGCCGGCCCAAATCGCCCTCTCCCCCACCGCCACGGTGCAACACAGCAACGGCTTTCAAAACCACCGGGCGCTGATCCTGCTCGCGGCGGTCACCGGCAACATCGACCGCGAAGGCGGCAACCGCTTCTATAACGACAAGGTCCTGCCCAAACCCATCGAACTGTTCGACCACTGCCTTAAGGAACTGCCGCCGCGCATCGGCGACGAGACCTTTCCGGTTTGGACCCGCTACTGGCCCGCGGCCCAATCCATGCTGATGGCCGATTGCCTATTGGAAGACCGCCCCCAACCCCTGCGCGCACTGCTGGCCATGGGCATCAACACCGCCATGTGGCCCAATTCCAAACGCATGGAACGCGCCCTGGGCACGCTGGACTTCTTCGCCGCCGGCGATTTCTTCCACAACCCGGCCACCTTGCAGGCCGACATCGTGCTGCCCGCGGCCATGAGCCTGGAGCGGCCGGCGCTCATCGCCTACCCCGGCTGCGCCTATCAGGGCGAGATCCGCTATCGTCATCAGGCCATGGCCCCCCGGGGCGAGGCGCGGCCGGATGCCGAGATCTTCCTGGAACTAGGCCAGCGCCTGGGCATGGGCGAGCAATTCTGGCACGGCGACCTAGAGGCCTCCTGGGCCGAAATGGCCTCCGGCCTGCCCGCGGCCATTCGCCACGCGGCCTATACCAACCCGGACGGGGTCACCGTGTATGCCCCGCGTATTGAAGAAATGGTGGAAGAGGGCTACCTGGATGCGGACCGGCTGTATCGGTTGCACGGCTTTCGCACCGCCAGCGGCAAGGTGGAGTTCGCGAGCGAGGCGCTTATCGCCGCCGGCCACGACGGCCTCCCGACCTACCGGGAACCCGCGGAAAGCCCGCTCGCCAGCCCCGAGCTGGCCCGCGACTATCCGCTGGTGCTCACCTCCGGCGGGCGCCAAAAGCTGTTCACCCACTCCCAGCAACACAATTGCCCCAGCCTGCTGGCGCAAGACCCCCATCCCCGCGCCCAACTCCATCCGCGGGACGCCGCCGCACGCGGCATCCATCAGGGCGACCCGGTGTGGGTATCCTCGCCGCGGGGGCGGGTGCGGTTTCGGGCCGACATTACGGAACGCATCAAACCCGGCGTGGTGCATTGCTTTCATGGCTGGAATGAGGCCAATATCAACGAACTCACCGATGATCGCAACCTTGACCCCATCAGCGGCTTTCCGCCCTTTAAGTCGCTGCTGTGCCAAGTGGAAAAAACGGAGGAGACCTAATGCCCTTTCATGGCGTACTGCCCGAACGCCGCGCCCTATTCCGCCCCGAGCCCGCGGGCGACGTGGGCGTCAGCGACGCCGCGGCCTGGCGCCTGAACCCGGCCCACCGCTACCTCTACGACAAGCTGCGCCTGGCCCTGGCCCAAGGGCTGCCAGCCGCCCCCTGCGGCGTGGACCCGCTGGCCATGGGCCTGCCGCCCGAGGCCGAGCTGATCGTAAAGCCCATCACCAACCTCGCCGGCATGTCGCTCAATGTGGAATTCGCCCGAGCCAACGCCCTGCCCGAGCGCGCCGGCAGCTTTTGGTGCCAGCGGCTCCGGGGCGAGCAGAGCAGCACCGATTGCCTGGTGCGCAACGGCGAGACGCTGTGGCAGGGCCACACCCTGGCCAGCCCCGAGCGCGACCGGGAACGGCCGCTGTATTGGCGGCTGGGCGCGGACCTGCGCGAGCGCGAGCCGGTGGTGGCAGCCTTTGTGATCCGGTTCCTGCATGGCTATACGGGCATGTGCAACCTGGAGATGATCGACGGCCGGGTGATTGAGGCCCACCTGCGCGGATCCAACGGCTTCTTCGACCGCTATCCCGCGGGCTTCGTCGCCGCCTGGGCGGAACTCGCGGATCACGGAACCTGGCAGGGCCTGCCGCCGCTCGGCCGGGGCTTCGTCTATTCCCTGTTCGGCGATGGCGAACTGCCGCCCGAGGCCGAACAGATCGCCGCAGCCGCCGGCCTAACCCTCAATCGCGACCGCCACACCCCGGACCGCCTCGGCATCCTCTACGGCGGCGACCTCGACGTAATACAGGCCGCCGCCGCCGAGCTTATATCAAACCTGACGTATTGATAAACCCGAGCTGTTCCGATTCGCTGACTTTATCCGGCGTGCCGGCCGGCGCCCTGGCGATTAGGGTCGAGTTCAGGACGCGCCGTTTTGATTCATCGGGGGTCAAAATCCTCGCCGTATGCAGCGTCCCCTGCCACCGCGGTCGATCCCGGTCAAGCGGCGCCGATGAATTATTGATGCAGACAATTCGGTACTCGGTGCGCGCAAAGCAAGGAATGCGTGTAGAGTAAGGCCGCAACAATTCATGGCCGGCCCGAAACATCGGATTGTGTTTGGCCATAAACGCCTTGGGCGACAGGCCAAGATCGAATGCGCATTTCGCGTAGTCCGCGATCTCCAGCTCGGAATCCACTGCGCTCGGTTCATAGCCCAACATCAGCAGGCATTCATCCGGGCCGCCGTCAAGGTGCGGTCGAGTGGTCTGTTGTTGATCGAACCGCATCGCCGACAGGTAGACCAAGGCACTGCCGGTGTCGGACGCCTGCACCTCCGCCATCTCGCGCTTCAAATCCACCATCAGTTGACGGAAGGCGACCGCATCCATGCAATCGCCAACATTCACCACGCAGAACCCCGGCGCGTTGAGGCCCGTGCGACAGGTGCGATCGTGGACCGCTTTTGCGATCGCCGGCACATCCAATATCGAAGGCCGCAGGCAAATGGAATCGCGTGGCCACATGCGTTTAAATACCCCCCTGACTCAAGGATTCGGTTTAGCGCTCTTCTTTTGATTCGCAAACAGCGCATCAAAGTCTTCCATACTCAATCTTTCGGTACGGCTGCATTTCAACGACGACGCGGGTCCGCTACCCATCGAGGCTTTCCAGCCGCATGGTCCCGTTTTGGGTTTCGGCGCTAAGCCGCGCGGACCTCAGCGCGGCCTTCCCGCTTGGCCTCGTTTAGGAGCGAGACTTCATCGTGCAGCGCCCGTTCGCGCACGAAGGCGAGGCGGCGGGTCTCTTCGTCGGCGCTGAGTTCGCGGATGCTGTCCATGGCTTGCAAGACGGGTTCGTGGGTTACGGCGGCCATGGTGTGTTCCTCTTGCCAGTGTTTGAAGAAGGTGATCCAGGCCCGCAGCGGGCCGGGTGTCAGCCCGAGGCGGTCGGCCTTGTTGAGTTCGATCAGGTTCATCTGCAGGATGTTCCCGAGGGTGACTTGGGGCTGGGTCTCGTCGCGCATCTCGAAGCGCCAGAGGGCCTGCCGACGTTGCTGCTCGGTGGCGGTGAAGAGGTCGAAGTCGAGCAGGTGCAGGCCGACCGAGGCGCGGAGTTCTTGATAATCTTCGCCCGCTTTGAGTTGTCCGCCCAGGGTGCGCGCCAGGTAGAACAGTCCGCGCTTGTGCCAGGCGCCGTAGCGGCGCACTTGGACCTCGACATTGTAGCAGTGGCCTTCGGCATCCCGCGCGAGCACGTCGAGGATGATGCATTTGCCGGTGAGTTCGATAGGCTTGATGCTGGGGTTGAGGATGTGGACCGAGGTGATGTCGGGCAGATCGGGGCGAAGGTCATTGATCAGCGCCCGCAGCATGTCTGGGGCCTCGGCAAAGATCCGCTTGAAGACGTAGTCGTTGGTGGGGGCAAGGAGTGTGTGCATGGCTGATCGGGTTGCCGGCATGATCGCCCTTCCTCAGCGGCAATGGGGATGGCGTGAGCGCGAGCCTTGCGCAGGGCCTCGACCTCGGCCGGGCGCAGATAGCGCGCAACGGCGCAGACGATGACCTCGCCGACCTTGAGGGCGGCGGTCTCTGGTTCCGGCATCGATTGGCTGGCTTCTCGCCCGGGTCATCGGGGGCCTCCTTGGGCGCACTGGTTGGGACTCAGTGTAGCAGGCCGGCGGTGAGGTTCAAAGAAAAAGAGCAGGCGGACTCCGTTGTCCAGACCGGCGACGATCGACAGCGCCGCCACCACCGTCAGGGCGCTCCAGAACATCAGCACCGTGCCGATGCCGCCGGCGAACAGCATGGTGAACCACGACAGGTTGGAGTAGTCCGGCCGCGAGCCGCGGTCCGAGGCGGATGTGGCCGTAGCGCGACATCGCGGCGTAGATCAGAAAGCCCAGCCAGACGTTCACGCCCAGGATGAAGAACCAGCCCAGGTTCGTCACGATCCAGGCGCTGCCGGTCACGAAAGCCGATCCGATCGGCCCCGGCGCCGCGACCAGAAGCAGGACGAAAATCAGACTGAGACCGGCGGAGACGAAGAAGATCGTGGGATCAGCCCGCAGGCCCAATCTGTTCGCCAATTTTTGCATGCCTCTTCCTCGGTTCTGGCCTATGGCCCAAAGGTGAACTGCAAAGCCGTTCCCTGCCTACCCTGCGGCGGCGGATGCGGTCCGCGCCTTGGTGTGACTTGGCTCAGCGTACGGCAGCGAGGTTTCGCAAGCCAGCCGACAGACCCCTGCGCGAGGCGCCCCTTTTTTTATAGACAACTTTATAGTCACAAAGGAATCCCTGCCCCGATAGTTTTTCGCGGTCGGGACAGCCTTTACCCCACCGCGCCCCGTTCACGTCCAACCCTTATTTGCGGCGCACGGCTCGTGTGATTGGACCGTGAAATAACACCGGCGTGAAGGTTCAATCCAGCAGCTCGCGGCGCTGGGGCATCAGCGCCTGGGCCGGCAGCGGGATGTAGCCGGTATCCCTGACCAACTGCTGACCATCACGGCCGAGTGCGAACCGGACCAATTCGCGGTAGCGCGGGTCGAGTTCGCTATTGGGCGGTTGGTTGAGGTAAAGGTAGACCGCGTTGACCATTGGGTAGGCCTGCCGATAAACCGATTCGGCGGAAGGCGCGGCGGGCTCATCGTCTGCGGTCCGCGCCAGCGGGACGGCCGTCACCCCCGCGCTCAGGAAGCTGTAGTATCCGTACCCGATCGCCTCGCGCTGCCGCTCAACCAATTCGTACACCTGCGCCGAACCGGGCGTGCGGGTGACGCGGTTGCTGTAGCCCGCATCCTGCAGAACGCGCCGCGAAACCTCCGCCGACACATCCGGGCCGTATGGCTTGATCGGCATCTTGGCCCACTGGCCAGTGAGGCCGAGGTCGCCCCAGGTCGCGACCGGCTCGACCGCATCCGACGCCCCGAACACCCGCCGCAGCTCCGCGAGCGTCAGCCCCCGCTCGGTGATCGGGTTGTCCTGATGCACCACCACCACGAGCGGATCGAGCCCAATCCGCACCTGCGTCGGCGGGTAGGCCATCGCTTGCAAGAATTCCTGTTGCCTTGCCTCGCCCATCGGCTGAGCCAGCAAGACGGCCACTGCCTGCCCCTGAAACTCCCACCAGTTGGGTTCCTGCGTGATAGCAAAACTACGCGCCTCGGCCCCGACGACCGAGGTCGCCTCGACCAGCCGATCCGCCAGTTGCTCCGCCAGCCCGATCGTCGCCATGTCGCCCAGTAGCGTCAACCCCCCGGCCGCGCCCTCGGGCTCGAACGGCGGCAGCTTGTTCAGGTTCGCCACAGGCTGCCCGGCGGACTCGGCCGCAGCGCCCGGCATACCGCCGTCTGTCCCGGTCTCGCCAGCCTTGACTTCGCTTGAACAACCGCCCGTAAGCAATAGGACGGACAGCGTCGCGATGGACATCATCAAGCTCTGTTTCATCTTCCTCTCTCCGTTATCAATGGGTTCATAGGCATTCATAGAAAACGCGGCAAAAGCCGGTACGCCCTGGGTGGCGCAAATAGGCCGGCGCACCCGGATTTGTGCTGGCTTTCCCGCCAAACGTGAACAGTAATCTGATCGCGTGACGCTCCTATTGGTCTTCCGGGTAGCCCACGTCAGAATCTCATGGCAATGGCGTACCATGATTGATACACTCCGCCCATGTTTGATGCGCTGTGTCTGCATTTTTTACCGCACATCCAGCGGCGCAGAACCGGGACGAGAGCGGTTGAAAGCCGACCAGCCAAGGATAAAAACCATTGGCGACGACTTGAAAACAGCTCAATAGGATAGGCCATTGAGAATGCCGCCCATTCGCACACCGGAGGCCGATTGGCGGGCGGTCCGCTCTCGCCGACCCCGCCCGAGCGCCAGGGTATGCTTTACACTTGGGGATGATAGCCTGGTTTTGCCATAGGGGTTCATCAAAACGTCATAAAAAACGCCAATTGAGGATTTGCAACTTGCCGGATAACGCTTTAAATCATTGCGCGGATAGGCCGATGGGCGAACAGCATTTGGGTAGCCCCCTGGATGGCTTTCTGGCTGAGGATGGGCGGTTAACCGAGGTTTGCAAAACGCGTATCATGCCCAGTTTTATCGCCTTGCCGATACGCCCCGGCCTGCTGTATGATAACCGCCAGTCCGCGCACCCCGCCCAGGTCTGGGGGTGGGGCGAGGCAGCGTTGTGACGCGGGCCCAGCTCCAGGGCGTGATGCTCGGCGCCGCAGCGCTTTTTGGAGATGCAGTCAAGGCCCGGTTCCAACCCGTTCCGACCAACGGAGAATGGGCGAACCGCCGAACACTGACGGCCTGCGCGTGTTCGCCATCTGATCTGCGGCGACTCGACGCTCAGCGGCTTTCCGATCAAGCGCGAAAAGACCAACCCCCGTCACCCGACTGCAGAAATCAAAGAAGACTCCAATCCGCATCGGAGCGATGAGCGCCCCCAGCGGTCAGCCCCTCCAGGCCCCGTGGCGGACCTTGCAAGCCCTTGCGGCCGCGCGGCTCGAATGGGTTACCATACCCGTTTCCGTCCAAAGCCCAACCGAGCGAGAAGCCAGATGCCCAAATACCGTTCCCACACCTCCACCCAGGGCCGCAACATGGCCGGCGCCCGCGCCCTGTGGCGCGCCACCGGCATGCAGGACGAGGACTTCAACAACAAGCCCATCATCGCCATCGCCAACTCCTTCACCCAGTTCGTCCCCGGCCACGTCCACCTCAAGGACATGGGCCAATTGGTAGCCCGCCAAGTGGAGGCCGCCGGCGGCGTGGCCAAGGAGTTCAATACGATTGCCGTCGATGATGGCATCGCCATGGGCCACGACGGCATGCTCTACTCCCTGCCCTCGCGGGAGATCATTGCCGACGCGGTGGAGTATATGGTCAACGCCCACTGCGCCGATGCCCTGGTCTGCATCTCCAACTGCGACAAGATCACCCCGGGGATGCTCAACGCCGCCATGCGCCTCAACATCCCGGCGGTATTCGTCTCCGGCGGGCCGATGGAGGCGGGCAAGGTGCAGTGGCAGGGCAGCGAGCGCCATGTGGACCTGATCGACGCCATGATCGAGGCCGGCGACAGCAAGAACAGCGACGCGGACGTGGAGCGCATGGAGCGCAGCGCCTGCCCCACCTGCGGTTCCTGTTCAGGCATGTTCACCGCCAACTCCATGAACTGCCTGACCGAGGCGCTGGGCCTGAGCCTGCCCGGTAATGGGTCATTATTGGCCACCCACAAGGACCGCGAACGCCTGTTCAAGGAGGCGGGACGCATGGTCGTGGCTTTGGCGAAAAGGTATTACGAAGGCGACGACGCCAGCGTACTGCCCCGCTCCATCGCCACCTTCGACGCCTTTCAGAACGCCATGGCCCTGGACATCGCCATGGGCGGCTCCACCAACACCATCCTCCATCTACTGGCCGCGGCCCAGGAGGGCGGCGTGGACTTCACCATGAAGGACATCGACGAACTCTCCAAGCGCGTCCCGCACCTGGCCAAGGTCGCCCCCAGCAGCCAGCAGTACCACATGGAAGACGTGCATCGCGCCGGCGGCGTGATGGCCATCCTCGGCGAACTCGACCGCGCCGGCCTGCTCAATCGCGACGTGCCCACCGTCCACGCCACCGACATGGGCGAGGCCATCGCCCTCTGGGACGTGCGCCTCACCGAAGACGAAAAGCGCAAGAACTTCTACCGCGCCGCTCCCGGCGGCGTGCCCACCCAGGTCGCCTTCAGCCAGGACAAGCGCTACCCCACTCTCGATCTCGACCGTGAAAACGGCTGCATCCGCGACCAGGCCCACGCCTACAGCCAGGACGGCGGCCTCGCCGTGCTCTACGGCAACATCGCCCTCGACGGCTGCGTGGTCAAGACCGCCGGCGTGGACGCATCCATCCTCAAATTCTCCGGCCCCGCGCGCCTCTTCGAAAGCCAGGACGCCGCGGTAGCCGCCATCCTC